>JAFWVB010000043.1 GCA_017518445.1 Oscillospiraceae bacterium | reverse complement strand
TTTTATTTCTATGCTATCCAAATTTCCGTTTTCAGCGAACGTAAGAATATCTTTATCTCCGAAGTCGATTTCGCGCCTAAGCTGTCGTACCACGCCGTCGGTAAAGACCTTCTTGACCCACTGTGGCGTATTTTCACTTTTCAATAAGTTTATGTATGCAATGCGCCATATCACGGCAAAAAGAACGAGTGCGACAACGGATATCAAGATATATCGTGCCTTATTCTTCGTTTTCATAAACAATTCCTCCGGTGCCAAAAAGATAGGGATCGATACCTTTACTGTATAGGACGAATAATAGGGGCGGTTTGTGGTGCCCTGAATGTGAATTTTTTGTGAATTCTTCAAAAATGAAAAATAACGGCACAGGATAAATACCGTGCCGTTATTTTTAATATCAAGAGGTACAGACCTGCCGCGACGCGGGATAAAAACGCTTATTCGACGGCGATCATGTAATAATATACGGGCTGGCCGCCGTTTACGAGCGTTATCTCCGCGTCCGGGAAGGAGAGGGAGAGCCTGTTCGACGACGCCTGCGCCGCCGCCTCGTCGACGTCTGAGCCGTAGAACATCGTGATAAGCTCCGGCTCAAATTCGCCTATTGAGTCGGCTACCTTAGCGAGGAGCGCCGCAAAATCGGTCTCGTTAGCGATGAGAGTGTTTTCGAGCAGGGCGAGATACTCGCCGGATTTTATGGATTTGCCGTCAAACTCCGAATCGCGCGCGGCATAGGTGATCTGCACGGTATGTACGCCGGAGGCGGACTCCGCCATAGCCGCGGCGAGTTCGTCGGTATCGAGCGAGTCGTCGAACGCATACATGGCGGAAATGCCCTGCGGGACGGTCTTTGTCTCGATGACGACGACCTTTTTATCGGTCAGCGGGACGCACTGCTGTGCCGCCATGATGATGTTTTTGTTGTTGGGGAGCACAAAGACGACCTCCGCCGGGACCTGCTCTATCTGTGAGAGGATGTCGTCGGTGGACGGATTCATCGTTTGGCCGCCGGTTATGAGGCGGTCGACGCCGAGCTCCTTGAAGGCGTCTCCCAAGCCGTCGCCCGCGCAGACCGCGACGACGCCGTATTTTTTCTCCGGCTCCGTCGGCTTGCAGTCTATCGTGTGTTCCTCGACAAGCTCGTCATGCTGGTAACGCATATTTTCGATCTTCGCGACCTCAAGTGTGCCGTATTTGGCGGACTCAGTCAGAGCCTCGCCGGGTATGTTGGTGTGGACGTGCACCTTGAAAACGTCGTCGTCCTCGGAAATTACGAGGCTGTCACCGATACTGCAGAGATATGCGCGTAAAAGCTCGATCGGCTTGTCTGTCGTTTTGCGGACGATGTAGACCGTGTCGTAGGCAAATTCGATATCCTCGGTCTCAAAAACGGAAAAGACGTTTTTGGGAGCCGCGCCGCCCTCAGCGGACTGAGCCGCTTCAAGCATTTCTCCGCGCAGGGCGAGCAGCATACCGGAGCAGATGCACAAATAACCCTTGCCGCCCGCGTCTATGACGCCCGCCTTTTTGAGGACGGGGTTCTGGTTTATCGTGTCCGCGAGGGCTTCCTCTCCGACCGCGATGAGCTTTTCAAAGAGCGACTCGAAATCCTCGTCCTCCTCGGCTATCGTGACCGCAGCCTCCGCCATGAGGCGGGAGACGGTGAGTATCGTGCCCTCCGTCGGCTTCATGACCGCCTTGTAAGCGGATTTGACTCCGCCCATGAGTCCCTCCGCGAAAACGCGGGTGTTTACGCTGTCAAGTCCCTTAAAGGTTTTCGCCATGCCGCGAAACAGCAGGGAGAGGATAACGCCGGAATTGCCGCGAGCGCCGCGCAAAAGCGCGCTCGCCGTGACGTCCGCCGCGCGGCTCATAGACAGCGAATTGATTTTTGAAAGCTCCGCGCCGCAGCTCGACATTGTGAGACTCATATTCGTGCCGGTGTCACCGTCCGGGACGGGGAACACGTTAAGCTCGTTTATCGCCTCTTTGTGTATGTCGATCGACGCCGCGCCGTTTAATATCATATCGCGGTAAACAGCGCCGTTAATTTCTGTAATCAAGGCTTTGCCCTCCGTTAATCAAGGTTAATCGAGTCGATGAATATATCGACGTTGCGGACATCGACGCCCGTGGCGAGGTTTACCTTGTAGGCGACCTCGTTCATGATGCTTCCGCCGAGAGCGGCGATGTTGACGCCCTGCTCGACGATTATATGAAGCTCGATGGATATGGAGCCGTCGTCGTTATAGGTCACATAGACGCCCTTGCCCATCGACTCGCGCTTTAAAAGGTGGACGAGCCCGTCGCTCATCGAGCGCATAGCCATCCCCTTTACGCCGAAGCAGTTTGTAGCGGCGACGCTGACGAGGTTGTTGAAAACCTCCTTCGAGACGCTGATGTTGCCTTTTTCGTTTATTACTCTTACCATAAGCCACACTCCTTTGAAATGCATGGTGACAGCAGTATATTGAACTGTTTTTCAGCGCACTGCCGCGGATTGGCAAAATGCGCGATAGATAAAATCATTATATTATATTTTCGCACGAACTACAAGTATTAAAAATAATTGCCGCAAAAATGACGTGATTTTAAGCGGTTTAACATGAATATGCTCGGAAATGTGTTGAAATTTTTGTTTAAGTAGTGGTATAATATAACTAATAATAAAATACCGATAAGGAGGAATTATGAACATGAAGGACAGACGGAATTTATTCTATATCGTGTCAATAGCTCTCGCAGTCGTCGCCGTGTGTACGGCGGTCTATATCGTCCGCGAGGAGATAAGGGGCTTTTTTGAAAGACTGTGCGAGCGCGCGGGAGAGCTTAAGGATAAAGCCGCGAGCAAAATAAGCGAATTCGGAGATGACAGCGGACTTGAGGATTATTTTGTCTCCGAGGACGTGGACGAATAAAACGCATACGGCGTTTAAGTGCGAATTAAATTTTGTCCTATTTTCATCGCCGTCGCGGAGGGTTTCAAAAGGGAACGAAGCCGTTCCCTTTTGCCGTTTTAAGGGATAGGGATAAAAGGGAGAGGGGAAATTCGGAATCCCCTCTCCCTTTTTGCGTTCTTTTGGTGACTTTTCTGACGCATATCAGAAAAGTTACCCCGCGGAGCGAGGAAAAGATATCGTTAAACGTCTGTTTTGTGTTATGTGAGAAAAACAACTTTTCGGCAGAATAATAAGGTATATATCAAATGGATTAAACCGTTACAGCTTTTGCATATGCGCGGCGGCGGTTTTGAGCATGAGCCGCTTTACACCCGCGCTCTCAAACTCTATCTCTATGAGCGCGTCGCCGCCGACGGGCTTTACTGATTTTACGCAGCCGATGCCGAACGCTCGGTGAGAGACGGCGTCTCCGACGGTGAATTTCGGGAGACTGACTGATGCGCCGGACAGATGCGAGACGTGCTTTTCCGGCTTTTTGACCTCGCGGGGACGCGGCTCGATCTCCGCGTCCGGAAAGCCGTAAAAACGCGGCTCGACGGAGGGCTTTTCAATATCCACGTCCGGAATTTCCTTGACGAAGCGCGATATGCAGTTGGAGGTCGTGCGTCCGAACAGCATTCTCTGTCTCGCGCAGGTGAAAAACAGCTTTTCCTTCGCGCGGGTCATGGCGACGTAGCAGAGACGGCGCTCCTCCTCCATATCATCGCGCTCGCCTATGGAGCGGATGCTCGGGAATATGCCGTCCTCCGCGCCGACGATGAACACGGTCGGGAATTCAAGCCCCTTTGCCGAGTGCATTGTCATCATTACGACGCAGTTGTCGTCGTCGTCCATCTTGTCCATGTCTGTGTAGAGCGCGACCTCGTCTAAAAAGCCCGCGAGCGTGGGCTGTTCGCTGTCGTTCATGTAGCCTATGATATTGCTCTTCAGCTCGTACACGTTTTCAATTCGGGCGGCGTTTTCATCGGTGTCCTTTGATTTTAGCGCGTCCACATAGCCGGAGGCGGAGAGCAGTTCGTCGTAAAATTCGTCCAAAGCGAGCGTTTCAAGCGAAGATGCGAGCGAATCTATCATATTCACGAAGAGGTGAAGCCTCGGCGCGGCGGCGCGCAGATTTTCGTAATTCTGCGAATCGCGCATAACGTCGAACATCGACCGATTTTCCTCGGCGGCGATGGCGGCGACTTTTTCGACGGTAGACGCGCCGATGCCGCGCGGCGGAGAATTTATTATCCGCACAAGGCGCAGATCGTCGTTTGGGTTATGTATGACGGAGAGATAGGCGAGCATATCCTTTACCTCGGCGCGGTCGAAGAATTTCATGCCGCCGTAGACCTTGTACGGTATACCGTTTCGCTTGAACGCAAATTCAAGCCTGTTTGACTGCGCGTTTACGCGATAAAGCACGGCGAAATCACGCCATGCTGCGCCGACGGCGACGCCCGCCAGTATCCTGCCGGCGACAAACTGCGCCTCTTCGTCGTCGTTGTATGAGATGTTGAGTGTCAGCTTATCGCCGTTTTCGCGGTCGGTCCAAAGCTCCTTGCCCTTTCGCCCCTCGTTATTCCGTATCACGGCGTTCGCCGCGTGCAGGATGTGCCCGAGAGAGCGGTAATTCTGCTCAAGCCGTATGACCTTCGCGTTTTTGTACTGGTTTTCAAAATTCAGTATGTTTTCTATCGTCGCGCCGCGGAATTTGTATATGCTCTGATCGTCGTCCCCGACGACGCAGATATTCCGATGCCCTCCCGCGAGTGTGCTCGCGAGCATATATTGCAGATTGTTCGTGTCCTGATATTCGTCGATAAGCACATATTTGAAGCGGCGCTGATAGTGCTCCCGCACGTCCTCGTGCTCCAAAAGAAGCCTTGCGGTAAGCAGTATGATATCGTCGAAATCGAGCGCGTTTGCGGCTTTAAGCCGCTCCGAATAGGCGCGATATGCCTCTCCGATTAGCTTTTTGCGCACGTCGTAGCTGCCCTGCGCTGCCTCGATAAACTGCTCCGGCGACATCATCGCGTCCTTTGCGCGGCTTATGTGTCCGAGCACCGTGCGCGGCGGGAAGAGCTTTTCGTCCATGTCAAGCTCTTTGAGGACGCGCTTCATCGCCGACTGCGAATCGGCGGTGTCATATATCGTGAACGAGCGGTCGTAGCCGAGCCTGTCGATCTCGCGGCGGAGTATGCGGACGCAAGCGGAATGGAAGGTGAGAGCCCATATGTCCTGCGCCTGAGGTCCGAGCATTTTTTCAAGACGGGATTTCATCTCGTTTGCCGCCTTGTTTGTGAAGGTTATAGCGATAAGCCGCCACGGCTCGACCGGATCGACGGCGCACAGCGACGCGGCGCGCTCGAAATCCTCATCCTTCGGAGAGTCGTTATATGCCTGCAAAAAGGCGAGCTCATCCTCGCCGATATGCTCCGGCACGAAGCCGCTGTCCGAGCCGCTGCCGAAGCGGAGAAGATTTGCGATGCGGTTTATAAGCACGGTGGTTTTTCCGCTGCCCGCGCCGGCGAGCAGCAGCACGGGACCCGTTGTGGTCATGACGCCCTCGAGCTGACGGTCGTTGAGGCGCGGAAAGCAGGACGCGATGAAGCGCCGGCGGGCTGATATGAATTTCTTTTCGAGTTCTTTTCTTGTCATATAAATAAACGCCTTTTAGAAAATTTCCCTCAAGCAGGGAAGTCAATTATACCCGAAAAAGTGAAAATAGGCAAATAAAAAGCAGCGGGCGATAAGGCTCACTGCTTTTTATTTATTATGATGAGGCCAAAATGAAAAAAGATTAGAAAAAGATTTCACCCTACTGACAAGAGTAATATTAGCCTCAAATTGTTACAAAACAAACAGAAAAATATTTCAAAAAGATTAAATTTACAAAAAATATTTTAATAATCGCGGTTTTCAGTCGAATGCGAAGCCAAACCACGGCGAAAGAGCGCGGTTTTCAGAGCCGCCGCGCGGCATGAGCATGGCAAACGGACGGGCGTCTGTATCGTGTTCGGAGCACGGCGATCGCACGACGGCGCTGTCTGCGCCGAGAGCGGCGACGAGCGACGCGGCGTCAACGGCGGAGTCCGGCTCCGACAAAAATTCCTTGACGAAAACTTTGCCGCCGTAAATCTCATAAGCGGCGCAGCCGCCGTCAAAGCGAACCATGCCGCCGCCGGAGTTTGCGCAGAGAAGATGCTGATAATCGAGCGACCGCTCGTTATATCTTATGTGCGCCCTGCCGCGCAGGAGATTTTCGCGTGTTTTTCCGTATTCTATCGCGGAAACGCTCGATATATCGGCTTTCTTGCCGCCCGCCGTGACTGAAGTTTCGCGGACGCGAAAATACGGCGCGTAGCCGTATCGGCGCTCATAGTAGGGGAAAAGAGCAGCTTCGGCGGGGCAGACGGTCTGTGCTGTCTGTGCGCTGTCGCGGAGCAAAAGGTCGCAAACCTTGCCGCCTATGCCATGTCCGCGTACAGAGGGCAGGGTGGCGAACGCATACAGCACGGTCGCGGGAGTGTCCGGCATGCCGCCGCCGACAAAATCGCCCAAATCGAGAAGATACGCCGCGGAGACGACCTCTCCGTTCAGCTCGCACAGCCTTGCACAGCCGGGGGAGTACATATTTTCAAAAAAAGCGTCTATATACCCGTCGCTGTCGCGGAAAACGGTTTTCCATACAGCTTTAAGCGCGGGCTCGTCGCCGGGGACGGAGGCGCGATAAACAGCGTCCATGCGTTATCTCCACTTCGCCTTGTATTTTTCGACCATGAATTCGGGGAAATACGACTGCTTCGCGCGGCGCAGATTTTCTATGCCCATGTCCTCCTCGCGGTTTATGTAGAGGATCTCCGGATGCGTGTCCGTTATCTGGCGCGCAAACTCGCGGTTTATCATCTGGTATGCGCCGTTTATATCGGCGTCCGCCTTTTCAAAATGCGTGACGAACATATCGTCGCTCAAGATCTCGCCCACGGTGAACGCGACGGCTCTTCCGCCGGAGCGGAGTATTCCGCCCTCAAGCCCGAGTGCAAAATAGTCCTCAAAAAGCCGCCGTAGTGCCGCCGACTCGTCGAGGACGTTTTCCTCGAGCTTTGAGCCGTTGTTTTCAAGCCAATTTGCCGTGACAAGTCTGCAATCGTCCAAATTATCGGCTCCGATTGGCTCATAAGACCAGTCGTTTTCGGCGATGAAGCGGTTTATGTGGTT
>JAFWVB010000042.1 GCA_017518445.1 Oscillospiraceae bacterium | reverse complement strand
GAAGAAGTATCAGGCAACGATTGACTATCTCACGCAGGAAAACGCCGGGCTGAAAGAAAAGGTCGCAGACCAAACCAGTGTCCGTAAGAGCCTTGAAGCGGCACAGCTAAAGCGGGAGAATGAGCAGCTTCGGGCGCTGGTAGCAAAAATCCCGCCGGAGGTCAGACGGGAAATTCAGCAGCGGCATACGCCGCAGAAAGGAAGGGAAGAACGAGATTGAATTGCACCTTGAAAACTGAATATTTTGGAGATACCTGCTATGTCCGATAAGAAAATCAGAAAGGAACCTCATAACATTGAACTCCCGCAGTCCATTATAGATTCCTTTGCCCGCTTCCTTGTTCCGGAGATACGGAAGTATTACGAAAGCGAGCAGGGACAGCGTGAGTTTGAGGTATGGCAGAAGGAACAAGAGGGGGAAGAAGATAACAAATAACAACGAAAACAGAGGGTCAAGGCGTAAAACCTTGACCCTCTGTTTTCGTGTTGACATTACAGCCACACCAGCACGGCAAAGCCGCCTTTGAAAAAGAAATAGGTGTTCGTGCAATGTCCATCTGGTGGACCTGGTGGGATTCGAACCCATGACCTCTGCGTTGCGAACGCAGCGCTCTCCCAGCTGAGCTACAAGCCCGTATGTTCTGTTTTCACGCACACTCCGGCGCGTCACAAAAAGTATTATACCACGCTTTTTCAGAAAGTAAAGAGTTTTATGCTTTTTCTCAAATAATTATAAAAAATCATTTGCAATCGTCCGAAAAATTGTGTATAATTTCACGGTTGCATGAAAAAAGTATGTTATTTGGGAAGTGTTATTTGTGAAAAAAATCAGAAATGTTGCAATAATCGCGCACGTCGATCACGGCAAGACGACGCTCGTGGACGAGCTTTTGAAGCAGAGCGGCGTTTTCCGTGAAAATCAGGCTGTGGCGGAGCGCGTCATGGACTCGAACGATCTTGAGCGCGAGCGCGGCATAACGATCCTCGCCAAAAACACCGCCGTACAGTACGGCGACGTCAAGATAAACATCGTAGACACCCCGGGACACGCCGATTTCGGCGGCGAGGTGGAGCGCATTCTTAAAATGGTAAACGGCGTCATACTTCTCGTCGACGCGGCGGAGGGACCCATGCCGCAGACGCGCTTTGTGCTCGCAAAGGCGCTTGAGCTCGGGCACAAGGTCATAGTAGTCGTAAACAAGGTGGACAAGCCCGACGCACGCATACACGAGGTAATCGACGAGGTGCTCGAGCTTCTTTTAGAGCTTGACGCGACCGACGAGCAGCTCGACTCCCCGATGCTGTTCTGCTCCGGCAAAAACGGCACTGCGTCATACGGGCCGGAGGCGGCGGGCGAGGATCTGCGTCCGCTCTTCAACACCATAATCGACTATATCCCCGCGCCGTACGATATGGACGGCGAGCCGCTTCAGATGCTTGTCTCATCCATCGACTACAACGATTACGTCGGGCGTATCGCCATAGGCAGGATCGAGCGCGGCGCGATAAAGCAAAATCAGGAGATCATCGTCTGCAACTGGCACAACGGAGAGCTCCGAAAAAAGGCGAAGGCGGTCAGCCTCTATGAATTCGAGGGGCTTAACAAAACCCCCGTCACAGAGGCGTCCTCCGGCAATATAATCGCGCTGTCCGGCATTGCCGACATCACGATAGGCGACACGGTCTGCGACGCATCAAGCGTCGAGCCGCTCCCGTTCGTGCAGATATCCGCGCCGACCGTCGAGATGACATTTTCAGTCAACGACAGCCCGTTTGCCGGGCGCGACGGCAAGTTCGTCACCTCGCGGCAGATACGCGACAGGCTTTACCGCGAAACGCTAAAGGACGTATCGCTGAAGGTCAGCGCGGTGGAGAACTCCGACAACAGCTTCAACGTGGCTGGCAGAGGAGAGATGCACCTTTCCATACTTATAGAAACGATGCGCCGCGAGGGGTATGAATTCCAGGTGTCGCCGCCGCGCGTGCTTTTCCGCACGATAGACGGCGAGAAGTGCGAGCCGGTGGAGCGCGTCGTAATCGACGTGCCGGAGGAATATATGGGCGCGGTAATCGAGAAATTAAGCGCGCGCAAGGGCGAATTCGTCGAGGTCACGCCCGTCGGAAACCGCATGAAGATCGAATTTTTCGTGCCGTCGCGAGGACTTTTCGGCTACAGGAACGAATTTCTGACCGACACCCGCGGAGAGGGCATAATGAGCGCCGTTTTTGAAAAATACGTGCCGTTCAGGGGCGAGGTCACGCGCCGCAATACGGGCTCGCTCGTCGCGTTTGAAACGGGCGACTCCGTGACGTACGGGCTCTACTACGCGCAGGAGCGCGGTGCGCTCTTTATCGGCGCGGGCGTGCCGGTGTACGCGGGAATGATCGTCGGCGTATCGCCGAAATCCGAGGACATAACGGTAAACGTCTGCCGCAAAAAGCAGCTTACGAATATGCGCGCCTCCGGAAGCGACGAGGCGCTCCGTCTCGTGCCGCCGAAGAACATGAGCCTTGAGCAGTGCCTTGAGTTCATGGCGGACGACGAGCTTTTGGAGGTCACGCCGAACAATCTGCGCCTGCGCAAGAAGATACTCGACCACTCGATGCGAATGAAAGCTCAAAAGGGCGGTAAACAGTAAATAAAATCGTCCGCACCTATGGGTGCGGACGATTTTTATTCTATAAAAGCTGCAGCGATATCGATACAAAATTTATCGCCATGTGCAGGAAGATAGGCGCCCAGATATTTCGGCTCCGCTCATAGCACCACGCAAGCGCGATCGACGCCGGCACGTACTCCAATATATAGATAAGTACAGACCAGTCAAGCCCGAACGCGACGTACGACCATAAATGGTACACGGAAAACAGCAGCGTCGAGACTATGTACGCAAAAACGCGGCTCGATTTTCTTATGCTGCCGAACACGACTCCGCGAAACAGGGTTTCCTCTACCACGGGCGCAAGGAATACGGCGATCGCCTTCATTACGTTGGGATTTAGCGGTATGAGCTCGTCAATGGCGCTCTCATTCGGATTTACGCCGCCTGTTGTGATAAGCGATACGATTATCGAAACCGCTACGGTAATGGCGTATGTGGCGAAATAACCGAGAATGATGCTCGTCGCGGATCTTCCGAGGTTTTCACACAGATCTCCGAACGACTTTTTGAGAAAGCTGAAAAGGAATATGAGCACAATAGCGAAACCGACCGCGTAATATGCAAAATTTACTCCGGCGGTATCGAGTCCGAGCGACAGCCGGTGATTGAGCCGGAACATGAGCTCACACACAACGAAAATGTGCAGGAAGAGATATATCCAGCCTATTACCGTCTCATGCTTTTTTATCGGCGTTGAAAATCTCTCTTTTCCCATCACTCTTCCCCGTCGGCTTTCTTTTTCAGCTCATACAGCAGATTGAGCGCCTCGATAGGCGTGACCGTGTTTATATCAATGCCTCTGAGCCTTTCCGTTATCTCGTCGGCGCGCATATCGAGCATGGTTATCTGCTCCCGCGGAGCGTCCTCCGACCGCGTTTTCGGGGCGGGCGCTCCCGCGCCGTCCTCGAGCGACTTCAGTATATCCTTCGCACGCTTCACGACGTTGTCCGGCACTCCGGCGAGCGCGGCGACCTCTATGCCGTAGCTGTCATCTGCGGCGCAGGGCACGATCTTGCGGAGGAATATCAGCTCGCCTCCGCGTTTTTTTGCGGAAATGCTGAAATTCTTTACGCCGTCTATCAGGCCCTCCATCGCCGTCAGCTCGTGGTAATGCGTCGCGAACATCGTCTTTGCGCCGAGCCTTTTACGGTCGGTGCAGTGCTCAAGCACGGCTCTCGCTATGCTCATGCCGTCGTAAGTCGAGGTCCCGCGCCCTATCTCGTCGAGCAGTATGAGACTGCGCGGAGTGGCGCTTTTCAGGATATCCGCGACCTCGGTCATCTCCACCATGAAGGTCGATTTTCCGGCGGACAGATCGTCGGACGCGCCTATCCGCGTGAAAACGCGGTCAACGAGCCCGATACGCGCCGATCTCGCCGGAACGAACGAGCCGATCTGCGCCATGAGCACGATAAGGGCCGTCTGACGCATATATGTGGATTTACCCGCCATATTGGGACCCGTTATTATCGCAGTGCGGCAGTCGCCGCCGTCGAGGAAAAGGTCGTTCGGCACGAACAGCGCGTCCGTCTGCGTAAGCTCGACGACGGGGTGACGCCCGTCCTTTATGTCTATTACCCCGGAGAGGTCGATATCGGGCATGCAGTAGTCGTTTTTGGAGGCGACCTCTGCGAGCGAGCAGAGCACGTCGAGCGCGGCGACAGCGTCCGCCGTTGCCTGCACGCGAAGTACATCCGACGCGATTTTTTCGCGTATCTCCGTAAACAGGCGGAATTCAAGCTCCGCGAGCTTGTCCTTCGCCGTAAGCAGGGCTGTTTCGAGCTCCTTCAGCTCCTGTGTTATGAAGCGCTCGCAGTTGGTCAGCGTCTGCTTTCTTATGTAATCGTCCGGCACGTCGTCGCTCATCGAGCGCGGTATTTCGATATAATACCCGAAGACCTTGTTATAGCTGACCTTGAGCTTTTTCCCGGTGCGCTCCTTTTCTCGCGACTCTATCGCGGCGAGCGCGTCCGTGCTGTTTTCAAGCAGTCCGCGCAGATAGTCTACCTCTTCGTTATAGCCCTTTGCTATCATGCCGCCCTCGCGCACGGAAAACGGCGGATCGTCCGTTATCGCGCCGAACACGAGCTCCCTTATATCCGAGAGAGTATCCATCGACTTCAGCTCCGCCAGCATAGAGGATTTCATGTCTGAAAGCCCTTTTACAAGCTCCGGCAGGCGCTCGCACGACTCAGCTAAAGCGTTTAGGTCGCGGCAGTTGGCGCTTCCGAAAACTATCTTTCCGATTATCCTCTCTATATCGCCTATCTCGCGCAGCGTGAAAATAAGCTCCGACCTCGCGATGCTGTCGCAAAACAGCTCGTTCACGGCGGACTGGCGGCGCTTTATCATCGCGGGGTTGAGAAGCGGACGCGACAGCCACGAGCGCATGAGTCTGCCGCCCATGCTTGTCTTCGTCCTGTCGAGCGCCCACAAGAGACTGCCCTTTTTTTCGAGTGTTCTCATCGTCGCGGTGAGCTCAAGATTTCTGACCGTCTGCACGTCAAGCTCCATATATTTCCCGTCCGTGTAAAATTCGAGCGAATTTATGTGCGACAGATTTGTTTTCTGCGTCTCCGTAATATAGGATAAAAGTCCGCCTACCGCCCTTACCGCCGTCGGCTCGTCACCGAGACCGAGCGCGTCCATATCGGGCGCGTCGAACTGCTCGCACAGCCGCATCGCGGACTGCATATAGTCGAACCGCTCGTCCATTACCTCCGTGAGACAGCCTAGCCTGTCGCGCAGAAATCGGGAGATCTCGTCTATCTCTCCGACACTCCGGCTTATGACCGCCTCCGCTGGAGAAAATCTGCCCAGCTCGTTTATTGCGCGGTGTATTTCGCCTCTTTCAAAGCGCGTCGCGCAGATCTCGCCCGTGGATATGTCCGCAAAGCAGAGCGCCATGCCGGACGGATCGGCGCAGATCGAACAGATGTAGTTTGACCGCGTCTCGTCGAGCATAGAAGATTCCATGACCTGCCCCGGCGTGACTATTCTTATAACGTCGCGCTCCACAAGCCCCTTGGCGAGAGCGGGGTCCTCCGTCTGCTCGCATATCGCGACCTTGTAGCCCTTCGCTATGAGGCGCGCGATATACGCCTCCGACGAGTGATACGGGACGCCGCACATCGGCGTGCGCTCGTCCGGGTTTTCCTTCGCGAGGTCGCGCGTCGTGAGCATGAGATCGAGCTCTTTTGAAGCGATTTTAGCGTCCTCGTTGAACATCTCGTAAAAATCTCCGAGACGGAAAAAGAGGATGCAGTCGCTGTATTTTTCTTTTATCGACATATACTGCCGCATCATCGGTGTTGCCTCTGCCATTTTCGGGCTGCTCCTTTCAAAAAACGTCCGGCTCAATCGTCCCCGAATTTCCGCTTGACTGCTATGTTTATCGCCGGAATAAGCATTACGATAAGCGCAAACTCCATTATTCCCGTCGTGAGCGTGTAATAGAGCGGCGCGCCGTCTTTGAACACGAAATACTGCACCGCCGTAAAAACGGCGCATACCCCGCCGCAGACAAGCATATAACCGCTTGCGAATTTATGCCCGTATTCCCATGCGTCCGGGTTTGCGCGTACGCGCTTTGCCGCGATACCCTTGGGAGACCCGAATTCCGGCGGGTTTGTGCGGAGCCTGTAACCGTAATAAAGACAAAAAACTGAGATCAAAACGTCAAGTATTATACCGCTCATTTCTCTGCCTCCCGGTCTGCGCCTATCGCCTCTCCGAAAAGCGCCCACGTGTTGCTCGACACTATTTTAGCGTCGATAAAATCGCCGATAAGCGCACGGCCGCCCTTGAGGTGGACGAGCCTGCCGCCGTTCGTGCGCGCCGTCAGCGGAAAATCCGCGTCGTCCGATAGCCCGTCGACAAGCACGCGCTGAACCGTGCCGTTATACGAGGCGTGCTTTTCCGCGGATATCGCATTCTGCGCGGCGACGAGCCGCTCAAATCGCCGCTGCTTTTCCTCTCTCGTGAAAGGATCCGGCATCTCCGCGGCGGGCGTGCCCTTTCGCGGAGAATATATAAATGTGAACAGCGCGTCGAATTTAACGCGGTCTATGAGCGTCATCGTGTCCTCAAACTCCACCTCCGTCTCGCCGGGGAAGCCGACGATAACGTCGCTCGTCAGAACGATGTCCGGCATAAGCTCCCGCGCCCTTTCGGCAAGGGCGAGATAGCCGGAGCGCGTGTACCGCCTGTTCATGGTTTTCAAAACGCGGTCGTTTCCAGCCTGAAACGGCAGGTGAAGATGCTTTGCGACCTTGCCGCACTCCGCCATGGTACGAAAGAGCTTTTCTCCGGCGTCCTTCGGGTGGCTCGTCATAAATCTTATCAGAAAATCGCCCGGCAGGTCGTTTATCATTCGCAGAAGCTCCGAAAAATCCGTCTCCCCGCCGAGATCTCCGCCGTAAGAGTTCACGTTCTGTCCGAGCAGTGTTATATCCTTATAGCCCGCGGCTATAAGCTCCTTCGCGTCTGCGATTATGTCCTCCGGTCTGCGGCTGCGCTCTCTGCCGCGCACATACGGCACGACGCAGTACGAGCAGAAATTGTTGCAGCCGTACATTATCGAGAGCCACGCCTTTATCTTACCGTCGCGGCGGACGGGAAGCCCCTCTGCTATCTCGCCGTCGGACGGGTCGACCGCGAAAAGCCGCTCGCTCCCAACCACGGCGCCGTAAAGCAGCTCCGGAAAGCGCCATAGCGCGTGCGGACCGAAAACTATATCGACGTGGCGGTATGATTTTTTGAGTCTTTCGGCGGCGGACGGCTGCTGTACCATGCAGCCGCAAAGGGCGATTATCTGTTCGGGCTTTGCCCTTTTTGTATGCACGAGCGCGCCGACGTTTCCGAAAACGCGCGTCTCCGCGTGTTCTCGGACGGCGCAGGTGTTTATAACGATAACGTCAGCTTCACGCTCGCTCCGTGTGAAATCATAGCCCATCTCCGCGAGCATTCCTCTTATTTTTTCGCTGTCCGCCTCATTCTGCTGACAGCCGTATGTATCCACAAACGCGAGGGGCTTGTTTTCTCTCGATGCGTTCAGCTCTCTGACTTTCGCCATAAAGCCCTCCTGAACGCGAAGCTCCTCCGAAGATATTTCAGTTCTCTTGTAACTCAAGGCGTCCTCCGTAGTTAAAGATAAAATTCGCTGATATTTTAGCATTTTATTGTAGAATTTACAACACATATAATGTATAATTATATTTGACATGTTCATACAGTCACGGAAAGGGAGGATGTCCGGTGAAAAATCTCATCATAGACAAGGCGGCGATACGCGGAAATCTCGAGGCTGTTAAGAAAAAAGCCGGCGGCGTCGAGATCTACGCCGATCTGAGCGGCGACGCTTACGGGCTCGGTCTGCTCGAAACCGCAAAGCTCCTGCGGGACGACGGTATCAGAAATTTTGCCGTATCCGACCCGAAGGACGCCGCCCTTTTGCGCAAAAACGGCTTTGTCGAGCAGCGGATAATGATGCTGCGAAGCACCGCCGACAGCGTCGAGCTTTCGGAGCTTATCGACCTCAACGTGATATGCACCGTCGGCTCATACGACTCCGCCGTCGCCCTCAACGGACTCGCGGAGGAGCGGAGAACAGTCGTCGAGGTACAGATAAAGGTCGATACGGGTCTCGGCAGATACGGCTTCATGCCGAACGAGACGGACAAGATAACCGCGATATACAAATACATGCAGAGCCTCGCCGTCGTCGGCATTTTCACGAGCTTTTCCTGCTCTTGGAAGAGCAAAAAGATAACCGCGTCACAGCTCGACAGCTTCCGCAATGTGATATCCAGCCTCACGTCTATGGGCTATGAGGTCGGCGTGACCCACGCCGTCGATTCGAGCGCGCTTTTCCGCTATGATTTTGACAAAATGGACGCAGTCCGCGTCGGCACGGCATTTTCGGGCAGAGTCCCCGGAAAGCCGATCCGCGGGCTTCAGAAGGTCGGATACATAACCGCCGGAGTGGAGGAGCTCTGCTGGTTCCCGAAGGGGCACCGCATAGGAAGCCGCATCGTCCTTAAAAAACCGGCGAAGCTCGCCGTCGTATCCGTCGGATATTACCACGGCTTCGGCGTTTACAGCCAGGAGCAGAATTCAAGCATATTCGACTTTCTGCGCAATAAAAAGCGCACGATATACGTCCGTTTGAACGGACACCGCGCGCCCGTCGTCGGGGACGTCGGCATGCTGTACACGATAATTGACGCGACCGACATAAACTGCACCGTCGGAGATCCCGTCATAATGGACGTTGACCCCGTGAACGTCAAGGGCGTGCCGCGGCTTTACAAATGACATTTACCGCCGCTGGACACTGCGGCGAAACACAGACAGGAGAAAAACATGGCAAAAATTTCCGTACTTTCACCGCACGTCGCGGATCTCATCGCCGCCGGCGAGGTGGTGGAGCGCCCCGCATCCGTCGTCAAGGAGCTTATGGAAAACGCGATAGACGCGGGCGCCTTTGCTATAACCGTTGAGATAAAAAACGGAGGTATGGCGTATATCCGCGTGACCGATAACGGCTGCGGCATGTCACCGGAGGACGCGGAGACCGCTTTTCTGCGTCACGCGACGAGCAAGCTCCGTGACGAGCGCGGGCTTGAGGCGATAGGCACGCTCGGTTTTCGCGGCGAGGCTCTCGCGGCGATATCCGCCGTCTCACGGACGGAACTTTACACGCGCGAGCGCGGCTCCGAAACGGGCGTTCACTTGTTTTTCGAAGGCGGAGAGCTGACGGAGAAAAAGGAGGCGGGCTGTCCGGATGGCACGACGATGATCGTGCGAAACCTCATTTTCAACACTCCGGCCCGCCTCAAGTTCATGAAAAACGACAAGGCGGAGGGCGCCGCCGTCACCGCGGCGGTCACGAGATGCGCGCTCTCCCACCCGGAGGTGTCCGTCCGATACATAAAGGACGACCGGGAGGAGTGCCACACCCCCGGCGACGGCAATATAGAGTCCTGCGTTTACAGCCTTTTCGGGCGCGATTTTGCCTCCGGAATGCTTAAAACCGAGGGCGAGGACGACGGCGTTTCCGTATCCGGCTTTGTATCATCGCCGTCCGCTCTGCGCGGCAACAGGACGGGGCAGTATTTTTTCGTAAACGGCAGATATGTGAAGTCAAAAACGCTTCAGGCGGCGCTTGAGCAGGCGTATAAAAACTCGATGTTTACCGGCAGATTTCCCGCCTGTATTCTGTATATCGGCGTTAGCTTCGCCGGCGTCGACGTAAACGTACACCCCGCAAAGACAGAGGTGAAATTCCTCGAGGAAAAAAAGGTTTTCGACTGCGTATATTACGCTGTGCTGTCGGCTCTGTCGAGGGAGAGTGAAAAGGCTGAGATAACACTGTCAAAGGGGACGATCTCCGCGCTCTCCGGCGAGGAGAAAGCGCCGCGCCATGCACTCGTCCGCAATAGCGGCGCATACACGGCGCCGCCGGAGAAAAATAAATTAACCGCCGCCGCGCGGGACGGCTTCTATAAGACGATGGACGCCGAGAGCTTTCGCGGCGCGTATTCCGGCGCGTCTCAGTCTCCACGCGGAAAAAGCGTCCTTTCACTGAGCGATTTCGCCGCGAGCCCGTCGTCGCAGATAAAGCTGTCGCTTCCGAATGAAAATCGGCGGGAAGTACCGGAAACACCCGCGACAAAACTTGCGGAAACCGTCGCCGAAGACGTGCCGTACAGGATAATCGGCGAGGCGATGAAGACTTACATACTCGTCGAAAAGGGTGAAAGTCTTTTCCTGATAGACAAGCACGCCGCCCACGAGCGCGTGATATTCGACCGCTTAAAGCTCGAAGAGCGACCCGTCATGAAGCAGCTTCTTATAACTCCGGTCGTGTGCGATCTCGGCGCGGAGGACGCGGCGCTGCTGCTTGAAAACGCCGGCACGCTCGACAAATTTGGCTTCGATATAAGCGATTTCGGAAGCGGACGTATAGGCGTCCACCAGGTCCCCGCCGACATCTTCACAGGCGATGCGCGAGGCGCGCTTGAGGAACTGTGCGAAAAGCTCCGCGTCGCGCGCGCAGACCCCGCCGCTGTACACGACGATATTCTCCACACGGTCGCCTGCAAAATGGCGATAAAGGCGGGCGCATCGAATGAGACTGAGGAATTTTTCGACCTCGTTGAAAAGGTCATGTCCGGCGATGTCAAATACTGCCCTCACGGCAGACCCGTCGCGATGGAGCTCAAACGCTCCGCGATAGACAGGAATTTCAAAAGGAGCTGAGGCGATGCCCCCGAAGGTCGTTGTTATCACCGGTCCGACCGCGACGGGCAAGACCCGTCTCGGGATCGAGCTGGCAAAAAAGTTTGACGGAGAGATCGTCGGCGCGGACTCCATGCAGATATATAAATACATGGATATAGGCACCGCAAAGCCGACTCCGCAGGAGCGCACGGAGGCTGTGCACCACATGGTGGACTGTGTATCGCCGTTCGAGACCTACTCCGTCTCACGCTATGTCGAGGAGGCGGGGCGCGCCGTGGACGATATACTGTCGCGCGGGAGACTGCCGATAATCGTCGGCGGCACGGGCCTTTATATCGACGCGCTGCTCGCGGGGCGCGATTTCGCGCCGTCGCCGGAGTCGACGGAGATACGCGCCGAGACAGAGGCGCTTTACGATACTCTCGGAGGCGAAAAATGCCTTGAATATCTCTCGTCGTTCGACCCGGAGAGCGGCGCTCGTCTTGCGCCGAACGACAAAAAACGCATAGTCCGCGCGATCGAGGTCTACCGCTTGAGCGGCAAAACGATAACGGAGCATAACCGCGCCTCAAAATCGATCCCGCCGCGGTATGAGGCGTGTAGGCTCGCGCTCTCATTTTCGGAGCGCCGCCGCCTTTACGAGCGCATAGACGATCGCGTGGACCTCATGATGGAAAGAGGGCTTTTGGACGAGGTCAAGGCGCTTATCGACATGGGACTCGACACATCCTCGACGGCTGTGCAGGCGATAGGCTATAAGGAACTGTATGAGGCAATATGCGGCAAATGCTCGGTCGGCGACGCGGTCGAGCGCATAAAGCAGTCCTCACGCCGATACGCAAAACGCCAGCTCAGTTGGCTTTCCCGCGACGGGACGATAAATTGGATACTCTGGAAAAATGAACCCGATTTCGCTCTCGGGCTTCAATATTCGACAGAATTTTTAGGGAAATTCGGTATAATATAGTCGTCTGCACGCATTCTCCCGCGCAAATCGAGCCGCGCGGCGCAATGCGTCGAAAAAATTTGTATTTGACGGCTTAAAGTGATATAATAAAAAATCACACGGTCGTCGAGCTTGAAAGGACGGCTGGCAATGAACAACACGCAGAATTTACAGGACATATTTTTGAACCGGGCGAGAAAGACGGATATGCCCCTCACGGTATTCCTCATAAACGGCTTTCAGATAAGGGGAAGCGTGACGGGCTTTGACAATTTCACCGTAGTGCTGTGCAGCGAAGGGCGTCAGCAGCTCATCTACAAGCACGCGATCTCGACCATCGCGCCGATGCATCGCATAGAGCTCGGAGATACGGACGAAAAAAAGCAGGGCTGAAGCTCGGCTCTGCCGGAGGACAGCGTATATGCGCCGAAGCGACAATCTCATAAAAATAATAACTCTGATAGTGTTCGTCGCGCTCGCGGCATATATCGGGTATTACCTGTACTATATGCAGGCAAATCCGCTGAAGACCGTGCTCGCGATCGCGTACACATCCGACGACTGCGCCACGACGGAGGGGTACGCCGTCCGAAATGAGACCGTGCTTTACGGCTGCGGCGGAAGCGTCTCCGTGCTCGCGGATGACGGTGAAAAAATATCGGCGGGAGAGGCTGTTGCCGTCGAGTATAAGAGCTCCGGCGCAGCCGACAGATCGAGTGACGAGACAGCGCTCCGCCTTCGCATAGACCAGCTTGAGACAATGCTGAAAAGCATGGACGGCGGCAGTATCAGGGCGTCCGCATACGACAGCGTGACGGAGCTTTCGTCCGCCGTCGGAAACGGAGACCTTGAAAATCTCGACCGCCTGCTGGCAGAGATAGACTCGTTCATTTTCAGCGATATGAGCGACTACTCCGAGGACGGCATAAAAAGCGAGATAGACTCCTGCAGAGAGCAGCTCGACAGGCTGAACGGCACAGTGTATTCCGACACGGTATATATCTCGCCGTCCCGACCCGGCACATTTTCATCCTCGGCGGACGGGCTTGAAACTGTCACGCCGGAGAGCCTTGAAAACCTCACCGTATCCGGCTATTTCGACCTTTTCAAGCCGTCGTCTCCGGATAAAAACGCCGTAGGCAAGATGTGTTACGGCACGACTTGGTACTATGTTACCGCGATCTCGGATGAAATTGCGTCGCGGCTCAGCCGCGGCGGCTATGCGACGATGCGCTTTAAAAAGAACTATGATGCGACTGTGCAAATGAAGGTAGATTACATAAGCGCCGAGGACGACGGTATGCGCGTCGCGGTCTTTTCAACTAACAAATACCTGCCGGACGTCGTGTCTATCCGCTCGCTTTCCGCCGACATTGTTTTCAGCACTTATTCCGGCATCCGCGTCCCGAAGGAGGCGGTGCATATAGACGACGAAGGCGTAAAATACGTCTATCTGCTCTCCGGCGTCCAGTCGCGCAGAGCGGATCTCGAAATACTCTGCGATCTTGGCGACTATTACATCGTTTCGCCGCTCAACAGCGGTGTTTTCCACGATGGCTCCGAGATAATAATAAAGGCAAACGGACTGCATGACGGCAAGGTCGTACAGTCCGGCATGGGCATTTAGGAGATACGAAATTGAGCATAGCCGACAACGTAAAAGCCGTAAAAGACAATATCGCCCGCGCAGCTATCGATGCGGGCGTCGATCCGAACGGCATAAGACTCGTCGCCGCTACAAAGCAGAACTCCGCCGAAAGAGTGCGGGAGGCGATAGCCGCCGGAATAGAGATATGCGGCGAAAACCGCGTGCAGGAGCTTTTGGAAAAGGACGCGCAGGGCGCGTACGCGGGCGCTGAGCGCCACTTTATCGGACATCTCCAGCGCAACAAGGTCAAAAACGTCGTCGGGCTTTGCGACCTGATACAATCCGCCGGCTCACAGGAGCTTATAGAGCTTATATCGCGCCGCGCGGCGGCGATAGGAAAGGTGCAGGATATACTGATAGAGGTCAATATCGGCGGCGAGGAGTCAAAGTCCGGATTTTTGCCGGAGGCGCTCGACGATGCGGTGGGATTTGCCGCGGCTTCAGGCGGCGTGAAGCTCCTCGGACTCATGGCGATACCGCCGCAATGCGACGATCCTCGCCGCGCCGCTTATTATTTTGACGAAATGTACAAGCTTTTTGTTGACATTGGGGCAAAAAAATACGATAATGTTAGTATGGAAATTATGTCTATGGGCATGAGCGGCGATTACATGACCGCCATACGCTCCGGCTCGAACATGGTGCGCGTCGGAACCGCCATTTTCGGGGCGCGTCAATATTGAGCCGCCCGCCGCATAGAGCTTTATTTATATTTGTTTATTGAGGAGGAACGCGCTTATGGGCTTTTTGGACAAGATCAAGGAACTTACCCGCCCCTATGATGACGAGGAAGAAGAATTTGAGGACTTTTCCGCGCATGAGGCGGAGAGGATACCGGTGACGCCGCGCACGGCGTCAGCGCCGCGTCCGGCTTCGTCCGGCTTCGGCTCGCCTCTTTCGGGCTACGGTGAAAAGCGCGACGCCAACAAGGTCGTGAACATACACGCTACGACACAGCTGCAGGTAGTGCTCGCAAAGCCGGAGCGGTTTGAAAACGCCGCCGACATCGCGGATCATCTCCGCAACAAGCACACCGTGGTGCTCAATCTCGAGCAGACGAACAAGGAGATCGCCCGCCGCCTAATAGATTTTTTGAGCGGCGTCGCCTACGCGCAGGACGGCAAGATAAAGAAAGTCGCCATAAACACATATATAATCACGCCGTACAACGTCAATCTCATGGGCGACCTCATTGACGAGCTTGAAAACAACGGTCTGTACTTCTAAGAAAAGCCGCGGATTTTTCCGCTTTTGTTGAAAGGGTTGGGATATAAATGCTTACATCGCAGGATATTCAGAATAAAGAGCTTACGCGGGCAGTGTTCGGCGGCTATGATATGTCCGTCGTGGACGATTTTCTCGAGGAGGTCGCCACGGATTTTTCGGCGCTCCAGAAGGAAAACGCGATATTAAAGAGCAAGCTCAAGGTTTTGGTCGAAAAGGTGGAGGAATACCGCTCCACGGAGGACGCCATGCGTATGGCTCTTTTAACGGCTCAGCGCATGGGCGACGACATGATCACGGAGTCCAAGCAGAAGAGCGAGGAGATAATCGGAAACGCCGAGAGCATGGCGAAAAAACAGCTTGGAGAGCTCGCCCAGGAGATCGCTGACGAGCAGGCTCGCCTTGAATCGGCGAAAAAAGACACTGCGGAATTTGTCTCGTTTGCAAAGAAGCTGTGCGAAAAATACAACGAATGCCTCGACAGGCTCGACGAGGTGAGCGCCGTCCCCGAAAAGCCGGAGGCGGAACCCGAAAAAGAGCCCTCGCCGGAGGATAAGGCGGCGTCGCGCGAAAATGAGATAGTCGACGCCGCGAAGGAGATAAACAAGAACGTATCGGATCTTCTGCGCGACGATCCGATGCCGGCCGACGCGCCGGAGGATGAGGGCGAGCCGACCGTCATATACCGCACAAAGGACACGTCGGTAAACTGGGCGGACGATGACGAGCCGACGAGTCCGCGCCCGAAATTCAATTTCGAGGATCTCCGGTTCGGCGATAACTACTCGGATAAAAACTGACTGATTTACCTAAATTTTGGCTGAAAAAAGACGGTAGTCCGTCTTTTTTCGCTTGAAACAGGGTAATTATTAAAGAGGAGAGAAAACGATGTCTCAGGATTACAACTCTACAATAAATCTGCCGAAAACAGAATTCCCGATGCGCGCCGGTCTGCCCAAGAGAGAGCCGGAAATGCTCGCGCGGTGGGAGCGCGAGGATGTTTACAACGAGCTCCTCAAAAAGAACGAGGGAAAGCCCCTGTTCAGCCTCCACGACGGACCCCCGTTCAGTAACGGCGGCCTGCACATGGGGCACGCGCTCAACAAGGCGCTGAAGGATTTCATAACGCGGTCATACGCCATGCGCGGTTATTACACGCCGTATATCCCCGGCTGGGACAACCACGGCATGCCGATAGAGTCCGCGATAATAAAAGAGCAGAAGCTCAACCACAAGGAGATGAGCGTCGCGGACTTCCGCAGCGCCTGCCGGGACTATGCCGAAAAATATATCGGCATACAGATGGACGGCTTCAAGCGCATGGGCGTTATCGGCGACTGGGAGCACCCGTACAAGACGATGAACCCCGGCTTTGAGGCTGACGAGGTCAAGATTTTCGGCGAGATGTATAAAAAGGGCTACATCTACAAGGGCTTAAAGCCCGTCTACTGGTGCCCGAAGGACGAGACCGCTCTCGCGGAGGCGGAGATCGAGTACAAGGACGACCCATGTACGACCGTGTATGTGAAATTCCCCATGCACGACGATCTCGGAAAGCTCTCGCATCTTGACAAAAGCAATCTGTCGTTCCTTATCTGGACGACCACGATATGGACGCTTCCCGGCAACCTCGGCATCACGCTCAATGCGGACGAGACTTATGCGATTGTGAAGGCACCGAACGGCGAAATGTATATAGTCGCGGAGGCGCTTTTGGAAAAAGTTATTACCGTCGGCGGCATTGAGAGCTATGAGATCGTCGAAAAGCACGCCGGCGATTTCTTCGAGCTTATGCTCGCAAAGCACCCGTTCCTCGACAAGACGAGTCTTATAATGCTCGCGGACTACGTCACGATGGATTCAGGTACCGGCTGTGTCCACACCGCTCCGGGCTTCGGCGCGGACGACTATCAGACCTGCCGCCGCTATGAGCTTCCGCTCGTCGTGCCGGTGGACGACCGCGGACGCCACACGGACTATGCCGGCAAATACGCCGGAATGAGCACCGAGGCGTCAAATTCGGTTATCCTCGCCGATATGAAGGAGAGCGGCGCGCTGTTCGCGTCGGAGGACATCGTTCACTCATATCCGCACTGCTGGCGCTGCAAGGGTCCGATAATTTTCCGCGCTACGCCGCAGTGGTTCTGCTCGGTAGACTCGTTCAAGGACGCGGCGTGCGCCGCGTGCGACGACGTCAAGTGGTACCCCGACTGGGGCATCGACAGGATAAAGAGCATGATAAGAGAGCGCGCGGACTGGTGTATCTCCCGTCAGCGCCGCTGGGGTCTGCCGATCCCTGTTTTCTACTGCCCCGACTGCGAGCAGCCGATATGCAACGACGAGACCATATCCGCCATTTCCGCCATGTTTGAGGCGGAGGGCTCGAACGCATGGTTTGAAAGACCGGCGGAGGAGATACTTCCGAAGGGCTTCAAATGCCCGCACTGCGGCTGTGACCACGGCTTTACGAAGGAGACCGATACCCTCGACGGGTGGTTTGACTCCGGCTCGTCGCACTATGCCGCGATGAAGCGCGATCAGGGCTTCTGGCCCGCGACCGTATATATCGAGGGGCTCGACCAGTACCGCGGCTGGTTCCAGTCGAGTATGCTCGTCGCCGTCGGCGCCCTCGGGCAGGGCTCGCCGTTTCGTGAGTGCATAACCCACGGCTGGACGGTCGACGGAGAGGGCAAGGCGATGCACAAATCCCTCGGAAACGGTATGGACCCGAACGAGATAATTGAGAAATACGGCGCGGATCTTCTGCGCCTGTGGGCGGCTTCCGCCGATTACCACGCCGATGTGCGCTGCTCCGACGCGATATTCGCGCAGCTCAGCCAAAATTATCTCAAATTCCGCAATACCGCACGTTACTGCCTCGGCAATCTCGACGGCTTCGACGCCGAAAAGCTCGTCTCGACCTCCGAAATGGAGGCGCTTGACAAATGGGCGGTCACGCGCCTCAACGCGCTCATCGAAAAATGCTTCGACGCTTACGCCGAATACGATTACAGCGCGATAACCCACGCCGTGAACGATTTCTGCGTCGTCGAAATGAGCAATTTCTATCTCGATATAATAAAAGACCGCCTCTACTGCGACTCGCGCGACGGCACAAGCCGCCGAAGCGCGCAGACTGCGCTGTTTATGATACTCGACACGCTCACTAAAATAATGGCGCCGATACTCGTCTACACGTCCGACGAGATATGGCAGGCGATGCCGCACCGCTCCTCGGACGACGCGAGAAACGTCGTGTTCAACGACATGAACCAGCCGTTTTCCGACTATGCGCTGTCGGACGGCGAGATGTCGAAATGGGACGATCTTATCGCCCTGCGCGACGATGTTAACAAGGCTCTTGAGCTTGCGAGAGGCGAAAAGATAATTGGAAAGCCGCTTGAGGCTGAGGTCACACTGTTTGTTTCCGACGCGGTGAAGGAGCGATTTGCCGGCATATCCGAATTCGGACTCGCCCCGCTGTTCATCGTATCAAAAGTAACCGCCGTCGATGGCATCGCAGACGGATATGAGGGAGAGTCGTTCGGCGGCGTGACCGTCAAGGTCGAATCGTCGCGCGCGCCGAAATGCCTGCGCTGCTGGACGCACGACGAGGCTGTCGGCTCCGACAGCGAGCACCCTTGTCTGTGTCCGAGGTGCGCCGCCGTCGTAAAAGCTCTGTGATATAAATTCAAAAAGGGCGACGCTTTTCACGTCGCCCTTTTTTCGGAGGTAGTTTTTATGTTATACGCTATAATCGCCGCCGTCGCGATAGCTCTCGATCAGCTTTTCAAGCACTGGATAGTGACGAACGTGAGCTACGGCACCGACAGGGCTCTTCTCCCCGGCATAGTCCACCTCACAAATGTAAAAAACACGGGCGCGGCGTTCAGCCTTTTCAGTAATTCAACGATTTTGCTGACGGTGGTCACGATAATTTTCATACTCTGCCTCATCGCATATCTGATCTTTGCAAAGCTCGACGTCCGCTGCCGCGTGTGCTTATCCGCCGTCATCGGCGGCGCGCTCGGCAATTTGGCTGACCGTCTGCGCCTCGGCTATGTCGTCGATATGTTCGAGGTCGAATTTGTGCACTACGCGATATTCAACATCGCGGACTGCTTTATCGTCGTCGGCGTTATCCTTTTCTGCCTGTTCTATATATTTTCGGAGCTGAAATCGGAAAAGGCGCTAAAATCGAAGTCCGGTGAAAAGACAGATGGCGATTGAGATCATGGCCTCGGAGGCGGGCGTACGGCTCGACGCGCTTTTAGCGGCGGAAATTCCGGAGCTCTCCCGAAGCGGCGCGCAGAGGCTTATTGAAAACGAGCTCGTGACGCTGCGCGGCGGTGCGGTCAGGAAAAATCACAGGACACAGATCGGAGAGGTGTTTTCCGTTACGCTTCCGCAGGCGGAAAAGATCGAGGTCGCGGCTCAGGACATCCCGATCGACGTCGTATATGAGGACGCGGATGTTATCGCCGTCAACAAGCCGCGCGGCATGGTCGTCCACCCCGCGCCGGGACATCCGGACGGCACGCTCGTAAACGCGCTGATACACCATTGCGGCGACAGTCTTTCCGGCATAAACGGGGAATTTCGCCCCGGCATCGTGCACTGGATAGACAAGGACCCGTCCGGTCTTTTGATCGCGGCAAAAAACGACCGCGCCCACCGCGGTCTCGCCGCACAGCT
>JAFWVB010000041.1 GCA_017518445.1 Oscillospiraceae bacterium | reverse complement strand
CGAGCCGGAGCAGATGAAGCCCGATGGCACGTTCCCCACGGTGGCGTCGCCGAATCCGGAAAATCCGGACGGCTTCCGACTCGCCGCCGCGCTTGCCGACGAGGTCGGCGCGGATTTCGTGCTTGGCTCCGATCCGGACGCGGACAGAGTGGCGGTTATGGCGCGCTGTGCGGATGGTAAGCTCCGCACGATAAGCGGCAACCGCACGGGCGTTTTGCTTCTCGATTACATCATAAACGCGAAAAAACGGCGCGGCACGCTGCCCGAAAACGCGACGGCATTAAAAACGATCGTGACGACAGACCTCGCCCGAATAGTGGCGGAGGGCGCCGGAGTTAAGAGCTATAACACCTTCACCGGCTTCAAATTCATGGCGGAAAAGAAGAATAAGCTTGAGGAGACCGGCGAGGGCAAGGTCATCTTCTCATACGAGGAGTCGATCGGCTATATGCTCGGCGATTACGTCCGCGACAAGGACGCGGTGACGGCGTCTCTCGTGCTGACTGAGATGGCGGCGTGGTACTATTCGCAGGGTATGACACTGTACGACGCGCTCGACCGCATATTTGAAAAATACGGCTATTTCGATGAATACACGGTAAATCTCGTCATGCCGGGGCTCTCCGGCATGGACAAAATGCGCGCGCTTATGGACAATTTGCGTGCAGCCACTCCGAAAGAGATCGAGGGCGAAGCCGTCACGCTCGTGCGTGATTATTCGTGCGGCGTCGAGACGGACGCGCGGACAGGAGAAAAGCGCGAGATGGAGCTGAAGGGTTCAAACGTGTTGAGCTTCGATCTTGCGGACGACTCTCGCATTCTCGTCCGTCCCTCCGGCACGGAGCCGAAGGTGAAGGTATATATCCTCGCGCGCGGCGAAAGCCGTGACGGCGTCGCGGCGGCGATCGAAAAATACTCCGCGTGGGCAAACGCTCTCAAATAAAGATAATGCTCTGCTCGCTCTGTCCGAGAAAATGCAATATGAGCCGCACCTCAAAATCGGGGTGCGGCTTATGCGGTATGGGGAGCGATCCGAAAATAGCGCGGGCGGCGCCGCATTTCTGGGAAGAGCCGTGCATAAGCGGCGAAAAAGGCAGCGGCACGGTGTTTTTCAGCGGGTGCAGCCTAAAATGCGTTTTCTGTCAGAACGGAAAAATAAGCTCCGGCGGCTTCGGAAAGACCGTATCCGTCGAGCGTCTGCGCGAGATATATTTCGAGCTTATCGAAAAGGGCGTGCACAATATAAACCTCGTAAACCCGACGCACTTTACGCATTGCATAGTCCGCTCCCTCGCGTCGCCACTGCCCGCACCCGTGGTTTGGAACAGCGGCGGCTATGACAGCGCGGACACGCTCCGCGCCATTGAGGGTAAAATACAGATCTTTCTTCCGGATATGAAATATATGGACGCAAAGCTCGCGGCGCGGTATTCCGGCGCGCCGGATTATCCGGAGGTATCGAAGGCGGCAATACTTGAGATGTTCAGGCAGACGGGACGGTATGCGCTCGACGCCGACGGCGTTATGACGCGCGGCGTTATGATACGCCATCTTGTTCTGCCGGGCGCGCTCGACAACACGAGAGCTGTTATTGACTGGGTAGCCGATACTTTCAAGCCCGGCGACGTGATGTTCAGCCTCATGAGTCAGTTCACGCCGACGGCGGGCTGTGCCGGATATCCCGAGATAGACCGCCGCCTTACCGAGGAGGAGCACGCCGCGGCGATCGAATATCTGTCGCGCTCCGGCATTGAGGACGGTTTTTACCAGGAGATCGGCTCCGCCTCCGATGCGTATATACCGGAGTTTGACCTTTCGGGCGTATGAGCGCGCCGAAAACCGCACGGCGGGCAAAAAACATAAAATAACAGTTGACAAAGCGCGAGTATTTTGTTAATATGATTTGGCTGATGTTCCGAAGATTTGCTGGTGTAGCTCAGCCGGTAGAGCAGCTGATTTGTAATCAGCAGGTCGGGGGTTCGAATCCGTCCACCAGCTCCATCTGCGGTAAGGAGCGCCAAAATTGAATACGGAGGAGTTCCCGAGTGGCCAAAGGGGGCAGACTGTAAATCTGTTGTCGACGACTTCGGTGGTTCGAATCCACCCTCCTCCACCAAAAATGCGGCAGCCCGTTTGGGCTGGCGCATTTTTTGACGGACGGGATTGCGTTTTGAATCACTTCCGCCGCCAAAGCGAAAAGCCTGTCACTGTCGTGACGGGCTTTTTCAAATGAATGCTGAAAAATGAAAAATTGATAAAGGTTGAGAAAGCTCCCGTTTTTCGATATAATACGGTCGGCGATGAAATTAAAATGAGGCCAAACAGCAATGGCTTTTGATACACAGAAACGCCGTAAATCCGGTCTGTATCGAGGACGAGCACAACGCCGCGCGGCGAAAAATTATAAATCATTGCGAAATCGTGAGCTTTTGGATATAATGGGAAAAAGTACGGTCTGAAATAAAATGAGGTGTAAATATGTACAGTGCAACTTTATATATCATAAATGCCGCGCTTCTTGTGCTGACCGTCGCATTATTGTGTTATTTTAAGAGCTTGAAGCGCGTTTTAACGCCGGAGTCGTCTCTGCTGTCGCAGATAGGCGTCGGGCTTCTTATCTGGCTCGGCTTTATTTTCGTTCTCGTCGTGATCAACTTCTTGATGCACCACATTTTAATTAGACCATTTCGTTTTGTTTTTCTTCCGCCCAAGCTCATCATATCTTTTCTGCTGTTTCAGCTTTTGGTCGCCGTTATGGAGGAGCTGCTGTTTCGCGGCTTGCTTACGGAATTGGGCAGGAAATTGAATCTGCACTGGGCTCTTATCGCTTTTTTGAGCGCCGCTTTATTCGGAGCGTTACATTTGATATCCCAACCGAGCTTTATTCAGTTTGTTTTTCCGTTTGTTATCGGATTTGTGTTCTCCGCGGTATATCAAAAATCAAGGCACTGTTCGATCTATTCCATTATGCTCGCGCATTTTCTTTATGACATATCCATACTATAGGCTGTCGAAAAACATTCCAAAGGAAGTGAGCTTTTGAGCCGTTTCGCCGTCGTTTTTCTTAAAAAGAGGCGCGCGCTGAACATCAGTCAGTTCATCGCGCTCGTGTTCCTCGGCATAATCGCGCTCGGCACGCTGCTTTTGTGCCTTCCCGTCGCCTCCCGCGACGGCGTCGCCTGCCCGTTTGAGACGGCTCTTTTTACAGCGACGAGCGCCACCTGCGTCACGGGACTCGTCCTCGCGGACACATGGACGCAGTGGAGCGGCTTCGGGCAGACCGTCATACTCTGCATGATAGAGATAGGCGGTCTCGGCTTTATGGCTATCGCGTCATTTTTCATTTTCGCCCTGCGGAAAAGGGTGAATATGCGTCAAAGGCTTGTCATAGCTCAGTCGGTCGGCGCGGAGTATATGAGCGACGCTGTGCGTATCCAAAAGCGCATGCTCGCCGTCTGTCTCGGCACGGAGGGCGCGGGCGCGGCGCTTCTAACACTGTGCTTTCTGAAAAAATACGGCTTTTGGCGTGCTTTGAAGCTCGGCGTGTTCCACTCCGTCTCCGCGTTCTGCAACGCGGGCTTCGATATACTCGGCTTTGAGGGCACGGGCGGCAGTCTCACGACGCTCGGCACTAACGCGCCCGTGCTTCTGATACTCGCCGCGCTCATCATAATCGGCGGCGTAGGCTTTCTCGTGTGGGACGAGCTGTTCAGGATCCGCAGTCCAAAAAAATGGAGCGTTTACACAAAGCTCGTG
>JAFWVB010000040.1 GCA_017518445.1 Oscillospiraceae bacterium | reverse complement strand
GATAAATGATACGCGCGGAGAGCGATTTATAGACAAAAAGGTGCAGCATAAGCTCAAGCAGCAAAGCAAACGATACACAGGAAGCAAGCGCCGTCCACATCTCCTTTTCGATCAGCCTTATTTTGAGCTTCATGCCCACACCCCCTTTAAAGACAGATTGCGATATATTTTACCGCATGTTTCGCGCTTTTTCAACATTTTAATTTTAAAAATATGTTAATAAATCAAAGCGCCGCAAAACCTGTCTGCGGCGCTTTTTCTTTGGTTTTTATTATCTGTTTTCAAGCGGCGTATATTCGCGGTTTACCGACATGACCTTGTACGCGGGGCGCACTATCCTGTTCTGCCCGAACGCCTCCTCCATACGGTGCGCGCACCAGCCGACTATACGGGACATAGCGAACAGCGGCGTGAAAAGCTCCTCCGGTATGTCGAGCATCTTGTAGACGAGTCCGGAATAGAAATCGACGTTCGCGGAAACGGTCTTTCGTATGCCGTTTTCGCTCAAAACGTCCGGCGCGAGCCGTTCCACACTCTCCAAGAGCTTGAATTCATCCGAATATCCCTTATCCTCCGCGAGCTTTATAGCCATGCGCTTTAGCAAAACCGCCCTCGGATCGGAAAGCGTGTATACGGCGTGACCGATACCGTAAATTAGACCGGAGCCGTCGCCGCCCTCGCCGCGTTTTATCTTTTCGAGGCACGCCCTCACCTGTCCGTCGTTCCCCCAGTCGGAGACCTCGCGCTTTATGTAGTCGAACATCTCCATGACCTTTTTGTTCGCGCCGCCGTGCCGCGGACCCTTTAGGGAGCCGATCGCCGCGGCAAGCGCGGAATAAACGTCCGAGCCGGTCGACGAGACGCAGCGGCAGGTAAATGCGGAGTTGTTACCGCCGCCGTGCTCCGCGTGGAGCACCATGCAGAGGTCAAGCAGATGCGCCTCCTGCGCGGAAAACACGTTGTCATGTCTTATCGAATAGAGAAAATTCTCGGCGAGCGAAAGATCGTCGTTCGGTCTGTGCAGGTATAGGCTCTTGTTGTCGAAATAGTGGCTTTTCGCGGCGTATGCGTGCGCGATGAGCGTCGGGCACATGGCGATTATGCGGAGCATTTTGTCAAGCTCGCTCGCAATGTCGGAAAGCTCCGGATTTTCGTCATAGGAATAGAGCGCGAGCATACTGCGCTCCAGCTTGTTCATTATATCGCGGCTCGGCGCGGAGAGGATATTGTCCTCGGTAAATCTGTCCGGCGGGTTTTTGTACTCGTGCAGTACGTTTTTGAACGCGGCAAGCTGTGACTCGTTCGGGAGATCCCCGAACAGTATCAGATACGCCGTCTCCTCATATCCGAATCGGTTGTCGGCGGTAAAGCCCTCAACCAGCTTCTGCACGTCTATGCCGCGGTATGTCAGACTGCCGTCCATCGGCATGCGCTCTCCGTCCTGTATGTAATAGCCGCGGACGTTGCAGATATTCGTGACGCCCGCGATAACGCCGGTGCCGTCCGCATTTCGCAGTCCGCGCTTTACGTCGTACTTCGTGTAGATAGATTTGTCGATCGTGTTCAGCTCGAGAAGGCGCGTAACACGGTTTCGCAAAAACACCTCGTTTGGAATGTAATCTTGCAATTTATTCACCTTCAATATTCAAAATTCGTCATTTTTCGATACGAGATAAAAAACAAAAAAGTTAACAAAAATCGAGAAATATTGCCCGTTAAACAGTACAATTTCTGCCAAAGTTCGTATTTTGAGAAAATATGTATAATATT
>JAFWVB010000039.1 GCA_017518445.1 Oscillospiraceae bacterium | reverse complement strand
GCCGCAACAAGCGCGGCTACGCGCTCCGCCGCGTCTCCCTCGCGGAAGATGGTCTTTTTACGGACGCCCGTTATCGGGGCGGGCTTTTTCGCCACGCTGCGGCTGTCACCGCCGCCGCTGCGTCCGAGCTTGCCGACGAGATGAGAGGCGATTACGACGCGCTGTATCTCGTTCGTGCCCTCGTAGATAGTGGTGATCTTCGCGTCGCGGTATGCGCGCTCGACCTCCATGCCCTTGAGGAAGCCGCTGCCGCCGAAGATCTGCAATGCATCGTTCGTGACCTCGAGCGCGATGTCGGAGGCGTACATTTTAGCCATGGCGGACTCCATGCCGTACGGCACGTGATTTTCCTTCAGCTCCGCGGCGGAGTAAATGAGGAAGCGCGCGCAGCGCAGCTTCGTCGCCATATCGGCGAGCTTGAAGGAGATAGTCTGCTGCGCGGCGATCGGCTTGCCGAACTGGATACGCTCTTTTGAATACTCAAGCGCGCTCTCAAACGCGCCCTGCGCGATACCGAGAGCCTGTGACGCGATGCCGATACGCCCGCCGTCGAGCGTCGCCATGGCGATCTTGAAGCCATCTCCCTCTTTGCCGAGCATATTTTCCTTCGGGACCTTTACGTCGTTGAAAATAAGCTCCGCCGTTGAGGACGAGCGTATGCCCATCTTGTCGTAGTGGTCGCCGAACTCAAAGCCCTTCCAGCCCTTTTCGACGATGAACGCGGATATGCCGCGCGTGCCGATGTCGGGAGTCGTCACGGCGAAGACGACGTAAATGTCAGCCTTCGGCGCGTTCGTGATGAAGATCTTGCCGCCGTTTAACAGCCAGTGGTCGCCCTTGTCGAGAGCGACGGTCTCCGTGCCGCCCGCGTCGGAGCCTGCGTTCGGCTCCGTAAGTCCGAAGGCGCCGATTTTTTCGCCCTTTGCGAGAGGAACGAGGTACTTTTTCTTCTGCGCCTCCGTGCCGAAGGCGAAGATCGGCCATGAGCCGAGCGACACATGAGCCGACAGAATGACGCCCGTGCCGCCGTCAACGCGGGAGAGCTCCTCCACCGCGATGGCGTAGCTCAGCATATCGAGCCCTGCTCCGCCGTACTCCTTCGGATACGGAATACCCATCCATCCCATTTTTCCTAATTTCGCAACTGCCTCATCGGGGAACTCGTTTTGCTGATCGAGCATAAATGCGATGGGCTTTACCTCTTCCTCCGCAAATGCCCGGATCTTGGCGCGCAGCTCTTCATGCGCCGGAGTCGTTTGAAATAGCATACGGTTTTCTCCTTTCGGGTCGGTTTTTTTACTTTTCAATTCAAGAAGCGGCTTAGCCGTTCATAAGCTGCTGAAGGCTGACTGACTTTAGCTCCGCGTCAAGCCTTTTCTGAATGCCGGAGAGCTGATTGTGTATCAGACAGACGCCGTTTGACTGCCGCCACGGGCATGAATACCCGTCCTCCGTGCAGGAGGCGACATGGCACACGCCGTTGACAGCCGCCGTAAGCTCGTAGAGCGACACGTCGGAAAGGTTGCAATTCAGCTCGCACCCGCCGTCCTGTCCTCTGGAGACACGGATAAAGCCCGCCTTGCTGAGCTTACGCAGTATTTGGTAAGCAAAGCTCTGCGGGATCATCTCGTCGGCGGCTATATCGACCGCTGTGTGCTTTTTCCCGTCCAGCAGCGCCCGCAGTATTCGCAGGGCGTAGTCTGTCTCCTTGTTGATTATCACGGCAAAGTCTACCCTTCTTAAAATTGGAAAGCCATTCTGTGTAAAGATTATCAAACTTGATAAAACTTGTCAAGATAAGTCTGTCATTTTTGACGATAACACCTATATATACGCATATAATTTATGCATTATAACGAAAATGCGGCGTTAAAATCGCGCTGCTGAAAAAAATACGCAGACACAGGATATTCCCTATGTCTGCGTATAACATTGATTTTGCGGAAATTCAGCGCCGCTTCAGCGTTTTCAGATACGCCTTTCGCTTGTCGCTAACGCTCAAGCTCTCGACAGCCTTTTGTATCGTTTTATTGTGCGTCCACCGATCGAGACGATTTTGCTCGATATACGAAACAGTTTCATCATATCGTTTCGAGAGCGCGGTAGCGAAAAACCACGCCTTCATCATGTCCAGATAGTATTTCCCACCCGTCACGCGCGCCGCATCCTCAAGATACTCCGCCGAAAAGCTCTCGTCGAGATAAAAAACCATCAGCATTTCAAGACCGAAACGCACGGTGTACGTGTGATCGGAGCCGATCCAGCGGCGTATGTCGCTTATCAGCCTCTCAGTGTTTTCGGTAAATATCTTCGGGCGCATTAGGTCGCACGTCGCCCAGTTATCAACGTGCGGCAGAAAGCGGTCGAGCGCCGCGATAGCGTCGTCATACCGCTTTATTGCCGAGATCATTAGCCCGTGTAAGTTGTTCTCGTCATAGTATGTATGCGGCAGATCGCTTAGAAATGACGCCGCATCCTCCCTGCAGGAAAGCTCCTTGGCGAGCCGTCGCAGTTCAGGAATGCGCACGCCGATGATCCTTTCCGGCGAAACCGTCGGCACGAGCCTCGACTGAAACGCCTTGTAACCCTCATCTCGCAGCTCAAACAGCCTCCCGCGTATTTCATCGGATGCCGTCATTTTATCATTTCCTCAAATTCATCTTCGGAGATGACAGCGACGCCGAGCTCCGTCGCCTTTTGGAGCTTTGAGCCCGCGTCCTCTCCGGCGAGGACATAGTCCGTCTTCTTGGAAACGGACGACGACGTTTTGCCGCCGTATTTTTCAATGAGCGCAGACGCCTCCGCGCGCGTGTATTTAGACAGCGCGCCGGTCAGCACAAATGTCTTTCCCGCAAAGCGGTCCTCTATCTTTTCGGACAGGCTTTTCATGTTTACGCCCGCCTGCCGGAGCTTCTCTATAAATCGCCGCGACTGCTCATTCCCAAACCACTCCGTTATTTTTTCTGCGGTCACGACGCCTATGTCGTCTATCTGCACAAGCTCGAGCGGAGACGCCGCCATCAGCGCGTCGAGCGTGCCGAAATGCGAGGCGAGCGATTTTGCGGCGCTCTGCCCCACTTGGAGTATGCCGAGCGCGAATATCAGCCGAGACAGGTCGTTTCCCTTCGATTTTTCTATCGCAGAGATGAGATTTTCCGCCGATTTTGTCCCCATTCTGTCAAGCGACGCGACGGACTGCGCATCGAGATAATATAAATCGGCGGCGGAGCTTATCATTCCCGCGTCGAGAAGCGCGCCGACGAGCGACGAGCCGAGACCGTCTATGTCCATCGCGTTTTTCGACGCGAAATGAAGTATGTTTCGGTGAAGCTGCGCGGGACATTCCGTACCGATACAGCGCACGGCGCTGCCGCCATCGTCTCGCACGACGGGAGACGAGCACACAGGACACACGTCTGGCAGCTTGTACGGCGAAGTGCCGTTCGGACGCTTGTCCACATTCACGCCGAGCACCTCCGGTATTATCTCCCCCGCCTTTTGGACGATAACCGTGTCCCCTATCCGTATATCTTTTTCGGTTATGAAATCCTGATTGTGGAGCGTGGCGTTTGTGACGGTCGTACCGGCGAGGCGCACGGGCTCCACCACCGCCTTCGGAGTTAAAACGCCCGTCCTTCCCACCTGCACTACGATGTCTATGAGCCTTGTCTCCTTTTTTTCGGGCGGGTATTTGTACGCGACCGCCCAGCGCGGCGCTTTTGCCGTGCTTCCGAGCTCTGCTCTCTGCGAGAGATCGTCGACCTTTATAACAGCGCCGTCCATGTCGAAATCGAGCGATCCGCGGCTTTCCCCGAGCCAATCTATCCGGGCAAGGCATTCGTCGATACTCCGGCACAGCTTATAATCCACGACCTTGAATTTGAGGCTTTTCAGATATTCAAGGCTATCGGCATGCGTCTTAAAGGTCACGCCGGAAGCAGACTGTATGTTGAAAATTATTATTGAGAGCCTGCGCGACGCCGCAACCTTCGGGTCGAGCTGGCGCATAGATCCCGCCGCCGCGTTTCGCGGGTTGGCAAACGGCGGCAGTCCCTCTTTTTCGCGCTCGTCGTTCAGCTCATGGAACACTTTTTTCGGCATATAGACCTCGCCGCGAACGACGAGTCTTTCCGGCGCGTTTTCGAGCTTGAGCGGTATCACCTTGATCGTTTTGAGATTTTCGGTCACGTCCTCGCCTGTCCTGCCGTCGCCGCGCGTCGCTCCGCGCACAAATACACCGCCGACGTACTCAAGCGCCATCGAAAGCCCGTCGATCTTCGGCTCTGTAACGTATCGCACGTCGCTCACTGACGCTCTTATCCTCTCGTCAAAGGATCTAACCTCGTCGAACGAAAAAACGTCCGTAAGGCTCTCTAACGGCACGTCATGCGAAACGGGGGCAAACGCAGACAGCGCCTCCCCGCCGACGCGCTGTGTCGGCGAGTCAGGCGTTATTAGCTCCGGATTTTCATTCTCAAGGTCGATGAGACGGTGCAGCAGCATATCGTACTCGTAATCGCTGACCGTTGGGTCGTCGAGCACGTAATATCGATAGCTGTGCTCGTTCAGTATTTTTTTTAATTCTTCGATATCTTCTCTTGCGTTCATATTACCTTCCCCAAATCTCGCGCGCCCTCGACATAAGCGCCCGGCACATCTCCTACTATAATAGTTTCCGCGATCACGATCTCGTTGCTGACCGTGACCGTCTCCGTGTCCGACGGGAGCAGTACGTTCAGCTCCACGTCTATATCGAGCATTATCTGATGCTGTGTCTGATTTATACCCGCCGCGGTGAATTTGTTTCTGAAATTCATATAGACGCTGGATAGCGACAGCACCCTTGCAGATATCTTCGGACCTCTGCCGGAAAACATCACTCCGCCTATGAGGTTTCCGAGCGGTACTCTGACGGTCTCCACATCGTTTTCATTGAGCTTCTCTATGACCGTGTTCGATATCTCCGCCTGCAGGCGGTTTATGCTCGCCATATTCGTCACGAGCGCGGTGATGTTTCCCGCTTCGTCCCGTTTAAGCGTTACGAGGTCATCATACCCTATGTTTTCCGCGGCTGTTACCTCGGTAACGGAGTCGTTGACTATCCTTGTAATGACATCGCCCGAATTTGATACGGCAAACTGCGCGATGAGCGGATTAAACCGCGTCAAAAGCGCCATTATCACTAAAAGCAAAAGTATGCCCGCGGAGAGCAGTATAAGCCCCGCGCGCGCTCTTGATCGAAGCCCGGCGGCGCGGCTCCGTGCCATAACAAATCTTCTGCGTGGCTTAAACTGCGGCATATCGGCTCACACTCCTTCATTTTATATCTATGCGTGTAAGCCGTAAATTTTGATTACTTTATTTTTTTCCGCAAAAGCTCCGCCGCAAGCATTATGCCGAGCTTGCCGGACTCGAACGTCAGCCCGCCCTGGATATATGCGCGATAAGGCGGTCGCATGGGACCGTCCGCGCTCAGCTCAATAGACGAACCCTGAATGAACGACCCCGCCGCCATTATAACCTTATCCTCATAGCCGGGCATATCCCACGGCTCCGGCGTGACGTAGGAATCCACCGGAGCTCCGGACTGTATGCCCCTGCAAAACAGGCACAGATCGTCGGGATTTCCGAATTCGACCGTCTGTATTATATCTGATCGCGGCGCAAGCGGCGGCGGAGAGGACTTATAGCCCATAATATCCATCATTGCGGCGCAGAACACGGCTGTCTTGAGCGCCTGCGCCACGGTGTGCGGCGCGATAAACAGTCCTTGGAATAGCAGTCGGTTATTGCCGAGCGTCGAGCCGCACTCGCCGCCTATCCCCGGACAGGTCAGGCGCATGGCGGCGGAGTCGACAAGCTCCCTTTTTCCGACAATATAGCCGCCGGTCGGCGCAATTCCCCCACCGGGGTTCTTAATAAGTGACCCTGCGACGAGGTCAGCCCCCACCTCGGTCGGCTCGCGATCCTCGGCGAATTCGCCGTAGCAGTTATCGACGACGACCGCCGCCGTCGGGTTTACCTCATGCACCGCGGCACAGATTTTTTCTATTTCGGCGACGGTAAAGGCTTTGCGAGCTGAATATCCGCGTGAACGCTGAACCGCGACCTCCTTTACGCGCGGATCCGCGGCGGCGGCTCTTATCGCGTCATAATCCGGCTTGCCGTACTCTGTCAGATCGACCTGTCTGTACTCAACGCCGTAATAGCGGAGCGAGCCGGGATAGTCTCCCGAAATGCCTATTGCGCTTTGAAGCGTGTCATAAGGAAGCCCTGTCGCGGAGAGCAGTATATCTCCCGGCTTGACCGCCGAAAACAGCGCGGCGGTTATCGCGTGCGTGCCGTTTACGAAGCCGAGGCGCACAAGCCCAGCCTCCGCGCCGAATATATCGGCGTAAACCGCGTCGAGCACTTCCCTGCCCTTGTCGTCATAGCCATATCCCGTGGTTCCCGCAAAACAGCCGGCGTCAACGCGATTTTTTCGAAACGCCGCCATGACCTTAGCTGTATTTTTTTCAGCGATCCCGTCAATGCGGGAAAACGCGGGCGCGGCGATTTCCGATGCACGCTTTGCGTATTCCGTTATCTCGGGTGAAAATGCCATTTTTTCCATACGTTACAGGCTGTTCACTATCTCCTTGAACAGCTTACCCCTCTCGGCAAAATTTTTGAATTTGTCAAACGACGTGCAGGCGGGCGACAAAAGCACTATGTCTCCCTCCGACGCCATCTCCGACGCAGCGAGCACCGCGCCGCGGAAATCATCCTTGACGATTATAGGGTAACCGTCCCGATAATTCGGCGCGTTCAAAACGGCGGTTTTGATTTTTTCGGCGGTAAGCCCCGTCAGCACGAGAGCCTTTGCGCGCATGAGTATCTCGGCTCCAAGCTCATCAAACGGAACGCCCTTGTCCTTGCCGCCCGCAATAAGTATCACCTTTTGCTTAAAGGCTTTAAGCCCCGCTATCGTGCGCGACGGGCTTGACGCGATCGAGTCGTTGTAATATTTCACGCCATCGAGCTCTCTGACAAACTCTATGCGGTGCTCAACGCCGTCAAACGTAACGGCGATGCTCCGCATTGTTTCGCGGCTCACAAGCCCTCTGACGGCGGCAAACGCCGCCAAAAAGTTTTCTATGTTGTGATCTCCGGGAATAAATATCTCCGAGGCGTTCATTACATCGTCGAGCTCCCCGTCGTGCGCGTCGTATATCACGCCGCCCATGCAGTAAAACCCGTCCGTCACGGCGGACTTGCGGCTGAAATAGCATACCTCTCCCCTCGCCTCCGGCGCGAACGACGCGGTTATTGCGTTGTCGAGATTGAGTATGACTCTGCCGTTTTCGCTCTGATGAAGAAAAATATTTTTCTTCGCCGCCACATATTCCCCCATGTCCCTATGCACGTCGAGATGGTTCGGCGCGAGATTTGTCACGACCGCGATGTCCGGCGATGATTTCATCGTCATAAGCTGAAAAGACGACAGCTCGAGTACGGCGATATCGCTCGCTTTCATATCGTCCGCCTCGCACAGAAGCGGCTTTCCGATGTTGCCGCCGAGATGGACGGTGAAGCCCTCCGCCTTCAGAAGCTCGGCAATTATCGTGGTCGTCGTGGTTTTGCCGTCGCTCCCCGTGATGGCAATTATGCGGCACGGGCAGACCTTAAAAAAGACCTCCATCTCGCTTGTTATCTCACAGCCGCGCTCGCGCGCCGCCTCAAATTCCGGCAGGTCCGGGCGTATGCCCGGCGTGCGGAATATGATATCCGCGCCGTCTAAATGCTTCAGATAATCCGCGCCGAGAAAGAGCTTCGCGCCGAGCCGTTCCAAGCGCTCTGCGGTCTCGCCCAGCGCCGCCCTGTCCGATTTGTCGCAGGCAATAACCCCACACCCGCTATCGAGCAGACGCTCTATAAGCGGGATATTGCTCACGCCGATACCGACGACGGCGATTTTTTTATCTTTTATCGAGTCGATATATTCGGATAATTTCAAGCTGTTTACCCCCTATCGAGCATATCTATGACATTATACCCTCATACGCCGATTTTTTCAAATATATTTAGCGCCTTATTTGACTTTATGAAAAAGTTATAATAAAATACCGGAGTGAGCAAGCCGGACAGCCGCGGTACACTGCCGAAAGGCGTGTAATGAGGAAAGTCCGGGCTCCATAGGGCAAGGATAACGGGTAACGCCCGCCGAGGGTGACCTTAGGAAAAGTGCAACAGAGATATACCGCCGCGATTTCGCGGTAAGGGTGGAAAGGCGGAGGTAAGAGCCCGCCCGTCGACCGGAGACGGCGCGACGCTGTAAACTCTATCCGGAGCAACACCGTGGGAAAGCAACAGGTTTGCCCGACCGCTTTCAGGAGGTGGCTTGAGTCCGACGGCAACGCCGGACCTAGATAGATGGCTGTCTAAGACAGAACCCGGCTTACAGACTTGCTCACGAAAAAACATCAGATGCGAAATGCATCTG
>JAFWVB010000038.1 GCA_017518445.1 Oscillospiraceae bacterium | reverse complement strand
GAATCTTTCAGCGGCTCAAAAAATAATAAAAGCTCATAAATTTATACGCGGTATCCGCCCATTATTTTTGGCGGCGCGGAGAGTTTCAAAAGAGAACGAAGCCGTTCTCTTTTGCCGTTTCAATTAGGGGTTTCCAAAGGGGGAAGAAATCGGAATCTTCCCCCTTTGGCGCTTTCTTTTCGTCTATTTTCTTTTGCGTAAAAGAAAATGGACCCTGCGGAGCAATGAAAAATAAAAGAAAACAAACAGAAAAATTACCCCGCGGAGCAATTAAAAATAAATCCACTCCACGGAGCAATTTCTAAATTATCAATACTCGTCGATATCCGGCGCGAGCGGCTCGGTTCTCGGAGAAGATACTGCGGACACGCTCTTAAAGCGGGTTCGCGACTGGCGCACCTCGTTCAGAGCCTCCTCGATAGCCTCCTCAGTGCGGCGAAGCGCGTCGTCCGCGTAGTCGTTTGCGACCTGACGCAGTTCTCCCGACTTCGCCTCCGCCATTGAGATGAGGCTGTTGCTCTTTTCCCTCGCGGCGCGGACTATCTCCTGCTCGTCAACGAGCTGTCTCGCCCGATCCTCCGCGACCTTTCTGATAGACTCCGCCTCGCGCTTTGCGTTCGCGATAAACTCATTTCTCGCGGAAACGAGTCTCTGCGCCTCCGCGATCTCCGTCGGAAGCTGCGCCTTGATCTCATCCAAAAGGTCGAGAACCTTGTCGCGCTCTATAACACACTTTTCAGCGCCGAGCGGCAGTCCCCACGCATCGGAGACCATCGTATAAAGCATATCAATAAGTTCCTGAATGCTGTTTCCCATTATCGTTTACCTCCGTATTGAGTTTTTTTAACAATGTCTTCAATTATTTCATGTGGCAGAAAATGCGTAAGATCCGCGCCGTATTTCGCCATCTCCTTAACCACAGACGAACTTAAATAGCTGTACTTTTCGTCCGCGGTCAAAAACAGGGTCTCTATATCCGGTTCGAGCTTTTTGTTCGTAAGAGCCATCTGAAATTCCATCTCGAAATCCGTAATGGCGCGCAGACCCTTTACGATGCAGGACGCGCCCTTTGACTTCGCGTATCTCACCAAAAGCTCCGACGAATATTCCGCCTTTACGTTCGGAAACCGCTCCGTCGCCCGTTTTATGAAATCCATACGCTCCTCAAGGGAGAACATCGGGCTTTTTTCGGAATTGACCATCACGCAGACGTACAACTGATCGAACACCCGCGACGCCCTGCGTATTATATTAAGGTGTCCGAGCGTGATCGGGTCAAAGCTGCCCGGATAGACCGCAATGCTCAACGCAATTACCTCACAGTAGAATTATTGATCTGCGCGGCGGCTCAAAACGGAGAGCTTTATGCCGCCGTATTTGTAATCCTTAGCGAGAAAGTAAGGCGGGGATACCTCTATGCTCTTCTCCGCTTTGCTCTCGCAGACTATTATACCATTTTCTTTCAACTTGTCAAACTTAATAATATTTTGTACGGCTTTGTCGAGCAGGTCCGACTCATACGGCGGGTCGAGAAAGATCACCCCGTACTTGTCGCCTGACGCCAAAAAGCTTATCGCGTCGCCTCTTATTACCCTTGCCCGATCCTCAAAGCCGACCGTTTTGAGGTTTTCGGATATCAGCTTTATCGCCGAGGGCGAGCTGTCCACGAAAACCGCGCTTTTGGCTCCTCGGCTGAGTGCCTCGATGCCGAGCTGTCCGCTCCCTCCGAAAAGGTCGAGCACGTCCCGCCCCTCGATATCGAACTGTATGATGTTGAATATCGACTCCTTGACCTTGTCCGTGGTTGGGCGTATATCCATGCCCTCCGGCTCGCGGAGGCGTCTGCCTCTCGCCGCTCCCGTTATGACTCTCATTGCCCTTCCCCCTCGCTTTCCCCGCCGTGATAATAATTCCAAACCGCGGCGGCGGCGGGCTTTGTAAGCACCCGCTCAAGGTCGCTTATCTCCGCCGTCCTGATATTTTTTACGCTCCCGAAAGCGCGTATAAGCTCCGCCCTGCGCTTTTCTCCTATACCGGGTATTTTTGTGAGCTCCGACGCGTACGCGCTCTTTTTGTGCGCGGCGTGATGGAATTCGACCGCGAAGCGGTGCGTCTCCTCCTGAATTCTTCCTATAAACGCGAAAACCGACGGGACGGCGTCTATGCCTATCTCCGCGCCCGACGACGTTACGAGCGCGCGCGTCCTGTGTCGATCGTCCTTGACCATGCCGAATACCGGCACGGAAACGCCGATTTTGTCGATCGCCCTTTTCGCGGCGTTGGCGTGGGCGCTGCCGCCGTCTATGAGCAGTATATCCGGAAGCTCCGCGAATTTTTCATCGCCGGATAGGTATCTCTCAAACCGCCTCGACACCGCCTCCACCATGCTCATGTAGTCGTCCGGCGTCTCGGTCGATTTTATCGTAAATTTTCTGTAATCGCGCTTCAGCGGCTTTCCGTTTGAGAACACCGTCATACCCGCGACGATGTTCGACGCGCCCGTATTAGATATATCGAACGCCTCTATCCTCACAGGCGTTTTCGGCAGGCCGAGCGTTTTTTCAAGCCACTGCGCCGTTTTTGTACGCCGCTCATCGCCTGTCGTGGCGCGCAAAACCTCCTCGCGCGCGTTCTCCGCCGCCGATCTAACGAGCTTTAGCTTTTCGCCTCTCTGCGGCACGGCGAACTCCACGGTCCGCCCCGCCTTTTCCGTCAAAAACCTTCCGAGAGCCTCCGCGCCGTCTATCTCCGTCGGCAGGCATATAAGCCTCGGCACGGAGGCGCTCTCCAGGCAGTAATACTGGCGCACCAGCGCCTCTACCGTCTCCGCGTCGCTCTCTATCGGGTCGTCTGTAAGCTCATAGTCCTTCCCCAAGAGATCGCCGCCGATGTAGTGAAGCACCACAAAACAGCTCTTCGCCTCACCTCTGTAAAATCCGACGATATCCGTATCCGCAAGCCGCTGCGCCAGCACGCGCTGCCGCGTTTTAAGCGCCTCTATCGCCCTTATCCTGTCGCGTATTTCCGCCGCAAGCTCGAAGCGCATACCGTCCGCCGCCGCCCTCATATCGTCGGACAGCTTTTTTATGAGCGCGTCAGTCCTGCCCTCGAAGATCATTACCGCCTCGCCGATCGACTGCATATACTCACCGTGCGACGCGTCCTTCAGACAATACGCCCTGCACGTCCCAAGGTGGTGATTTAAGCACGGGCGCTCCTTTCCTATATCTCTCGGGAATTTCCGCGAGCACGTCGGGAGCTTGAGCGCCTTGCTCACGGCGTCTATCGCGGAAAAGCTGACGCTTCTCCCGCCGAACGGTCCGAAATACATCGCGCCGTCGTCAGCTTTTTTCGATACGACCGTAAAGCGAGGATATTCGCTTTTTATGTCGAGCCTTATAAACGGATATCCCTTGTCGTCCTTGAGCAGTATGTTGTACTTCGGCATATGCCGCTTTATAAGCGAGTTTTCAAGCACGAGCGCCTCAAACTCCGACGCGGCGATAATAACGTCAAAATCGCTTATCTTCGACACCATCGCCGCCGTCTTCGCGTTGTGAGAGCCGACAAAATAACTGCTCACGCGGTTTTTGAGCCTTGCCGCCTTGCCGACATATATGACCTCTCCGCGGCCGTCCTTCATTATATAAACGCCGGGCTTCATCGGCAGCCGAGCCGCCTTTTCGCGCAAATTTCCCGCCATGCTCTCACCTCCCGTTAAATCAAAAGGTCTGTTTCAACGAAACAGACCTTTTTTCATGCTTTTCAAAGATTACTCAGCGAAATCCGACGAAATGAGCTGGCACAGCGTGGTGACGGCGACCTCCTCGTCGGGACCGTCCGCGACTATGCTGACGGACGTATCCTTTACGATACCCATAGAGAGAACGCCGAGAAGACTTTTCGCGTTCACCTTTCTGTCGTCCTTCTCGAGCCAAACGCTGCTCTTGAACTCATTCGCCTTCTGCGTGAAAAATGTTGCAGGTCTGGCGCGAAGCCCCACCTGATTCATAACAACAGCTTCTTTAGCATACATGATATCGCCCTCCTTAGAAACAATCCGCTTTCCGATCGGCAATTTTCTGTATATATTTTATCAAAACAATAATTATCCGTCAATAAAAAAATATACAAAAATAACCGCAAATATAATGCCAAATTATTTCAGTTCAACTATCGTAACGCCGTTTTCGCCCTCTCCGAACCTGCCGAGCCTAAAGCTTTTGACCTGCCGGTTCGCCTTAAGGCTCTGATGTACCGCCGCGCGGAGAGCGCCCGTACCCTTGCCGTGGATGATTGTGACCTGATTTAGCTTTGCCATAGTCGCACCGTCGATATACCTATCCAAAACGAGCACCGCCTCGTCTGTCATCATGCCGCGGATATCAAGCTCCGGACGCGCCGCCGCGCTTCTGATCGCCGTTTCGCGCGACGCCTCGAATTTTTTTATCTGCTTTTTGAGCCTTTTCTGCGTCTCGCTGTCAACGAGCCGCACGTCGCTCTCCTTGACGGTTATTTTCAGCGCGCCCGCCTGCACGGTAAGAAGCCTGTCCGGACTGACGGATATAACATCCGCCTTTGTGCCCATCGAGAGTATCTCCACCGTATCGCCCGCCTCGACGGGTCGTGACGGCGGCGCCGCCGCTATCTCCTCCGATTCGCCCAATGCCTCCTCCGTCTCGTTCAGCCGTCTTCTCGCGAGCGCCTTCGCCTCGTTTACCCTCTGCCAGTCCATATCTTTCGCGGCGTTTTTCCTTATTTCGTCTATCTCCGCAAACACCTCGTCAACCGAGCGCCGCGCATCCTCGATAAGCCTTCTCGCCTCGCGTTTTGCGACAGTCACAGCCTTCTCGCGCTCAAGCTCCGCCTCGCTGCGTTTATTCGCCGTGATCTCCGCGTCCGCCTCTGCTTTTTTGAGCAGCTTTTCCGTCTCCTCGCGCTCGCGCTCCATGCGCTGGCGCGTTTTTTCAAGCGAGCCGAGCACCTCCTCAAAGCTCGCGCTATCGCCGTCTATCCTGCGTCTCGCGTCCTCTATTATACCGTCTGACAGCCCGAGACGCGACGATATCGCAAAAGCGTTGCTCTTGCCCGGTATTCCGACAAGCAGCCTGTATGTCGGGCGGAGCGTCTCAACGTCAAATTCACACGATGCGTTCTGAACGCCCACCGTCGCGGCGGCAAAAGCCTTAAGCTCCGCGTAATGCGTCGTCGCGGCGACCTTCGCCCCCATAGATCGCGCGTATTCTATGATCGATATAGCCAGCGCCGCGCCCTCTACCGGGTCCGTTCCCGCGCCGAGCTCGTCAAAAAGCACGAACGAGTCGCTTGAGCACTCGTCAAGTATGCCGATGATATTCGTCATGTGCGACGAAAATGTGGATAAAGACTGCTCTATCGACTGTTCATCTCCAATGTCCGCGAGCACCGAGCCGAAAACCGGCACGCTGCTGCCGTCGTCCGCCGGTATGTGCAGTCCGCACTGCGCCATTATGCAAAGAAGCCCCATTGTCTTGATGCTGACCGTCTTGCCGCCCGTGTTTGGTCCCGTGATTATGAGCGTGTCAAAATCCTCTCCGAGGCTGACGTCTATCGGCACGGCGGAGCCCTGCGGCAAAAGAGGGTGTCTCGCCCTTTTGAGAACGATTACGCCGCCGTCGCTTATCTCCGGCTCTCCGGCGTTCAGCTTATAGGACAGCTTCGCTTTGGCAAATATAAGATCGAGAGACGAGAGCACGTCGTAGTCGAGCCGTATGTCGTCTCCGGCGTCAGCCGCCTGCGCGGAAAGCGCCATAAGTATCCTGTCTATCTCCTGCTTTTCCTTCGCCATAAGCTCACGTATCTCGTTATTCAGCTCCACCACGGTCATCGGCTCGATGAACATCGTCGCGCCCGACGACGACATATCGTGCACGAGCCCCGGGAGCTGCGATTTGCACTCCGCCTTTACCGGCACGACATACCTGCCGTTTCTCATCGTGATTATCGGCTCCTGAAGCGCCTTGGCGTAATGCGTCGAGGTGATTATCTTTTGAAGCGTCGTTCTGACCTTCTCGCCCGCTATGCGTATATGGCGGCGAATGTCGGAAAGCTCCGGGCTCGCGCCGTCGGCTATTTCGTCCTCTCCGGTTATCGACGCGGTTATTTTTTCTTCAAGATATTTATTGGCGCGGAGCGCGGAAAACAGCCCGTCTATCTCTGTTTTTTCATCTCTGTCGCCGGAGGCGTAGCTTATCGCCATGCGCGCGCAGTGCAGCAGAGCCGCTATATCCAAAAGCTCGCGCGTATTGAGCATTCCTCCCCTGTCCGCTCTCATCACTGACGCGGAAACATCCTTCACGCCGGAAAACGACGGGCTGCCCTTGAGCACCATCATATTTTTCGCGGCGGTCGTCTCCTTTAATAGCCTTATTATCTCGCGCTTATCCGATACCGGTCGCAAATCCGCCGCCGATTTCTTCGCCGGCTCGCTCACCGCCTCCTGCGCGAGCATTTCAAGCACCGCCGGCAGCTCGAGCACATTCAGCGATTTTTCGTACATGGTCATTTTACGGTCCTCACACTGTTGTAATAATCGAGAGTTCTGTAGCCTCTGTCAGTCTGCGCGAGAAGATACGCCTCGCACGCGCGGCAGAGGCGCGTTTTAGCCTCCCCGTCTATCGAAAACGAATACAGCCTTTTGGGGTCGCAGCTCACGATATATCTGATCGCCGCAAGCGATTTTTCACAGAGCGCGCATGTCTCTCCGTGCTCCGGATTCAGACAGTCCCCGCACACGATATGCCCGCTGTACAGGCTCAAAAGCGGCTTTGACGGCTGTGCGTCGCCGCACACGGCGCACGCCTCCGTCACGGGCTCAAAGCCCGCGACGCACATAAGGCGCAGCTCGAACGCCGCTTTAACCAAAGAGGGGTCTTTTTTCAATTCTCCGAGCGCGAAAAGCGCGTTAAGTCCGAGGCTCAAAAGCTCCGGTCCGGGGCAGTCCTCGTCAGACAGGGTCTCCAAAAGCTCCGCAAAATACGAGCCGAGGCTCAAAAGCTCGAGGTCGTCACGCAGTCCGCCGAAAAGCTCGACGACCCTGCCCTCCGAGAGCGTCCAGCGCCCCTTCGTACAGCACAGCGTCATCTCCGAATACGCAAGGTGCTGGCATACAGACGCCGCCTTGCTGCCTCGCCTTTTGGCTCCCTTCGCCATAACGGTTATCTTGCCCTCGGACGCCGTCAGCACGGTCAGTATCCGGCTCGACTCCTTATATTCAGTTTCGCGCAGAATAAGCCCCGTCGTGTTTATGTACATCTCAAGCCCCTACGCGGAGAGATCGTTCTCACCGCATTCCTCTTCGTTTTCAAGCCATTTATATAAAATATAATATACTACGTCGCCAGTCTCGCAGAAAAATTTCCAAAGCCCCTCGGCAGTCATTTCATCGTCCTCCTTTTGCTTTGCTGAAATTATTTTCTGCGAATACGCGCCTTATATATCAGTTAATTTTTGCCTCGATCGTCATTTGTCCGCGCAGTAGCCGAAATTTCTTATCATCGCGTCGCTGTCGCGCCAGTTCTCCTTGACCTTGACCCACGTCTGCAAAAACACCTTCGTACCCATGAACCGTTCAATGTCCGTGCGCGCGAGCTCTCCGATTTTTTTCAGCATCGCGCCGCGCTTTCCGATTATTATCCCCTTGTGACTCTCTTTTTCGCAGTATATCGTCACGTCGAGATCGATTATCTCATTTTCGCGCTCCGAAAATTTCGTAACCTCGACCGCCGTGCCGTGCGGTATCTCGCGGTCGAGACAGCGCAGGAGCTTTTCTCTGACTATCTCCGCGCATATCTGCCGCTCCGGCTGGTCGGTTATCATATCCTCCGGGAAAAGCTGCGGTCCCTCCGTCGCATAGGAGCGCATGATTTTTTTTAAATCGTCGATATTTTCGCCCGTCCTCGCGGATACAGGCACTATCGCGTCGAACTCATGCTCTCCCGAATACGCGGCGATGACCGCCAAAAGCTCGTCCTTTTTCACCGTATCTATCTTGTTTATCACAAGCACGGCTCGTACTCGCGTCTGTTTTATCCTCTCAATAAGCAGTTTTTCCTGCTTGCCTATCTCCGCCGATGGCTCAACTATCAAAAGCATGGCGTCAACGTCGGCAAAGCTGTCGCTTACCACCTTTACCATGTAGTCGCCGAGCCTTGTCCGCGCCTTGTGAAAACCGGGCGTATCGAGCAGTACAAGCTGCGTGTCGCCCTCGGTTATGACCGCGAAAATGCGATTTCGCGTTGTCTGCGGCTTGTTTGAAACTATCGCTATTTTTTCCCCGACAAGCCGGTTTACAAGCGTGGATTTGCCCACATTCGGTCTGCCTATCACAGACAGCATCGCCGATTTATTTACCATCTCTTTTTCTCCCGCAAATAAATATAATTGCCGGCACCGTCGTGCAGGCTATCGCCGCGGTCAAGACCGCGCGCGTTTTTACGAACTCCGCGATATTAGCAAGGCTTTCCCCGCTGAAAAATACGATACAGCCCACCGCCGCGCTGAAAACAGCGCATACGAGTACGCCGCCCGCGGCAATGTCCTTGACTGCGCCTATCCTTTTATCCCGCTCCGGATAAACCGCGTCGCAAAGCCGCTCTATCGCCGTGTTTATCGCCTCCGCGCCTATGACGAGCGCACAGCAGATAAGCACGGCGAGCCACTGCGCCGCTCCGAGCCTCGCGATAATCGCGGCAATAATTACATAGAACGCCATGCAGATATGTATCCGCATATTGCGCTCGCTTTTTATCGCCTTTATAACGCCGTGCCCCGCGTATTTGAAGCTCTTAAAAAATCCCTTCAAGCCCTCGCCCTCATTCGTCCAAATCGAGCAGCGCCATAATCGCCTTCTCCCGCGCTCTCATTTTTCTCTTCTCCGCGCCCTCGTCCACATGGTCGTAACCGAGCAGATGAAGCACCGAATGTACCGTCAGATACGCCGCCTCTCGGTCGGCGCCGTGTCCGAGCTCGTCTCCCTGCGCTTTCGCCCGCTCCGCCGAGATCATAACGTCCCCGAGAGCTATACGTCCCGTATCCGGATCACGCTCCGCGTCTTCCGCTCGAAACGCCCCCGCCGCAAGCTCCTGCATAGGAAAGCTCAAAACATCGGTAGGCTTGTCCGCGCCGCGGAACTTCAAATTCAGTCCGTGTATCTCTTCGTCGTCAGTGATGTAGACGCTTACCTCGCACGGCGCGTCCACATTTTCAGCCTTCAGCGAAACGCACACGGCTCTTTTTATAAGATCCCCGTCAAGTCTCGGCTGCACGCCGCGTTTTCTCGACAGATATACCGTGTATTTTCCGCTCATTTCTTCTTCGCCCCTGTCCTGCGCTCCGCCGCAGGCTTTCTTGTCGAATCCCTCTCGTATGCGTCGATAATGCGCTGAACGAGCACATGTCGCACAACGTCGGCGGCGGTGAGGCGGCATATCGCTATGTCCTCGACCCCGTCGAGCACCCTCATCGCCTCCCGCAGTCCGCTCGTCTTGTCGGCGGGAAGATCGATCTGCGTAATGTCGCCCGTTATAACTATCTTTGAGCCGAAGCCGAGGCGCGTCAAAAACATCTTCATCTGCTCTCGTGAGGTGTTCTGCGCCTCGTCGAGTATGATGAACGAATCATCGAGCGTCCTGCCGCGCATATACGCGAGCGGCGCGACCTCAATATTCCCCTTTTCGAGATATTTGTTGTACGTCTCAGTGCCGAGCATATCGAAAAGCGCATCGTAAAGCGGGCGCAGATACGGATCGACCTTGCTCTGCAGGTCTCCCGGCAGAAATCCGAGCCGCTCGCCCGCTTCAACCGCAGGGCGCGTCAGGATTATGCGGTTTACGCGCTTGTCGCGAAACGCCTCTACAGCCGCCGCCACCGCGAGATACGTCTTTCCCGTGCCGGCGGGACCGATGCCGAGCGTTATCGTATTTTTCTGTATCGACTCTATATACTTTTTCTGCCCGAGCGTCTTTGCGCTTATCGGCTTGCCCTTCGCCGTTACGCACACGACGTCCTTGGTGAGCTCCGATATCCTGCCCTCCTGCCCGCTTCTGACGAGCCCGATTATATACCGCACGCTCTGCGCGTCGATATTTTTGCCCTTCCCCGCGAGCGCGAGCAGCCCCTCAATCGCCTTTTCGGCGTAAGCTATGTTCTCTATATCGCCCAATATTTTCAGTTCCGAGCCGCGGTCGGTTATCGTGACATTCGTCTCGCTTTCAATTATATGAAGATTTTCGTCGAACGACCCGAAAACGCTTATGATATTTTCAAGCCTGTCAAAACTCATGCTTTTTTCAGCCATATTTTAATTATCCTCCCATATCCCGCCGAGACGGGAATTATATCTTATGTGCTTTGCTCAAGACCGACCGCGCCGAGTTCCTCCTCCGTCAGCTCCCGCGAGGCGGCGATCTGCTCGCGGCACTCCGCGCTGATACGCGCTCTCAGCACGCCGTCACCCTCACCATGCTCAAATGACGCCGACAGTATCTCGCCGTCATTGAGTCTGCTCTCTACCGAGTTCAAGAGATACTCCTCCAGCTCCGCAGAGTCGTCAGCACGCGACGTTTTTATCTCATATTCGTAAGCCGTCGTCTTTTCGACGCTTATCGGAAGTACCGCGCCGAAGAGCTTAAGCTGGCGCCTTTCTGTAATTTTATCATAATGCGACCATGAAATTCCACTGTCAATATACAATTTTATTCGCTTATCCGCAAGAATTATTGTTGTTTTTGTCTTTTTTTCGCCTGTATACTCCTTTTCTGACCGCTCCGCCGGCGTCACCGCCTCCGTATTATACCATGTTCTCGCCGTCACGCGCGCCTTCGCGTGCACCGTTCTGTGACCGCCGAGCCTGCTTTCAACTATACCCGTCGCAAGCACGTCCCCCGCAGACACCGTCTGCCCGACGGCGCACTCCGTCTGCCCCTCCAGAACCGTCACGCCCGTTATGAGCCCGCCCTTCGCGGCGTATATCAGCGTCGGCGTCGAGCTGTCCGCCATCTCCGGCGGCTTCACCGCCTCGCGCACTTTGACCTCCGCGCGGCTCCCGTTCACGTTCACGGCGATCCAGCACAGCTCCGGCACGCGCAAAAGCATCTCATTTGAAATATAGTCCTGCGAAACGTTAAACGAGCACGTCCCGACCCTAACACCGAGGCTGTCAAGCTCAGCCAATATCCTCGACGTTGATATCTTCTCGTTTCCCGTCACCTCTATCTGCCATATAAACATCGACATTATCCACACGGCGAAAAAACATACCGCCATACCTATTATCAGCGCGTACCGTTTTCTTATTCCGTACAGCAGAAACGGCGTCCCCGTTTTCCGCACCGCGCTCATCGCAAAGCGCCCGCCAAACAGCCTTTTCAACCGCTTGTAATCCTTGAGCGACACCGTGACGAGTATCACAGAACCGTCCGTGTACTCAAGGTCTGAAAACGCGATCCCGCTTTCTGCGCAGATATTCATAAACCTTTCGGGATAAAGGCACGTCACAGCCACTCTGACTCTCCCTGAAAACAAGCTCAAAAGCCACTCCACACCTATACCCCCTAATAATCGAAGTTCAGCGAAAGTATCCTGCCCGTGACGAGCAGCTCGCTGTCGCTCATGCTCCTTATATCGAGCCCCTCGCCGCCGACGGTTATTATCACCCTGCCGCCGTTTATCTCTATCCGCTCTCTGCCGTATTCCAATATCCCCTTGTGATTTTCAATAAAAACCCTGCTCCCGCCCGTGACGGTTATCCTGCTCATTCCCGCCACTATCTCGCCGGGCAGGTCGAAAATATCCGCCGCCTTCTCCAAAAAGAAGTCGCCTTTTTTCCTCTTTGACATCGCGCGCCTCCGTCGAAACCTTAAATTTTTTCCCGTTCAGAAAAATTCCGCTGTGACATATATATTCAGAGAGGAGCTGATGGCATGACAGCACGAAAAAAAGCTGCGGTGAAAAGAGCCGCCGAAATATCTTTTATCGCAATATCCGCATTTTATCTCGCGTCCGAGCCGAGAGTCGCTTCAAGCGCGGCGGCTTCCGGTATAGAGCTGTGCCTTAAAACCGTTATCCCCGCGCTCTTTCCTTTCATGGTGCTGTCCGCGCTTTTCACCACGCTCGGCGGCGCGGAGACTGCATCGCGCGTATTCGCTCCCGTAATGCGGGTTTTTCGCGTCGGCGGCGCCGGCGCGTCCGCGCTTATCCTCGGGCTTATAGGCGGATATCCGATAGGGGCGAAAACCGTTTCGTCGCTGTGTCTCTCCGGACTTCTCGAAAAGCGCGAAGCTGAAAAGCTCCTCGCCTTCACCGCAAACTGCGGGCTAGGCTTTACCGTCGGCTTTGTCGGAGCGTCGGTTTTCGGCAGCGCGAAAATCGGGCTTACGCTTTACATTATCCACATATTTTCAGCTCTTTTGACAGGATTCTGCTTTCGCGGCATAAAATGCTCGCATCGCCACGACCCTGCACAAGATCGGCAAAATACACGCTTCGCACCTGCGTTCACCGCCGCCGTAAAGGACTCCTTTCGCACCTGCGTCGATATCTGCGGCTTCATTGTCATTTTCGGCGTCATCATAAGCCTGCTCGACTCCTGCGGCATACTCAAAGCACTCATCTCCGCGCTGAACTCTCTCGGACTTTCACCAGCTGCCGCAAAAAGCCTCGCCGCCGGATTTTTTGAGCTGTCAAACGGCGCGGGCGCGCTGTCCGGCGATACCGTGACCCGCACTCATCTCGCCTGCGCCGCCTTTATTCTCGCGTGGGGCGGCGTATCGGTACACTTTCAGACGATGGCGGTCCTTGAGGGCAGCGGGCTTCGCCTGCGCCTCTATTTCCTCGGAAAAGCGTGTCACAGCGCCATCGCCTCCGCAACCGCGTTTATCTTTTACAACCTGTTCACGCCGCATATTCCCGCGTTTTCCGCGTCCGGCGGCGTAATCTCGCCTCATTCCGCCGAAATCGCCTCATTTTCGCTCTATGCATATCCCGCTGTCGCCGCGATTTTGATTATTTTTTATCTGATTTCAAGAAAACTGTGGAAAAAAGCGTAGATCCATAGTATAATAATCTCATACGGAGGTGGTCTTTATGCTTTTCAGCAAAAAAATAGAGCCGTCCTGCTCTTATTGCAGGCTCGGCAGAAGAATTAGCGATGAGGAAGTCGCGTGTATCAAAAAGGGCGTTGTTTCCTCCGGTGCAAGCTGCAGAAGGTTCAAATACGACCCGCTCCTTCGCGAGCCGTCAGAGCCCGCGCTCATAAAAAGCGGCGAATTTTCGCCCGACGATTTTACGCTTTGATTTCATACAAAAACATCCCCGAAGGTGTACTTCGGGGATGTTTTAATATTTTTTGTCCGTCTATATCTTCAAAAACGCCGCCGCCCATCTGAAATAGATGAGAAGGCTCAGGGCGTCCACGATAGTCGTGATAAGAGGGCTCGCCATGACTGCCGGATCAAAGCCGATCTTTTTCGCCAGCAACGGCAGTGTACAGCCTATGGATTTCGCACAGATGACGGTGCACATAAGCGTAAGGCACACGACCGCCGCGACGACGACCGTTACATCGGTGTTGCCCATTATAAGCCTGTCCACGAGAAGCATTTTAACGAAATTCGCCCCCGCGAGAGCGATCCCGCATAAAAACGCAACGCGCAGCTCCTTCCACACGACCTGCCCGATATCGGAAAACTCCGCCTCTCCAAGCGAAATGCTGCGTATTATATTGACCGACGCCTGCGAGCCGGAGTTTCCGCCCGTGTCCATCAGCATCGGTATAAACGCCGTCAGCACGACGAACGACGCGAGAGCGGACTCGAATTTCGTGATTATCATGCCCGTAAACGTGGCGGACAGCATGAGAAGCATAAGCCACGGGATGCGCGCCTTCCAAACCTCAAAAACCGACATTTTGTAATACGGCTTTTCGTTCGGCGTGATAGCCGCCATGATCTCGATATCCTCGGTCGTCTCCTCTTCGATAACGTCCATAGCGTCGTCGACGGTAACTATACCGACAATGCGGTTTTCCTTATCCACGACGGGCAGCGCGACGAAGTTGTATTTGCTGAGCATTCGCGCGACCTCTTCCTGGTCGTCCGTCGTCGTCGCGCTTATGACGTTCGGATCCATTATATCCGTTATTTTTTCGTTCTCATCGGCGCACAGGAGATCCTTTATCGTCACAAAGCCGATCAGCACCTTGTCGTCCTGCGTGACATAGCAGGTGTAGACCGTCTCCTTGTCTATGCCGGTGCGCCGTATGTGCTTGAACGCCTCCTCGACCGTCATGCTCGGGCGGAGCGTTACATACTCGGTCGTCATTATGCTTCCGGCGGAGTCCTCCGGATAGTTGAGGATCTCGTTTATCATCTTCCTCATATCCGGGTCCGCCTGGCGCAGGATGCGCTTTACCACGTTCGCGGGCATCTCCTCGACGATATCCGCGGCGTCGTCGACGTAAAGCTCGTCAACGACCTCTTTAAGTTCGCTGTCGGAAAAGCCCTTTATGAGCATCTCCTGGTGATCGCTCTCCATCTCGACAAACGTCTCCGCCGCCTGCTCCTTCGGCAGCAGTCTGAAGAGGATAGGGATCTTCTCCTCCTCCAAAACCTCAAAAAGCGCGGCAACGTCGAACGGGTTCATCGTCGACAGTATGTCGCGCAGCGAGGCGTATTTTTTCTGTTCCAAAAGCGTAGTGATGGAATTGCTCAGAACATCGATATCGACCATACCTTTACCTCCTTTTCACGGCAAAGCCGCCGTGCTTAATTCTCGCCGCATGATATGCGACCGACGTAAGCAGAAGGCAGGACAGGGCAAATAAGATCAGAAAACGTCACGCCCGCATCGCAAGGGCACGTTTTCGGACATACTTCGGCCTGCCGCGCCGTTACTACTGCCAGCGTCCATTTTCTCATCTCCTTTATGGGCTGAAAATCGGTCGTAAAACCGTATTTTTTATTTTAACTTGTACCGCGTAAAATTGTCAAGCCGTAACGGCAAATTGTTTTTCCCGTTCACTTGATATTCTTTCGCTCCGCGTTTTAATTATTTGCTCCACAGGGTCTATTTTCTTTTTTATTTATTGCTCCACAGGGTCCATTTTCTTTTACGCAAAAGAAAATGGGCGAAAAGAAATCGCCAAAGGGGGAAGATTCCGATTTCTTCCCCCTTTGGAAACCCCTAATTGAAACGGCAAAAGAGAACGCTTCGTTCTCT
>JAFWVB010000037.1 GCA_017518445.1 Oscillospiraceae bacterium | reverse complement strand
CGGTTATATACGCGGCGCTGACGATACTTTCGATGAGAGCGTCGATAAAGAGCTTTGAGAAGATAGATCTTTGACTGTTAAATAGAGGGTACTTACGCCCACCGCAACCTGCGGCGGGCGTTTTCCGACAAAAAGGCAAAAAACTGTTGACTTTATCAAAGTAATGCGTTATCATAATGAAGTGATTAAAAATTGGAGGGGAAAGCTATGGCGAATTTTCGCTCTGAGTCCGTGGACAGACTTTTCAAAACGATACTGGCTCTCGAAACGGTAGACGAGTGCTACGATTATTTTGAGGATCTCTGCACGGTAAAGGAGATACTCGATATGTCGCAGAGGCTCGACACGGCTATATTGCTCAGCAAGGGCATAAGCTACCAGAGGATAAGCGAGCAGATAGACATAAGCACCGCGACGATAGGCAGGGTCAGCAAGTGCCTAAATTACGGAAGCGGCGGCTATAAAAAGGCGATACGGAAATTGGAAGACGCGGAGGGAGAGAAATGAACGATTTTTCACTTCAGCCGAGCGAGAGCATTATTTTCGCTCTGCGCGCGCTCTACGACAGATACGGCTATTCGCGCTATAAGATGAATAAATTCGAGGAATACGACCTCTACGCCAAGAACAAGGATTTTCTCATATCCGACGGCGTGATAACGTTTACCGACACTAACGGCAGGCTCATGGCGCTCAAGCCGGACGTGACGCTCTCTATCGTTAAAAACACGCGCGACGTGCCCGGCACGGTGCAGAAGCTGTACTACAATGAAAACGTCTACCGCGTATCAAAGGGCACGCGCTCGTTTAAGGAGATAATGCAGGTCGGTCTTGAGGCGATAGGAGACGTGGACGCCTACTGCGTTTACGAGGTGATAAAGCTCGCTGCGGAGAGCCTTTTATGCACCGGCAGAAACTGCGTTTTGGAGGTGTCGCACCTCGGGCTTTTGTCGGACGTTTTCGGTTATGCCGGCATACCGGCGGGCGATAAAAACAGAGTTCTGCGCTGCCTGGGTGAAAAAAATACGCACGAGCTCGCGGATATATGCAGAGAGCTGAAGCTCTCGGACGAAAATACGGCGCTTATCAAAAGGCTCGCGTCGGTCTACGGATCGCCGGACGAGGTGATGCCGGATATAACGGCGATGCTGTCCGGAATCGTATGCGAAAAAACGCTGTCGGGTTTCGTAAAAATCATATCCGCGCTGAACAGGCGTGACGCGCAGAATATGATACGCATAGATTTTTCCGTGGTGGACGATATGCGGTACTATAACGGCTTCGTTTTCAAGGGCTTTGCCGAGGGCATACCGAGCGGCGTGCTGTCCGGCGGACAGTACGACACGATGATGCGGAAAATGAACCGCGCGTCCGGCGCGATCGGATTTGCCGTATATCTCGACCTTATCGAGCAGTACGGGCAAAGCGCGTCGGAATACGACGTGGACTGCCTTATGCTGTACGACGAAAACGCGGATATAGAATTTATCGAGGCGCAGGCGAAAAAGCTGACGGAAAACGGCGAGAGCGTGCTTTTGCAGAAAAACGTGCCGCCGTCGGTAAAATACAGACGCCTTATAACAATCGCGGGCGGAGAGGTGAAAACGGTTGAAAACGATGCTTAATGTGGCGCTCCCCAAGGGGCGGCTCGGAGAAAAGGTATACGATATGTTTGAAAAGGCGGGTTACCCCTGCCCGTCGATCAAAGAGAGCGGCAGAAAGTTGATCTTTGAGAACGAAGAGCGCGGCGTGCGGTATTTCTGGGTAAAGCCGTCTGACGTCGCTATTTACGTCGAGCGCGGAGCCGCCGACATCGGCGTCGCGGGGAAGGATATCCTGCTCGAGTACGAGCCGGATGTTTACGAGCTTTTGGATCTGAATACGGGAAAATGCCGCATGGCGGTCGCCGCGAAGAAGGATTTCCGCGACGATACCGGCAGAACTCTGCGCGTCGCCACGAAGTTTTCGAATATCGCGGGCAATTACTATCTGTCAAAGGGGCGCGACATCGACATAATTCATCTTAACGGCTCGATAGAGATAGCGCCGATACTCGGACTTTCAGACGTTATAGTGGACATAGTCGAGACTGGCGCGACGCTGCGCGAAAACGATCTCGTCGTCATCGATACGATAGTGCCGATAAGCGCGCGGCTCATAGCGAACAAGGCGGGGTACAAATTCAAAAGCCGCGAGATAGACGGGCTTTTAAGAGAGCTGAACGCACAGACGGAGGCAGAAAATGATTAAAATATTAAAATACGGAGAGGTGAGCGGCGCAGAGATTTTTGCGCGTACCGCTCCAGAGACGGACGTCGCCGCCGCCGTCGCCGAGATAATAAAAAACGTCCTCGAAAAGGGCGACAGGGCTCTTTACGAATACTGTGAAAAATTCGACCGCGCAAGGCTGTCCTCGCTCGAGGTGAGTGAGTGGGAGATAGACGAGGCGATGGCTCTCGTTGAGCCGGAGTTTATCGAAATACTCGAAAAGGCGGCGGCTAACATACGCGCCTTTCACGAGCGCCAGGTGCGAAGCGGCTTTGAGATAAGAGGCGGTGACGGGACCGTTGTCGGGCAGAAGATCACGCCGATAGACCGCGCGGGACTGTATGTTCCTGGCGGCACGGCGGCGTACCCGTCTACCGTGCTGATGGACTCGATACCGGCGAAAATAGCGGGCTGCCGAGAGGTCGTAATGGTGACGCCCCCTAACGCGGAGGGGAAGGTGAGCCCCGTAATACTCGCCGCCGCGAGGATAGCGGGCGTGGACAAGATATTCAAGGTCGGCGGGGCGCAGGCGATAGCGGCTCTCGCCTTCGGCACGGAGAGCGTACCTAAGGTGGACAAGATTGTCGGACCCGGCAACGCATTCGTCGCGGAGGCAAAAAAACAGGTGTTCGGCGCCGTGTCGATAGACATGATAGCAGGACCGAGCGAGATACTGATAATCGCCGACGCGCAAAGCGACGCGAGATACGTCGCCGCGGATATGCTCTCGCAGGCGGAGCATGACAGGCTCGCGAGCGCGGTTCTCATAACCGACTCGCCCGACCTCGCCATCGCGGTGCAGACGGAGCTTGAACGCCAGCTCTCACTTTTGCCGCGCGAGGAGATCGCGCGCGCGTCGATAGAAAATAACGGCAAAATAATCGTCACGGACAGTATCGACACGGCGATAGACATATCGAACGAGATAGCTCCGGAGCACCTCGAGCTGTGCGTAGAGCGCCCGTTCGACCTGCTCGGCAAGGTGCGCCACGCGGGCTCGGTTTTCATGGGCAGAAGCTGCCCGGAGGCGCTCGGAGATTATTTCGCGGGTCCCAACCACACGCTCCCGACGAGCGGGACGGCTAAATTTTCAAACCCGCTGTCGGTCGACGATTTTATCAAAAAGACGCAGTACACGTATTACACGAAGGAGGCTCTCGGCGCCGTCGCGCGGGAGGTGGCGTATTTCGCGGAGGCGGAGGGGCTTGCCGCCCACGCCAGAAGCGTCCTCATCCGCACAGAGGGGGAGGAGAAATGAGCAGGTATTTCAGCGATAAATACAAAAAGCTTGTGCCGTATGTCCCCGGGGAACAGCCGAAGGATCGGCGGTATATAAAGCTCAACACGAATGAGTCTCCGTTCCCGCCGTCTCCGCTCGCGCAGGAGATGGCAAGGAGGGCGGCGGACGGGCTTAACCTCTATTCCGACCCCCGGTGCCGCGATCTTGTGAAAGCTGCGGCGGAGCATTTCGGCATCGATAAGGACGAGATACTTTTCACGAACGGCAGCGACGAGATACTGAATTTCGCTTTCATGGCGTTCTGCGACGCGGATCATCCCGCGGTTTTTCCGGATATAACATACGGCTTTTATCCGGTGTTCGCGGACATAAATTCCGTTCCGTATGAGACAGTGCCTCTCAACGATGATTTCACGATAGACGTCGAGGCGTTCATAGGCGTCGACAGGACGGTATTCATCGCAAACCCAAACGCGCCGACGGGGCTCGCCCTGCCGCTTGCGGACATAGAGCGCATCGTCGCCTCAAACCCGGGGAACGTCGTCGTGATCGACGAGGCGTACGTTGACTTCGGCGGCGAGAGCGCCGTGGAGCTCATACACAAATACGACAATCTGCTCGTCACGCAGACGTTTTCAAAATCACGCTCGATGGCGGGCGCTCGGCTCGGATTCGGAATCGGCTGCAAGGAGCTGATATCCGATCTCAACGCCGTGAAATACTCGATAAATCCGTATAATGTCAACAGCGTGACCGCCGCCGCGGGCATCGGGTCCTTCAAGGACGACGAATACTTCAAAAGCTGCTGCAAAGCCGTTTCGGATACGCGAGAATGGACTGCGGATAGCCTTCGCGCTCTAGGCTTTACGGTGCTCGATTCAAAGGCGAATTTCGTGTTCGCAAGCTCGCCGGAGATAGGCGGAAAAGAGCTGTATTCAAGGCTTCGCGAGAGAGGCGTACTCGTGCGTCATTTCGACGCGCCGCGCATAAGAGAATATAACCGCATAACGATAGGCAGTCCCGAACAGATGAGGGCGCTTATCGGCACGATAAAAACGATTTTGGAGGATATAAGATGAGGACCTCAACGATTGAAAGAAAGACCGCCGAGACGGATATCAGACTGACGCTGAATATCGACGGCGCGGGAAAAAGTGAGATCGACACCGGCTGCGGCTTTTTAGACCACATGCTGACATTGTTTTCGCGTCACGGCAGGTTTGACCTGACCGTGAAATGCGCGGGCGACGTGAATGTGGACTACCACCACACGGTCGAGGATATCGGCATCGCGCTCGGCGACGCATTTCGTGACGCCCTCGGCGAAAAGCGCGGGATAGAGCGGTATGCCGACACGACGCTGCCGATGGACGAGGCGCTCATACTCACCGCCGCTGACATGAGCGGGCGGGCGGGGCTGTATTTCTCGCTCGATATTCCGACGGAGAAGGTCGGGGATTTCGACACCGAGCTCGTCAAAGAATTCTGGCTCGCATTCGTGCGCCGCGCGGAGTGCTCGCTGCACATCGCACAGCTCGCTGGAGAGAACTCGCACCACATAATAGAGGGCGCGTTCAAATCCGCGGCGCGGACGCTTAAAAATGCGGTAGCGGTAGATCCGGTGTATAAAGACGAAATCCCGTCTACCAAAGGGGTACTGTAATGATCGCCATCATAGACTACGGCGTCGGAAATCTGTTTTCGCTCCGAAGCTCATTCGCGGCGATCGGCGCGGAGGCGGTGGTGACGTCGGACGAGCGCGTGATACGCGGGGCTGATAAGCTGATTTTGCCGGGAGTCGGTGCGTTTGAGGACGCGGCGGCGAAGCTGCGCGATACCGGGCTCGGAGAGACGCTGAAAAAAGAGGCGGCGTCAGGCAAGCCGATAATGGGAATATGCCTCGGAATGCAGCTTCTTTTCGATAAGAGCTTTGAATACGGCGAGCATGAGGGGCTTGGGCTCATACCCGGGAATGTAATACCGATGGCGGGCGTAATACCCAAAGACCTGAAGATACCGCATATCGGCTGGAATGCGCTGAAATTCAGGAAAAAAAGCCCGCTTTTCAGGTATATAAAAGAGGGCGACTGCGTGTATTTCGTCCACTCGTACTATGCCGCCGACTGCGAGCCGTACGTTATCGCGGACACGGAATACGGCGCGCCGCTAACCGCCGCCGTGCAGAACGGAAACGTGTTCGGCTGTCAGTTCCACCCGGAAAAGAGCGGCGAGGTCGGACTTAATATCCTGCGGG
>JAFWVB010000036.1 GCA_017518445.1 Oscillospiraceae bacterium | reverse complement strand
GAAGATGGTACCGAAAATCGGACCTACGGCGCCCATGTTTGCGAAAACGTCCTGAAGCGTCACGAACAGCAGCTTCGGACCGCCGAGCGCGATCTCACCGACCGGAGTACCGTTTGCAAGCCCGTTAGCGACCGCGGCGGGAATGACCGCAACGCCCGCCAAAAGCGCGACCAGCGTATCGGAAAAGACGATTATGCCGGAGTTCTTTATAAGGTTTTCCTTCTTGTCGATATATGAGCCGTAAGTGACCATGGCGCCCATCGCAAGAGACAACGAGAAGAACATCTGACCTCCCGCAGTGCCGAGCACCGATATGAAGTTCGGAGCTTCCCCAATAAAGCCCGCTTTGACGGCATAGCCGGGCACAAACATGAATTTGAGACCCTCCATCGCACCGTCGAGCGTGAGCGAGCGGACAATGATTATGAGAAGCATAACAAACAGCGCCGGCATACCGATCTTGTTGAACTTTTCGATACCGCCGGAGACGCCGCCCTTAACGATGAGCATGCAGACAACGAGGAACAGAAGCGTAAAGAATACGCTGCCGAGCTGGTTTGTCAGCATCGCGCCGAAAGATGCGCCGCCGGTAACGGTCTGCCCGAAAATGCCGGCAAAGCCGAAGCCGATGTCTGCGAGATTCAGCGCCATGTACTCGATGCAGTAGCCGCCGAGAACGGAATAAAAGCTCATGATAAGAAACGGAGCCAGTATTCCGAGCCAGCCTACCCATTTGAATTTTTTGGATACAGAAATGTATGCGTCAACAACGCCCTTACCCGTCTTTCTGCCGAGTGCAAGTTCCGCCACCATGATTATCATGCCGACGAAGATCGCCAAAAAGATGTAAACGAGTAAGAAGGTAAATCCGCCGCTCTTGCCCATTTTATACGGGAAGCCCCAGATGTTTCCCAGACCGACGGCAGATCCGATGGCAGCAAAGATAAATCCGATATTACTGCCCCATTTGCCTCTTTCATTTCCCATGTGTATACTTTCCTCCCTTACATGGTGAAAAAGGAGCTTTTAGCGTATTTGCAATTTTTGAAGCTCCATTTTTCAAATTTTCATTATTATACATTCTCAAATCCTTAAAGTCAATAAAATGTTCATATTTTTAATACACTTTGTTCACAGTTTATATATATTTTGTCCGGGCATCCCGTATGCTTGGTCAAAAATGATATAACAGCCCCGAAAAGATGTCGGAGCGAGGGAAACTGTCCCGACCGCTCCGATAAATATAAGCCTTTATTTAATCAAGTTAAAGCGCCGCCTGCTCTCTCTGCCGCATCATGTCCACATACTCGTCGTACGTCATGCGCCAGTCATTTATGCCGCCGTCCTCGCGCAGCTCGATTATCCTGTTCGCCACGGTCTCTATGAGCTGGTGGTCGTGCGTCGTGAACAGGATGTTGCCCTTGAATTCGTCCATGCCGTTGTTGAGAGCCGCGATGCTCTCGAGGTCGAGATGGTTCGTCGGCTGGTCGAGCATGATAACGCTCGCGCCGGAGAGCATGAGCTTACTCAGCATACATCTCACCTTTTCGCCGCCGGAGAGTACCTTTACGGGCTTATACACGTCGTCGCCCGTGAACAGCATCCTGCCGAGGAAGGTGCGCAGATAGCTCTCGCGCTTATCGTCGGAAAACTGCCGTATCCAGTCCATTATGCTGTCGTCGCAGCCCTCGAAATATTTCGTGTTGTCCTTCGGAAAATACGCCTGCGTCGTCGAGACGCCCCATTTTATATTGCCCGAATCCGGCTCCTCCTCGCCGGCGAGCAGGCGAAACATCGCCGTTATCGCGTTCTCGTTCGCGCCGATAAAGGCGATCTTGTCGCCCTTGTCCATGATAAAGCTCACGTTGTCGATGAGCTTTACGCCGTCCACGGTCTTGGACACCTCCGTTACAAACAGCCTGTCCTTCCCCGGCTCGCGCTCCATTTTGAATCCGACCCACGGATAACGCCGCGAGGACGCGGGTATCTCCTCGAGCGTCAGTTTGTCGAGCAGCTTTCTGCGGCTTGTCGCCTGGCGCGATTTTGATTTGTTCGCGGAGAAGCGGCGTATGAACTCCTCAAGCTCCGCGATCTTCTCCTCCGCCTTGCGGTTTTTCTCTTTAATGAGTTTCTGCATGAGCTGGCTCGCGTCGTACCAAAAATCGTAGTTGCCGACGTACATCTTTATCTTGCCGAAGTCGATATCGACGATGTGCGTGCAGACGGTGTTGAGAAAATACCTGTCGTGCGACACGACGATGACCGTCCCCGCGTAGTCCATTAGGAAGTCCTCGAGCCATACGACGGAATTGACGTCGAGGTTGTTCGTCGGCTCATCGAGCAGGATTATGTCGGGATGTCCGAAAAGCGCCTGCGCGAGCAGGACTTTTACCTTCTGACGCGGCTCAAGCTCCTCCATGCGCAGCTCGTGGTACTGCGTGCCGATGCCGAGCCCCTGAAGAAGCTGGCTCGCATCGGACTCCGCCTCCCAGCCGCCGAGCTCGGCGTACTCCTCCTCGAGCTCCGCCGCGCGGATACCGTCCTCGTCCGAGAAGTCCTCCTTCATGTATATCGCGTCCTTCTCAAGCCCGCATTCATAGAGCCGCGCGTTGCCCATTATGACAGTCTCGATAACGCCGTGCCCGTCGTACATATTCTGATCCTGCTTGAGTACGGACATACGCACTCCCTGTTTTATGTCAACCGAGCCGCTGCTCGGCTCAAGCTCTCCGGAGAGTATCTTTAAGAATGTGGATTTACCCGCGCCGTTCGCGCCGATAACGCCGTAGCAGTTGCCTGCGGTGAACTGGAGGTCGACCCGTGAAAACAGCGTCGTGCCGCCGTATTGCAGAGAGAGATTGTTTACCGTTATCATATATCTTATCCTTTCGGTTTTATTCGGTAATGTCCGTATTTTCCGGCACAACGCCGACGTATCCCGACGCCGCGTTATACCACTGCGCGACCGTGATGCCGATATACGGCTCTAACCATATATCGAGCACCGGGAGAAATAGATTTGATATTACAGAACCCAGCAGCCTCCAGCCGATAAACGAGAGGTCGAGTACGAAAAGCTCCCATTTCCTGCCGCGTGTGAGCTGTCTGGACTTTCTCATGCATTCGACGGGTCCAAGCTCCGGATTGTCGTACGCCACATATATCGAGAGACGGTAGTAGTACAGCAGTACAAAGCCCGGAATTATCAAAAGCAGAAAGCCGAGGGTCGTCAAAATCGAAATCAGAAAAAGAAGCGCGAGCATTCTTATCGGGCGCGCAAAGCCGTTGAACAGGTCCCGGAGCGAGCACGCCTCACCGCGGCTTATGAGCATACAGTGGCTTATATACCCCGCGCCCAAAAGCAGACTTGACAGGAACAGCGCGACGCTCAGAATATACGAAAATACCGTTCTCTCCGGCCATGTGTATAGGCTGTCCTCGATCCGCTTTGCCAAATCCTGCATTTTTGCCGCCGCCTCGCCTGTGCCGGAGGTCTCCGCCGTCTCCAATATTTCGCCGTACACCTCCATGTATGTCCTCGAAGCGTTTTCGACGTATTCCGTCACTCCCGAAAGTCTTAACGAAAGCATCGAAATAATTATCGAGAGCGCCAAAAAGACGATCGACGCGAGATAGACTTCTTTTTTCCTTTCGCGCATAATGCGGCGCGTATTCATTTTAAGTACGGCTCTGTCCTGCTGCATAAGCTCACGCTTTCTTAAAGTTTAATATTTTTTAATTATACAGAATACATTCCGTCAAATCAATAACTGAAATGTAAAATTTAAGGGAGGCGATAAGCCTCCCTGTCAATATCCTATTTTCCGAGCTCCACGGTCTTTATAAACGATGCCTCCACAGCGTCCATCACCGCGCCGCGAAACGCGCCCTTTTCGAGCGCCTCTATCCCTGCTATCGTACTGCCGCCGGGGCTGCACACGTCGTCCTTGACCTTGCCGGGGTGCGAGCCGCTCTCGACTAAAAGCCGCCCCATGCCGACGAGCATCTGCTCCGCGTATTTGAGAGCCTTCTCGCGCGGAAGTCCGCATCGCACGCCGCCGTCCGCCATCGCCTCGACAAAAAGGCACGCAAAGCCGCCCCCGCAGCCGGATATCGCGCTTCCGGCGTCGATGAGCTTTTCCGGAAGCTCGTCCAGAATACCGGAGCATCTCATGGCGTCACGGAACGCCGCGATCTGTGACGGCGTCACGTTTTCGCTCGCGGTATATAGAGTCATGCTCTCCCCGACGGAGCACGCGAGATTCGGCATTATGCGTATGACGGGATAATCGCCGCCCGCAAGGTCTTTTATCTTTTTTATGGGCAGTCCCGCCGCCATGGATACGAGCGTGAACGCGCCATTTCGCGATCTCAGCGCATCTCTTATGCCGGAGAGCGTATCGCCCATCATCTGCGGCTTTACACCCAGAAAGATGTAATCGCAGTTTGCCGCTATATAGCCGTTGTCCGACACGTTGGCGCCAATCTCCGACGCTAGCTTTTCCGCCTTTTCACGCGTTCTGTTGGAAAGATATATGTCACCCGCCGGCACCGACTTTGAGAGCGCGCGCGCTATCGCGCCGCCCATGCTGCCCGTGCCTATAAATCCGTAGGTCATTGTAAACAGCTCCTAACATTACTTTATACTACGCATAATAAAGCAATTTCGCCGTTAATTCAACCCAAAAATCATATTTGCTTCACTATTTCCTTTTTCAGCCGCGAAATTATGCGCTTTTCGAGTCGGCTTATGTACGACTGCGATATGCCCATTCTGTCCGCGACCTCCTTCTGCGTCAGCTCCTGCGTGTTCTGAAGTCCGAAGCGCATGACGATTATCTGTCTGTCGCGCTCCGTGAGCCTCGCGACCGCCTCGCGCAAAAGCTGTTTATCCACGTCGTCC
>JAFWVB010000035.1 GCA_017518445.1 Oscillospiraceae bacterium | reverse complement strand
CGGCGGTAAAATACTTTCAGCGCAAAAACGGGCTAAAAGCCGACGGCATAGCAGGTCCCGCCACGCTCGCCGCGATGGGTATACAGACCTCCTCCCCCTCCGGATATGAGAACAACATCGCGCTTCTGGCAAGGCTGATATCCGCCGAGGCGAGGGGCGAGCCGTACGCCGGTCAGGTCGCCGTCGGCGCGGTGGTGCTGAACCGCGTCGAACACCCGTCCTTTCCCAACAGTATTTCAGGAGTCATATATCAGTCGGGCGCGTTTTCCTGCCTTAATGACGGTCAGTTCAACAAGGCGGTGTCGGACTCTGCTTACAAGGCGGCGCGCGACGCCATAAACGGCTGGGACCCGTCCGGCGGCGCGATATATTACTTCAATCCGTCGACCGCCACAAGCGCGTGGATCTGGTCGAGACCACTTATAACGGTTATCGGCAAGCACCGCTTCTGCGCGTAAAAAACAGCTCCGCTTTTGAGTAAAAAGCGGAGCAAAGCCTTTTTGCGGCGAAAATCGCGTTATTTCACCTCTGCGGCGTTCGCCTCAAGCAGATGGTTCAATATGGTCTTTCGCTTTATAATGCCGATATACATTCCCCTGTCGTCGACTATCGGCACAAAGTTCTGCTGCAGTGCGAGCTGCATTATATCCGTGAGCGACGCATCCGATTTGCACGCGCTGTACGAGCGGTATCTCTCGATCTCCTCGAGAGATACGCTTTCGGCGTAGTTAATGTCAAAATTCGCCTCGTTCTTGATGTATCTCAATATGTCGCCCTCAGAGATAGTTGAGACATAAAAGCCGTCCTTATCTATAAGCGGCACGACCGAAAATTTGTGGTAATCGAATTTTTCGATTGCCTGTCTTATCGTGGCGTCGGATTGGAGATAAAACGTATCCGCTTTGGGTGTGAAATAATTGAATAAATTCATATAACATTTCCTCTTTTCAATTATATCCGGGCTTCTTTTATCATTATAAGCCATACGTCCCGCGAAATGTTGAAAAAAATGTAAAGTTAATACTTTCTTACGAGCAGTCTTATCCTGCCGCTTCTTGTCAGCTTTTCAATCCCCTCGTACTTAAATCTGCCGGTGCCGCGCACGGAAATGATCACGCCGATTTTTATTTCCGTAGACGGGGCTTGGCAGAGCCGACCGTCGATAAAAACGCGCCCTCCTTCAACAAGTTGTCTGCTCTCCGAGCGCGACATGCCGTATACGCCGGAAATCACGGCGTCAAGCCGCTCCGACGCGGCGGCGGCAGAGGTTACGGGAGGCTCCTCATTCATGAAATCGGGCGCGTCGGAAACAGAACATTTCACCGTCGTGCGGCGTACGCTGTCTACAGATGACGCGATATAATCCGCGATGTCGTCACGGCAGAACACCCACGCCGTATTGTCGCGGACGAGCACGTCTCCAAGCACGGCACGGTCTATGCCCGTCGCCATTACCGCGCCCAAAAAATCGCGATGGTTCAGATCATCTGAAAATTTTTTGTTTACCGGCTCTATTTTTACGCAGGCTATCGGCGGCGCACCCTCATATCCGCATATATCCTCACCCCCGAAGCACGCCATCCTTCTCTCCGCAGAGGCATAGCCGCCGCACAGAGACGTGAAATCAAGTCGCAGTGACAGAAGCTCGCTCTGCTCCGCGAGCGAAAGGAAATCGGAATATGTCCATATCCCGCGCGATACCGCCCTGTCGTGCAGCTCCGCAAAGCGTTTCCGTAAAAGCTCGTTTTCGTTCATGATACACCGCCTTTGTTCTTTTAATAATATCATATTTTATTCGATATATCACGCTTTCGGAGAAGTTTTTTGTTTTTTACATCGGTATTGGACAATTCTGCAATAGTGTGTTATAATAAAATTTAGCGCTTTTATTTTCCAAACAACGGAGGATATGATATGCGAATTATAATTGTCGGATGCGGCAAGGTAGGATATACGCTCGCGGAGAGTCTTTCCGTTGAAAGGCACGATGTTACCGTTATAGACCCGAACGACGCCGCACTTAAAAAGGCTTCCGCGGCGCTCGACGTTCTTTGCGTCAAGGGCAACGGCGCGAGCATCGAGGTGCTTACCGACGCCGGTGTTTCAAAGTCCGACGCTGTGATAGCCGTCACGGGTCACGACGAGCTGAATATGCTGTGCTGCTTCACGTCGAAGCACCTCGGCGCGAAATGCACGATAGCGCGGATACGCGATCAGGATTACATCAGCGACATCGAGCAGTTCAAAAAGACGCTCGACATCGACTTCGTCGTAAATCCCGAATTTTCGACCGCCGCCTATATCTCCCGTCTGCTCCGCTTCCCCGACGCCGTCGATATAGAGACGTTTTTCCGGGGAAATATCGAGCTTGTCGGCTTCCGCGCATCTGAAAGCGACGAGCTTATCGGCACGCCGATAGTTAAGCTCAAAAAGCTCATGGGCGGCATATCCGTGCTGTTTTGCGCGATAGAGCATGACGGCGTTACCATCATTCCAAACGGCGATTCCGTCATCGAGGCGGGCGACCGCGTATATGTCATCGGCACGGCGGGCAACATAAGCCATTTCTTTAAGCATCTCGGTCGGGTGACGAGAAAAACTACAGACACGTTTATCGTCGGCGGCGGGCGCATAGCGACATATCTGAGCAAGCTGCTCGCAGAGACCAACATCGGCGTTAAAATAATCGAGAGCGATCCCCAAAAATGCGTCGCGCTTTGCGAGGCGCTTCCGAAGGCGCTCATAGTCAACGGAGACGGCACGGAGCAGGATCTGCTCGACTCCGAGGACGTCGCAAATTCCTCGTCCTTTGTCTCGCTCACAGGGCGCGATGAGGACAATATAATCATGGCGCTTTACGCAAAGCAGCTCGGCGTGCCGCGCGTTATCGCCAAAACAAACAGGCAGAATTATTACGAGCTTATTAGCAGTCTGGATCTCGACTGCAGCGTCAGCCCGAAGATAATAACCGCGTATTCCATTCTCCGCATCATGCGAGCCATGCAGAATTCGCAGGGCAGTCAGATGGAGTCGCTGTATCAGATAGCAAACGGCGGCGCTGAGGCGATGGTTTTTACCGCCGGCGCGACGACGCATAATCTCAACGTGCCGCTCAAAGATTTGTCTCTGCGGAAAGGTGTGCTTGTCGCCGTTATCGCGCGCCAGCACCGGCTGATAATCCCCGAAGGCAATGATTATATAAGCGCCGGAGACAAGGTCATCATAATCTCGAGCCGCGCTTCTATTCTGGACATCAACGACATTTTTGCCGAATAATTCGACTTTCTGAAAGGCATTTTTATGAATTATCGCATTGTGGGAAAAACGACGGCGACCGTCATGCTGCTCGAGGCGGTGTGCCTGATCGTCATGGCGTTCGTATCGCTTTTATACCGCGAGAACGCGCTGCCGTTTCTATACACTGTCGCCATTCTCTGCGTGCTCGGCGGCGGGCTGTATCTTCTGACAAAAAAGGCGAACGTATATTCCTCGCGCGTGGGCTTTGTCAGCGTTATGCTCTCATGGCTCGTGCTCGCGGCGTTCGGCGCGCTTCCGTTTTATTTTAACGGCGGCTTCGGAAACTACATAAACTGTATTTTTGAGGCGACGAGCGGTTTTACGACCACGGGCGCGACGATACTCGATGAGATCGCCTCTCTCCCGCGCGGCATACTGATGTGGCGCAGCTTTACGCATTTCATCGGCGGCATGGGCATTCTCGTGCTGACCTCCGCTATACTCCCCTCCTCCGGCAACCGCGCGCATTACCTCATGCAGGCGGAGGTTCCGGGTCCGACTTCGGATAAGCTCGTCCCGTCGCTCGCCAAATCGTCAAAAATACTCTATGCCATATACTGCTCGCTCACCATTATCATGTGCGCCGTGCTTATGATAGCGGGGCTTCCGCTTTACGACGCGCTCTGCGTGTCGTTTTCTACCGCCGGCACCGGCGGCTTCGCCGTTTTGAACGACAGCATAGCGGGCTACGGAAGCGTCGCGGTCAAGCTAATAACCTCGGTATTTATGCTGCTGTTTTCGATAAACTTCACGGTGTATTTCCTTGTCATCACAGGAAAGCTGAAGCGCGCGCTGAAGAGCGAGGAGCTGCGGTTTTTCCTCGCCCTCGTCGCCGTTGTGACGGTTATAATCGGCATAAACATATACTCGATATACGGCAATGCTTTTGACTGCTTTGTCAATTCGTTTTTCGTCGTTTCGAGTACGATCTCGACGACGGGCTTTACTATCGTCGATTACAATTTCTGGCCTGCGCTTTCGCAGAGCCTCATCGTCATTATCATGTTCTGCGGCGCGTGCGCCGGCTCGACGGGCGGCGGTATAAAAAGCTCTCGAATAGTCATGCTTCTCAAATCCATTGTGCGGGAGATAAAGCAGATAGTACACCCCAAATCGGTCAATATAATAAGGCTTGACGGAAAGGCGGTCGGAGACGACGTTATAACGAGCGCGCTTCGCTTTGTGTGCGCGTTTTTTGCCATAACGCTCGTCGGAACGCTGCTCATCTCCGTTGACAATTACGATTTCACGACGAATTTTACAGCCGTGCTCTCCTGTATGAGCAATGTCGGTCCCGGTCTCGGCGCGGTCGGACCGATATGTAATTTCGCAGGCTTTTCCGGCTTTTCAAAGCTCGTTATGACGCTTTGTATGCTTATCGGGCGGCTTGAGATTTTCCCGATACTCATATTCTTCTCGCCGTCGGCGTGGAAGAAGGTCTGAAAACACGGCTTGGCTTAAATAATGAAAAGATACCGACCCCTCGGGTCGGTATCTTTATTATGCAGATTTTTGAGCCTGCGGAAAATCACATTTTCTTAAATTCCGAAACGCAGTCCTGGCATACTTTTTTGCCCTTGTAATCAAGGATCTTTTTCGTCTTGCCGCAGAAAATGCAGGCGGGCTCGTATTTTCTCATGACAATGCTTGAGTTATCAACAAATATCTCGATATTGTCCTTTTCCTCTATATCGAGCGTCCGTCTGATCTCTACCGGAATAACTATTCTGCCTAATTCGTCAACCTTTCTGACTATTCCCGTTGATTTCATTATAATTATCCCCTTTCCTGTAATGTTGGTTCCCATTATATCCGCATGTCAAAAAATGTCAACATTTTGCGGGATAATTTATCATTTGTTTACATATGAACAAGAGTCAGTTAAATTCGACGCTTTTCGATAAAGGCTCACATCGTCTCCGGAGCGGTAACGCCGAGCGTTTTGAGCCCTATGGCGATGACGCTTTTCACGCTCGCGGCGAGCTTTAACCGTGCCTTTACTATCTCCTCCGCCTCGCCCTTTATGCGGCAGGAGTTGTAGAACCTGTGGAATTTCGCGGCAAGCCCGATAACGTATCTGTTTATCCGCGACGGGTCATAGTCGCGCGCCGAAAGCCGTATCTCCTCCGGAAACAGCGAAATTTCCTTTATAAGCTCGCGCTCGACGTCGGAGGACAAAATCGAGACGTCCATCTCCCCGACAGACGGCACATTTGCGCCGGTTTGTGCAAGCGCCGCGATAAGACTGCATATACGCGCATGCGCGTACTGGACGTAATAGACCGGATTTTCGCTGTCCTCGCGCACGGCGAGACCGAGATCGAATTCGAGGTGGGTGTCCGGTTTTGCGTTGAAAAAGAAGCGGCAGGCGTCGCAGCTTATCTCATCGAGCAGGTCATTCAGCGTAAGCGCCTTGCCCGTGCGCTTTGATACCTTGACCGTCTCGCCGTCGCGGACGAGCCGTACCATCTGCATTATCAGAAAATCGAGCTTCGCGCTTCCTATTCCGAGCGCCGCCGCGCCCATCGTCGCCTTAAACCGCACGGCGTGACCGTGGTGATCCGCGCCCCAGACGTCGATAACGCGGTCAAAGCCGCGCTCGATGAACTTGTTTCGGTGGTATGCGACATCGACGGCATAATAGGTGTAAAAGCCGTTCGAGCGGCGGAGCACCTCGTCCTTGTCCGCGCCGAGCTCGGTGTTTTTAAGCCAAACCGCGCCGTCCTTTTCATAAGTAAGCCCGCTGTCCTCGAGCAGCTTCACGGTTTCCGCGACATACCCGCTCTCATGCAGTGAGCTTTCGAGGAACCAGTTGTCGAAATGTATCCGATACCTCTCAAGGTGCTTTTTCATAAGCTCAATATTGTGCGGGAGCGCAAATTCGATAAACGCCCGCCTTCGCTCGTCGGGCTCCATATTGTCGTATTTGTCCCCGTCCATCTCGTATATGAGCTTTGCCAGCTCCTTTATATCGTCTCCGTGATAGCCGTTATCGGGCAGCTCTATGAAATCCTCGCCGTGCAGAAGCTGGAGATAGCGCACCTCGATGGATCTTCCGAAAAGATCGACCTGGTTTCCGGCGTCGTTTACATAGAACTCACGCCATACGTCATAGCCCGCCTTTTTTAATACCGATGCGAGCGTATCGCCCAAAACGCCGCCTCTGGCGTTTCCTATCGTCATCGGTCCGGTCGGATTTGCGGATACAAACTCGACCATTACCTTTTCGCCGTGTCCGACGTCTACATCGCCGTAATTCTCTCCCTCGGACTCGACCGCCTGCAAAACGGCTCTGTACCACTCGTCCGAAAGAGTGAAATTCATAAAGCCTGCGCCCGCGACCTCAACGCTTTTAAAATAGCTTCCGCTGAAATCTATCTCCGCGGCTATCGCCTCCGCGATTTTGAGCGGAGCCATGCGCATATCCCGCGCCGCCGCCATCGCGTAAGAGCAGGCATAGTCGCCGTTTGAAGCGTCCTTCGGTATCTCGACGCCGCCCTTCAGCTCGCACCCCGACGGTAGGACTCCCTTCGCCGCCGCTTTTTCATACGCGCTTTTTACAAGGCTGTCGATTTGAGCCTTCGCGCTTTCGATCAAATTCGCCATTTCTTTTCCCTACGCTTCCTTCACGTTTATAAATAAGCTGTTTCTGCTGAGCTGTGTGTTTTCCATGTTCATAAAATATTTGAGCTCAAGCTCGCCTCCGTGCTCATCGAACACGGAGCTTACGCAGCTCGTCTCCACGCCGATGGACATGGCGCCAAGCTGTGTATTATACATAAAATAGTGTTTTCTGCCCTCTTCAAAGAGCATATTCATTGCGACCGCGCCCTTGCGCGAGATGGCGACCGTGCTTTTGTCCGCCTCCACCGTGGTGACGGTTCCCTCAAGTCCGGTAAGCTCGCTTTCCGGATAGTTGAAGATTGCTTTGCCGTTTTCAAAGCGGTACTCGCCCTCGGTCACGAACTCCATATCCGTGCCGTCGCCGTCGTACTCCTGGTCGCCCTTTATGGTAATGATAACGTCTTTCATACTGTTTTATAATTCTCCGGATAACTGATTTGGAAATTGATTTTACAATAAATATCTCCGTTTGTCAAAAGGTGTCAAGCGATACCTGCTTCACATCGCCGGCGAGGTCGCTGTCGAGGAATAGCGACGCGAGCCTTGAGAAGCCCTCTGTGCTGTCGGAGACGTAATAGGCACACCTGCCGCCGGCGTTTTTTTCGCTGAGCCCGTCGCTTTCCGCAAGCCTTTGCGCGAGAAATTGCGCGCACTCCGCGCCGGGATCCACAAGCGTAACTCCGCAGCCCATTATCTCCCCTATTATTCCGGCGATTATCGGATAGTGCGTACAGCCGAGGATGAGCGTGTCTACGCCCGCCTCGCGCAGCGGCAAAAGGTATTCCCGCGCGACCGTCTCTATAACGGCGTCGCCCTTATGTATCCTGCCGTTTTCAACGAGCGGCACGAAAAGCGGGCACGCCCTGCCGACGACCTCCGCTTTCGGGTCGCAGGCGTGGATAAGCTCCTCATATTTTCCGCTCTTTATCGACGCCGTCGTGCCGATAAGACCGATTTTTCCGTTTTTAGTGACCGACGCCGCCTTTACGGCAGCCGCCCGCGCCACGCCGAAGCACGGTATCGGGAAATCGCCCGCAACATCGTCGAGCGAGGTGGTGCTGACCGTCCCGCAGGCGGCGATCACCGCCTTTATATTGAAGGAGCAGAGAAAGGCGATGTCCTGCCGCGTGTATTTTATTATCGTCTCGCGCGATCTGCTCCCGTATGGAACTCTTCCGGTGTCACCGAAGTAAACTATATCCTCTCCGGGCAAAAGCTGTGAGAGCTTTTTTACGGCGGTCAGACCGCCGAGCCCCGAATCGAACACGCCGATTGGTCTGTTATCCAAAATAATACCCCTATTCCGAAAAATGTGTTATAATAACATTATATTGGCACGGTTAAAAATTTTAATCCGCGCGCACCTTTGAATATAGTAAAACATTATCGTCCGGAATACAAGTTAAATTTTGCCGGGTATGGAATTTGGCGCAAATTTTTATATAATGATATTAGGGGCGGCTGTGCCGCGCCGGACCGCAAGCATTGAAACGGAGGTCAATATGGTAAACATCGAACTTACAAACAAGGAATATCGCCGTCTGCTCGATATGGTATATATAGGCAACTGGATACTCAACTCCACGCGCGAAAACGACCGCTTTATCGACTATGACAATCTCGAGAGCAAGGTGTTTTCAAAGTGCGAGACGCTCGGACTCGATCAGCTTTACTCAAAGCGCATGGGATGGTTCTATCCGTCACAGGCGTTTGAAAACGGCGGCATACACGAGGCGATAAAGGATTACGAGGACACGGTATTTTATGAGATACTCGCGGAGGAGCTCGCCCGCCGCGACATCGAGGACGAATCGCTTAACACCGAGGACGCGGAGCTTCTTACGGAGCGAGTTGAGGAATATCTCGCGGATTTTGAGGAAAACGGCATGACGAACGTCTATTACGAGAAATAAAAGACTCCCGACCGCTTAAAAAATATATTTTTCGCGGTTTTCCGAATTTTTCCGCAAAAGCTATTGACTTCCGCCTTGTATTTTGATATCATTTTGATATCAAAATAAACGGAGGTCAATTTTTATGAACGAAAAAATCATTTCCGGCAGAAAAACAGGCATGGCTGTTTTTCTGATCACGCTGCTTGTAAATTTAGCGGCTATTGCCGGAATAATCTTCGCCGGAACACACGAAATGTGGTTTCTGCTGGCTCTGTCTGTAGTCCTGTTTATCTTACCCGTATTCATCTACCCCGGACTGAAGGTTCTCAAGCCGCAGGAGGCGCTCGTTCTCACCCTTTTCGGCAAATACGTCGGCACGCTAAAGGGAGAGGGATTCTATTTCGTAAATCCGTTCTGCTCCGCCGTAAATCCCGCCGCAAAGACAAAGCTCAATCAGAGCGGCGACGTTGACGCCGGTCACGGAAACAAGCTCATCCTCTCCGCAAACGGAGTTCAGCAAACAGTAGAGCTTCCGAGCAATAAAATATCTCTGAAGATAATGACGCTCAACAACAACCGGCAGAAGATAAACGACTGTCTCGGCAATCCTGTCGAGATAGGCATCGCGGTCATGTGGCGCGTTGTGGACACGGCAAAGGCGGCGTTCAACGTCGACAACTATAAGGAATATCTCTCGCTCCAGTGCGACAGCGCGCTGCGGAATATCGTCCGTATATATCCGTACGACGTCGCCCCCAACGTGGACACCACCGGCGACGGCATAGCCGACGAGGGCAGCCTGCGCGGCTCGAGCGAGGTCGTCGCAAGGCGTATCCGCGACGAGATCCAGTCAAAGGTCACAGAGGCGGGTCTAGAGATAATCGAAGCGCGCATTACATATCTCGCCTATGCGCCGGAGATAGCGGCGGTAATGCTCCAGCGTCAGCAGGCGAGCGCGATAATCGACGCGAGAAAGATGATAGTCGACGGCGCCGTGGGCATGGTCGAAATGGCGCTTGAGCGGCTCAACGAGGGCGGCATGGTAGCGCTTGACGAGGAGCGCAAGGCGGCTATGGTCTCAAATCTTCTCGTCGTGCTCTGCGGCAATCACGACGCCCAGCCGGTCGTCAATTCCGGCAGTCTGTACTGATGGCTGATCAGAAAAAACAGGTGCCGCTTCGCCTCTCTCCCAAGCTGTACGCCGCCTTGTCCGCCTGGGCGGAGGACGATTTCCGGTCGCTCAACGGGCAGAT
>JAFWVB010000034.1 GCA_017518445.1 Oscillospiraceae bacterium | reverse complement strand
ACCCAAAAACGCCGTGGCTGCAGCCACGGCGTTTTTGGGTTTTCCGGATTTTTATGCTTCAATTTGTCTATCGCGCACCTGTCAGATCGCACGTCATATAGTCCGCGTCGAAATATTCGCCGTCGATTTTGAAAAACTTTTTGAACGTGCCGAAGCTCTCAAAGCCGAATTTGCGGTAGAGGGCAATCGCGCGCGCGTTGTCCGACAGCACCTCAAGAGACAGCACCTCCGCGCCCGTGCTTTTCGCAAAATCGACCATGCACTGCATAAGCCCGCTTCCGACGCCCCTGCCCCAATAATCGCGCAAAACGCTTATCGCAATATTCCGCCTGTGACTGATGCGCGGATTATTACGTCCGTCGACGGTGCTGTTCCCCACGATCTTGTCGCCGTCCACGGCGAGAAATATGCGGCTGTGCGGACTGTCAGCATAGTTTTCAAGTAGCGTTTTCTCCTGTTCCTCCGTTATAGGTATGCCGCCCGCGCCGAACATTAGATTATTGCTCTCCCCGCCGACGGTTTTAAGGTATTCGAGAAGCGCCGCCGCGTCCGACGGCTCGGCTTTTCGGTATGTAATGTTCATTATATTGTCTCCTTTCAGTTGTACGGATTTATTTCACTACCACATTTTCGTCGCCGAGCATATCGCGCAGCTCTTTAACCAGCGCGCTGTGTATAACGCATTTCGTCCCGACGCGCTTTTTCGTGTCGTCAAAATACAGTATCATCTGCTCGCTTCCGGGGAACATCGTCAGTATCAGCTTTATGCGCTCATACTGCCCGCAGCTTTCGCACGGGAGCTTTACATAGAGCTTTCTGTCGGCGGGCGCTGACGGCGGCGTTTCCGGCGCGTCCGGCACGTCCGCGTCGCCTATCGGTCTTATCGTATCGACCACTATCTGCGGCTTGTCGTCACGAACGGAGAGCCGCCCGGTTATTACCACGGCGTTGCCCGCGGCGAGATGACCGCCGCCGATATCGAGCGCGCGCTGGAACGCGATGAGCTCCATCGAGCCGGAGCTGTCCTCGATCGTGACATATCCCATCAGCGAATTGTTTTTCGTCGTTTTCTGCTTCACTGCGGCGACTATGCCGGCGACCGTCATGTTCTGCCCGTCGCGGTACGTCGCCCCCGGCTCGTCGCCCTCGTAATCTCGAAGCAGCATACCGATCGGGACAGCGCCGATACGCTTCACCGCGGCGGCGTATTCGTCCATCGGATGTCCGGAGAGATAGAGCCCCGTGACCTCTTTTTCCATCATTATTTTTTCGCGGACGGAGTATTCATCAATATCGGGCAGGCGCATTTCCGCGCGCACCGCGCTCTCCTCGCCGCCGAAGCCGCCGAACATGTCCATCTGTCCCTCGACGTTGTTGCGCTTCGCGTCGGCAACGCCGTCCATAACGACGCCGCACACCTCCATTAGCTGACTGCGCTTATATCCGAGCGAGTCGAAGCAGCCGCATTTTATCATGCTCTCCAGCGCGCGGCGGTTGAGCTCCCCTCCATACATACGCTCGCAGAATTCGTCAAACGCGGTAAATCGCCCGCTTCTCTCGCGCTCCGCCACAAGCGCGTTTATAAAGCCGCGTCCGATGTTTTTTATAGCGACAAGCCCGTATCGGATATTGCCGCCCGAAACCGAGAAATCGGCAAACGATTCGTTTATGTCCGGCGGCAGGATATTTATGCCCATATCCTTGCAGACCGCCGTGTATTCCGCCACCTTTTCGGCGGAGTCTAACACGCTGCTCATAAGAGCCGCCATGTATTCACGCGGAAAATGCGCCTTGAGATACGCGGTCTGATACGCAACTATCGCGTAAGATACGGCGTGCGCCTTGTTGAAGGCGTAGCTCGCAAAATCGAGTATCTCGTCGTATATGCTGTTCGCCACATCCTCCGGCACGCCGTGCTTTACCGCGCCGTCGATATTTCGCTCCGCGTCGCCGAACACGAAGGCGCGGCGCTCTTTTACAATCTCTTTTTCCTTCTTTTTCGACATGGCGCGGCGGATCATGTCCGCCTGTCCGAGAGAAAACCCGGCGAGACGGCGGAATATCTCGATGACCTGCTCCTGGTATACGATACAGCCGTAGGTTACATCGAGTATCGGTTCAAGCATCGGGTGCTTATATTTGACCTTTTTCGGGTCTGCCGACGCTTCCAAAAATCGCGGTATCGAGTCCATCGGTCCCGGTCTGTACAGGGCTATGAGCGCCGTTATATCCTCTATGCTCTTCGGCTTTAACGCCGTGCATACCGCCGTCATTCCGGTCGATTCAAGCTGGAAAACGCCGCTCGTCCCGCCGCTTGCCAGCATATCGAATACCGCCTTGTCGTCCTCCGGTATCGTCTTTAGGTCGAATTCTGGGTTTGTGCGCCGTATCTTGCGCACGGCGTCGTCGATTATCGTCAGATTTCGCAGACCGAGGAAGTCCATTTTGAGAAGCCCGAGTTCTTCCAGCGTCGTCATCACATACTGCGTTGCTATCGAGCCGTCCTTTTTCGACAGGCACAGCGGCACATAATCCGATACCGGGTCGCGCGTTATAACGACGCCCGCGGCGTGCGTGCCTGAGTCCTTCGGCATATCCTCGAGAGCCATCGCCGTATCGACGACCTTTTTAACGCGCTCGTCCGATGCGTAAAGCTCCTGAAACGGCTTTGACGAGGCGAGCGCCTGCCGCAGCGTAATGTTCAGCACGTTCGGTATCGACTTT
>JAFWVB010000003.1 GCA_017518445.1 Oscillospiraceae bacterium | reverse complement strand
GTCCATCTCCTTGCCGCCGACGATACACGGAAGCTCCGCCATGTCGGCGGGAACGGTCCAGTCGAGCGTGATGTTTGAAAACGGAGCCTGCGTACCCCAGCGGGACGGAGTGTTCACGCCGAATATGAACGCCTGGATAGCCTGCTTTACCTGCTTGTAGTCGAGGTTGTCCGCCTTGACAAACGGCGCGAGATACGTGTCGAAGCTCGAAAACGCCTGCGCGCCCGCCCACTCGTTCTGCATTATGCCGAGGAAGTTCACCATCTGGTTGCAGAGCGTGATGAGGTGTCCCGCGGGCTTAGACGTGATCTTGCCGGGGATTCCTCCGAGCCCCTCCTGAATAAGCTGACGAAGACTCCAGCCTGCGCAGTAGCCGGTGAGCATGCTAAGGTCGTGAATGTGTATATCCGCCGAGCGGTGCGCCTCCGCGATCTCCTCGTCGTAAACCTCGCTGAGCCAGTAGTTTGCGGTGATCGCGCCGGAATTCGACAGAATAAGTCCGCCGACGGAGTACGTCACCGTCGAATTCTCCTTAACGCGCCAGTCGTTGATGTTGAGGTAGTTGTCGACCGTGCTCTTGTAGTCGAGCACCGTGCTGCTGATATTTCGCAGGGACTCGTGTTGCTTGCGGTAAAGGATATACGCCTTGGCGACGTTCTCATATCCGCCCCTTGACAGCACTGCCTCCACGCTGTCCTGGATGTCCTCGATGGAGATCAGCTCGTCCTTTATATCCTCCTGGAAATCCGCCGTAACCATGACAGCGAGAAAATCTATTACGCTGTCCGTATAATTTGTCTCCGTGGCTTCAAACGCCTTTTTCATTGCACCGGCGATCATGCCGATATCGAACTCCACTATTCTCCCGTCACGCTTAACAACTCTGTACATGTCTGCTCCCCTTTTCTTTTTATCTTAAGGCATATTTGCCGTGTAAATATAAAAATCCCATAGGCAGTGTACTAATTGTAGCACCGCCCACGGGCTTTGTCAACTATATAGTGTGTTTATTTTTTGCAAAATTATCTGTAATTATCTATATCTTGTGTATATCCTCACTCCACGCCCCTTATACCAACACGTCCGAAATAAGGCTCGGCAGCTTTAGCAAAGGCGCGAAGCTCCTCCGGAGTCACAGGATTTAAGCCCTTTTCTATCGTCTCGCCGTTATCCTTGAAGTACTGTAAAAAATATTTAGGCGCGCCGGAAAGCCACTTTCCGATTTCCTCGATCGCCTGAATATCGTGCAGCTCCTTAACGACGGTAGTACGGAATTCAAACTCCACCCCGCCCTGCATTAAAAGCGCGGCGCTCTCCTCCACGGGCGCTAAATCGAATGTAGTCATGCCTACCGCCTTTGGATAACCCTCCTTTGAGGACTTTATATCCATTGCCACATAGTCCACGAGCCGGTTTTCTATAAGCTCTCGAAGCACCTCCGGTCTTGTTCCGTTCGTGTCGAGCTTCACGTGGAATCCCTTTTCCTTGATCCTGCCGATAAAATCCGCAAGGTCGGGCATGAGCGTCGGCTCTCCGCCGGTTATGGCGACGCCGTCCAGAAGTCCGCGCCGCTTGTCAAGCAGGTCAAATACCTTTTCTTCGCCGATAACGGGCTGGCTCTCCGGACTTGTCACAAGCACCGCGTTATGGCAGAACGGACAGCGCATATTGCAGCCTCCCGTGAACACCGTGCACGCTGTGTGCTCGGGAAAATCGAGCAAGGTCAGCTTTTGTAAACCGTTTATAAGCATATAGTTACCATCTTTAATGTATTATTTATATTTTCTCCTGCCTGTCCCTCATCTTTTCACCGTCGCGGAGGGTTTCAAAAGGGAACGAAGCCGTTCCCTTTTGCCGTTTTAAGGGTGAGGGTTAAAAGGGAGAGGGGAAATTCGGAATCCCCTCTCCCTTTTTGCGTTCTTTTCGTCCATTTTCTTTCGCATAAAAGAAAATGGACCCCGCGGAGCGCGTAAAAATATCAGAAAAACTGTTATAGAAAACGCGAAAAGAAAAAAGGATTTTTATAATCATACCACATAAACCGCAAAACATCAAATAAAAATAATTACTGTAAAAATTCCGGCGGCAAGTCCAAGCGCCGTCTGAACGCGCGAATTTTTCTCCCTCTCCGCGTCTGCTCTCTCCGCCGCATCCTCTATTTTTCTGCGCGCGTATTCTATTGCCTTTTTCTGTTCGTAAGCACTGTATTTTCCGAGACTCATTCCGAGCCGCCGCAGTATTTCCCGCTCCTCCGGCGATAATATAAGCGCGCTCTCCGCGTCCACAGCCTCGCCCCATATCTCGGAAAACGCTATCTCACCGAGCTTTTCGAGATTTTCAGCCGTCCTCGCATACAATAGGCTCGCCGGATAAAATGCGTCGTCCGACAGCCTCTCCAAAAGCTCCGGCATCGGCGTCAGCCTGTCCGTTATCTCGCTCTCCATCAGAGAAAGGCTAGCCGCTATCGAGTTAAGGCACTTCACACGCCTTTTCATCTTCCCTACGCTTATGTATCCGCAAAGCGCCGTCCCCGCTATGACCATCACCGCGCCGATAATCTTTATCATAACCTCACCGCCTCATACGTCCTCTCCGTCCGCCTGCGCCGTATCAGCACCGCGTGTCCGAATACGCCCGTGTCCAAAAGTCTGCGGTAAAGCGCCCGCGAGCGCAGATCGTCCGCGCTCTCCGCGTGCGCCGTCGCTATTATCCCGACGCCGCAGTTGACTGCCCTCTCTATGGCGGCTATATCCTCCGGCGCCGTGATCTCGTCCATCACGATGATCTCCGGATTCATCGCCCGAAGAAGCATCATCGCCGCCTCCGCTTTAGGGCATGCGTCTATCACATCCGTATGCCGCCCAACGTCAAACTGCGCCTTGCCGCCGTACATCGCCGCGATCTCGCTTCGCTCGTCGCAAAGCCCCACGCGCCGCGGTCTACCGCCGGAAATATCTGTTCCGTCCGAAAGCTGCCTTGCCATGTCTCGCAAAAGCGTCGTTTTCCCGCACCCCGGCGGCGATATTATTAAAAGCGGCTCTGTGCATTTTTTCTCCGCCAATTCTCTCATAACTCCGTCCGCGCACCCGGTCATCTCCCTCGACACCCGTATAGCCGCAGATGAAAATTCACGCCATGATCGCACCCGCCCGTTTTCAGTCGCAACGCTCCCGCCGAACCCTATCCTGAAGCCGCCGCGCGCAGTTATATACCCCGATTTAAGCGCATCCGACGCGGAATAGGGCGACGCCGTCGTCGCTATCTCCAAAAGCGCGTTTATATGCGCCGCGCTCATATTCTCATCGCCTATTTCCGTCTCCGCGCCGCCGATCATCACCGTCATCGGTCTGCCCACACGCATACGTATCTCCTCGACCGCAGATCTTTGCTCGGCTGAAAGCTCCCGCAGACGACTCCGCAGCTCGCGCGGCAGAAGCAGCGCCGCCCGGTCAAATCTCGATATCATATATTCGCTCTGCGTCACACGCACACCCACTTTCGGCTTTTCTACTCTATACCTATTCAGCCTGTCCGCGATTATGCGAAAAACCCGCCCGAAAATCAAAATCCGCCACCTACCTGTCGCAGGTATGGGTTATTTTTTCGCTCCGCAGGGTAACTTTTCTGCAATGCTTCAGAAGGGGACGGTAACTCTTTTTCTGCTTGTCCAGAAAAAGAGTAGGAAAAAGAGGACAAATAAGGGGAAGGGATTTCGATTTCCCTTCCCCTTATTGATCCCCATCCTTGAAACGACGGAAGAGAACTCTTT
>JAFWVB010000033.1 GCA_017518445.1 Oscillospiraceae bacterium | reverse complement strand
GGCGCGTTACATGCTTAAGGTCACAAACATCAAAATACCCGCATACTACGACATCGGGCTGAATGAGCTTGCCGCTGCGTCGCTCGGAGTGCCGGAGTACGAGATAAAGAGCGTCAAGATCCTGCGTCTATCCGTCGACTCCCGGAAAAAGCCGGATATTTTTCGCGTTTATACGCTCGCCGTCGAGGTCGAAAACGAGGCGAGGTTTAATAACAAAGCGCCGAAAATCACGCCGTATTCGCCCGCGCGGTATTCGTTTCCGTATGAAAACGTGAATTTTGACCTGCCGCCGGTCATAGTCGGCGCGGGACCCGCGGGGCTTTTCGCCTCGCTGTCGCTAGCCGAGGCGGGCGTTAAATGCGTGCTTATAGAGCGCGGCAGACCCGTTGAGAAACGTGTTGAGGATGTTCGCCGGTTTTGGGAAACGGCGAAGCTCGACGAAAGCTCCAACGTCCAGTTCGGAGAGGGCGGCGCGGGTACGTTCTCTGACGGCAAGCTGAATACGGGAGTTAACGATACGCGCATACCGTATATTTTTGAGCGTTTCGTAAATTTCGGCGCGCCGGATGAGATAACATACCTCTCAAAGCCTCACATCGGCACGGACAGACTGCGCGCGGTAGTCAAAAATATGAGAAGCCGCCTTATCTCGCTCGGCTGCGACGTACGCTTTGAGACAAAGCTCACGGGGCTTATGATCGAAAACGGGCATATTTCCGGCGTTGAGGTCTCATCGCCCGACGGCAAATATGTCATAAATACCCGCCATGTGATACTCGCGCCCGGAAACAGCGCGAGAGACACCTTCAGGATGCTGCGCTCCCGCGGCGTCCCCATGTCTCCGAAGAGCTTTGCCGTCGGCGTGCGTATCGAGCATTTGCAGAGAGATGTCGACCTCGCCCAATACGGAGAGGCGGCGACGCTCGGAACGCTCCCCGCGTCGGGATACAAGCTCGCGGTACATCTGCCGTCCGGCAGATCCGTTTTTACGTTCTGCGTATGCCCGGGCGGGCGCGTCGTGGCGGCGGCGTCGGAAAGGGGCGGAGTCGTGACAAACGGCATGAGCGAGCACGCGCGCGCCGAAAAAAACATAAACGGCGGGCTGCTTGTCGGCGTCTCGCCGGACGATTTCGGCGGCACGCTTTTCGGCGGCATAGAGTTTCAGGAAAAGCTGGAACGAGCCGCATACGCATACGGCGGCGGCTATACCGCGCCGGCGCAGCTCGTCGGTGATTTTCTCAACAACCGCCCATCGACGTGCGCCGGATGTGTCTCCCCATCGTATCTGCCCGGTGTGCGTTTCGGGAATCTGCGCGAGGTGCTGCCCGATTTCATAGCGGAGTCTATCGCGGAGGCGCTGCCGCTTATGGACAGAAAAATTCGCGGCTTCGCGTCAAAGGACGCGGTTTTGACCGCGGTCGAAACGCGAAGCTCGTCGCCCGTGCGGATAGACCGCGGTGCCGATATGCAGTCGGAGATACGCGGGCTTTTCCCGTGCGGAGAGGGCGCGGGCTTCGCCGGAGGCATAACCTCCTCCGCCGTGGACGGCATAAAATGCGCCGAGGCTGTGTGCGCGGAGAGAGCGTCCAACCTTCGATGTTAATCCTAAATAATCTCATGTTGGCGCACAAAGACAAAAACTGTAAACAGACTGAAAGGAGAATAACATGAAATACATATTCAGCGACAAAGAGCTTGAGCTGCTTAACAAGCTTACGTTGCCTGTCGACCCTTTGGGAGAATTGAGCGACGACGAAGAAATATTACTGTG
>JAFWVB010000032.1 GCA_017518445.1 Oscillospiraceae bacterium | reverse complement strand
GTGCCCCGCCTCGATATCCTTCGGTCCGAGCTCTATGCGAAGCGGCACGCCCTTCATCTCATATTCGGCGAATTTCCAGCCGGGGCTCTGCTCGGAAGCGTCCAGTTTCACTCTTATGCCGAGCTTTTCTATACGTTCAGCCAGCGCCTGCGCGTTTTCGATAACGCCGGGCTTGTGCGCGGCGATGGGTATCACGACGACCTGTATCGGCGCGATTTTCGGCGGCAGAACGAGCCCGTTGTTGTCGCCGTGCGTCATTATGACGGCGCCGATGAGCCGCGTCGTAGAGCCCCACGAGGTCTGGAACGGATACTGCAGTTTATTGTCGCGCCCCGTGAACGTGACGTCGTAAGCGCGGGAGAACTTGTCCCCGAAATAGTGGCTTGTCGCCGCCTGGAGCGCCTTTCTGTCCTTCATCATGCACTCGCAGGTGTACGTCGCCTCCGCGCCGGCAAATTTTTCCTTGTCGGTCTTCCTGCCGCGTACGACGGGCATTGCGAGGACGTTTTCACAGAAATCGGCATAGCAGTTTAGCTGCTGCTCGGTCTCCGCCTCCGCCTCCTCGGCGGTCTCGTGTATTGTGTGCCCCTCCTGCCACCAGAACTCGCGGGAGCGCAGGAACGGTCTTGTCGTTTTTTCCCATCTAATGACCGAACACCACTGGTTATACAGCATGGGCAGATCCCTGTATGACTGCAGGACGTTGTGCCAGTGATCGCAGAACATAGTCTCCGAGGTGGGGCGGAACGCGAGACGCTCCTCAAGCGGCTCGTTGCCGCCCATCGTGACCCATGCCACCTCCGGCGCGAAGCCCTGCACAAGCTCGCCCTCCTTTTTGAGAAGACTCTCCGGTATGAGTACCGGCATCGCGACGTTGACATGACCCGTCTTCTTGAACTCTCCGTCCATTATGCGCTGGATATTCTCCCATATCGCATAGCCGTAAGGACGGAGGATGGTAAAGCCCTTGACGCTCGAATACTCGACAAGCTCCGCCTTGCGGCAGATATCCGTGTACCACTGCGCGAAATCGACGTCCATATCCGTGATCTGCTGCACTTTTTTATCGTTAGCCATAGTAAGAGTCTCCCCAAAAGCAATTTATTTGAATAACCATTTAATTTTATATATACCGCGTGAAATTGTCAACATTTATCATCAAAGCCCCAAAAGAGAGCCTATCTGATACACAATAAAGCTCGCGATATACGCGACGGCGAGCTGCCACGCGATGGAGATAGCAGTCCATTTCGCGCTTCCGAGCTCGCGGCGCATCGTCGATACCGCCGCGACGCACGGGACATAGAGCAGCGTGAAAATGAGAAATGAAAACGCGCCGAGCGGCGTAAAGCCGGTCATCGCGGAGGCGACAGCCGCGCCCGTCGCAGTGAGCGAAAACCCGTAGAACATACTCAAGGAGGAGACGACCGCCTCCTTTGCGACAAAGCCTGTCAAAAGCGCGACGCACGCCTGCCACATCCCGAAGCCGAGGGGTTTGAATACAGGCGCGAGCATACCTCCGAGTACGCCGAGAATACTCTCCGACGGGTCTTCGACCATACGGAGCGACGGATCGAACGACTGCAAAAACCAGAGCACGACGCTCATAATAAGTATGAGCGTGCCCGCCTTTAAGAGAAAGCCCTTGACGCGCTCCCACACATGTCGGAGCGTATTTTTAAGCGAGGGCCAGCGGTACGGCGGCAGCTCGAGCACGAACGCCGCGGGCTCGCCGCGGAAGAGCGTTTTTTTGAATATAAGACCGGAAAAGACAGCCATCAGCATACCGAGCACATACAGCGCGAACACGACGAGCCCCGCCCTTGCGCCGAAAAACGCCGCGGTAATAAGCCCGTACACGGGCAGCTTTGCCGAGCAGCTCATGAAAGGCACGAGCAGTATCGTCATGCGCCTGTCCTTTTCATTTTCCATCGTCCTCGCGCCCATGACGGCGGGGACGGTACAGCCGAAGCCCATCAGCATAGGTATGAACGCCTTGCCGGACAGCCCGAAGCGCCGCAGAAGGCGGTCCATTATAAACGCCGCCCTCGACATATAGCCGGAGTCCTCTAAAAGAGAGAGGCAGAAAAACAGTATCGCTATCTGCGGCAGGAACGTCAGCACGCCGCCGACGCCGGCGATAATGCCGTCCGTCACGAGGCTTACGAGCCAAGCGGCGACGCCGGCGCCGCTCAAGGCGGAGCCTACATGCTCGCCGGCGGAGCTTATCGCGGCGCTCATAAGGTCATTTAGCCATGAGCCGACGGTGCCGAAAGTCAGCACGAACATGACGAGCATCATAAGCAGGAAAACAGGAACGGCGAATATTTTGCCCGTCGCTATCCTGTCTATACGGTCGCTTGCGGTATCGACCTTTCGTGCCTTGTTTTTTATCATCGCGGCGGCAAGCACCTTTTCGATATATGCGTAGCGGCTGTCCGCGATAAGCGTCTCGCGGTCGCCGAGCTCGCTCGACGCCTCATATTCGTCGTAAACCGACTGAAGCTCCGTTTTTTCACTTTCCGAGAGCGCGAGCGCTTCCTCGACTATGCTGTCGCCCTCTAATAGCTTTATCGCCGCCCAGTGCGCCGGAAGCCCCTTTTCATACGCCTTGTCGTGGATTATGTTGTCCACCTTGTGGTGTATGAGGTGCGTGAAATCGTCGTACAGATCGTCCGGCTCGAGCGTATAGCCGATGTGCATCTGCCTGTGCGCGACGTGCAGAAGCTCGTCGAGATTTTCGCCTGTTTTTGCGACTATCGGCACGACCGGAACGCCGAGCTCCTTCGATAAGCGGTCGACATCTATTTTTATGCCGAGGCTCTCCGCCTCGTCCATGAAGTTAAGTGCGATCACGACGGGCTTTTCAAGCTCTAAAAGCTGAACGGTAAGATACAGGTTGCGCTCTATATTCGTCGCATCGACTATATCTATTATCGCGTCGACCTCGCCCTTCGTTATGAAATCGCGCGCAACGATCTCCTCCATCGAATACGGCGAGAGTGAGTATATGCCCGGCAGATCCACGACCGTCATGTCCCTGCCGTTTATGCGCGCCCTGCCCTCTTTTTTCTCAACGGTGACGCCGGGCCAGTTGCCGACATACTGCGTTGAACCCGTAAAGGCGTTGAAAAGCGTCGTCTTCCCGCAGTTTGGGTTTCCGGCGAGCGCGACCTTCATCTCCCGACGGTCGTGCGCGAGGCGGTCATACTCTCCGGCGTGATACATAAGCTCATGCTCGTGCGCTTTTCGGAGCCTCTCGAGCACCTCCGGCGAATGCGGGCGCGGCGCGTAAGCCGCCGTGCCGACCGACTTTGCCTTTCGGAGATATTCGCCGTCCGTTATGAATATCTGCGCGGCGTCCGACCTGCGGATAGAGAGTTCATATCCTCGAAGCTCGACCTCGATCGGGTCGCCGAACGGAGCCGCCTTTTTGACGTAGACCTCCGTGCCGTGGGTAAAGCCCATATCGACAAGCCTCCGCTTTACCTTGCCCGGCATATTTCCGACACGCGTTATTATGCCGGACTGTCCCGGCAGCAGCTTTTCAAGATTTTTTCCAGTTTCCGTCATTTCCGTTCTCCGGCTGAAAATGCGATCAGCCTCACAAAATCAATTTTTATCGAAGCTATTATATTACGTCTCGCGCCGCTTTACAATGACCACTTGTGCCAAAAATTGCCGAGGGTTTTGTTGAATAGCGCGTGTATTGCTGTTATAATTAACGAAAATCGCGTCGAAATCGGACATATTTGATTGAACTTAGACGCTATATTTGATATAATGATAAAACATCTTTAAGGAAAGGACCGGCGGCAATGAGTTTTCTCCCAACGGCAAAGGGCGTTTCCATCAGCGCTTCCGCCGCGCAAACGCTGCTGCGGCTCGGAAACGGCGACGCCGCGCTGCTCTATATCTGGATTCTTCAAAACAGCGGGCGCTTTTCACCCGCCGATGCCGCCGCCGCGCTCTCGCGCACGCAGGCTGAGATAGAGTCCGCCGTCGCCGCGCTCGCCGCCGCGGGGCTTTTGACAGCCTCCGCGCCGCCGATGAATGAGTGCGCGGACGAGACGCGCGAATACACCGCCGCCGACATAAAAAACGAGCTTCAAAACGGCTCCGATTTCCGCATACTCGTGGACGAGGCGCAGGCTCTGCTCGGCAAGGTGCTGTCGAGCGGCGACCTCATAAAATTTTTCGGGATATACAACGACCTGCACCTCCCGTCCGAGGTGCTGCTCCAGCTTATCGGATACTGCGCGGAGGAGTGCCGCCGCAGATACGGTTCCGGCAGAGTACCGACTATGCGCTACATAGAAAAGACCGCGTTTGCGTGGGAGCGAGAGGGCATATTCTCGATAGACGACGCGGAGGCGTATCTAAAGCGCGTTTCAAGGCTCCGCTCCGCTACGGGGGAGCTCAAATCGGCGCTCGGCATTTACGACCGCGACCTCACACAGACGGAGCGGAAATACGTCGAGAGCTGGCTCGATATGGGCTTTAACGCGGACGCCGTCGAGATCGCGCTCGACAGGACCGCGATAAAAACCGGAAAGCTCTCGTGGGGCTATATGGACTCAATAATGAGAAGCTGGCACGAAAAGGGGCTTCACACCGCCGCGCAGATCGAAAAGGGCGACAAGCGCAGAGCAAAAAAAACTCCCGAAGCCACCGCCGCACAGACTGCGCCGAACGCCGCGGATATAGAGAGGATGCGGCGGATGCTGAGAAAAATAGACGAACAGGAAGATTGACGAAAACCGGAGGTGAAAAACATGTCCCTTGACGGAAGGCTTCTGCACCGCGCAAAGCTGCGCCTTGACGCTATGCGCCGCGAAAATGAGGACGCGGCGGCTGAAAGGCTCTCACAGGTATACGCCGCAAATCCGCGCATAAAGGAGATAGACGACGAGCTGCGCTCCACGGTCATCGACGCGATGGGGCATGCGCTGTCCGAGGGCGGCGACCCGCAGATCGCGCTCGACGAGCTGCGCGAGGAGAGCCTGTATCTCCAGAACGAGCGCGTGCGCGAGCTTGTGCTGTCCGGCTTTGCCTCGGATTACACGGACGAGAAATACATGTGCCCGAAGTGCCGCGACACGGGCTATGACGGGACAAGGATATGCTCCTGCCTCATGGCGATATACAAGGACGAGCAGAGAAAAGAGCTGTCCGCGATGCTCGACATGGGCGGCGAGACATTCGACAGCTTTGAGCTCGACTATTACGACGCGGCGCCCGACCCGGTAACGGGGATCTCGCCGCGCGACAATATGGACATGGTCTACGAGACTTGCGTGCGATATGCAGAGCGCTTTGGAAAGCGCTCCGCCAATCTGTTTATGACCGGAGGCACGGGTCTCGGAAAGACGTTTCTATCCGCCTGCATCGCAAAGGTCGTCTCGGAAAAGGGCTTTTCCGTCGTCTATGACACGGCTCCCGCGATTTTCGCACGCTTTGAGGACGAAAAATTCTCAAAGGACGACGTATCCTCCGCACGGACTGATATAAACAAATTTTTCACCTGCGATCTTTTAATAATAGACGACCTCGGCACAGAGCTTGCGACCGCATTCGTCACGAGCGCGCTGTATAATCTTATAAACACCCGCCTTATAAGCGGCAGAAAGACCATCATAAACTCTAACAGCTCCCTTCATGAGCTCGGCTCACGCTATTCCCCGCAGATAATGTCGCGGCTCGAGGGCGAATATGAGACGCTCCCGTTTTTCGGCAGGGACATTCGCGCCATAAAAAAGCAGGGCGGCTGAAAAGTTCGGAATTTCAGTTTTCCATAACACGGCGAAATTTTCATTATTATCTTTAATATTCACTCAAAAATGAATACACGGTTACATATTATCTCAAAAAAATACGCCGTTTTTACTGATTTTCATAGAGTTTTTCACATATCCACAAGTTTTTCCACAATCATTATGTCAACGGCGGGAACTCGCTGAAATGAATACCGTGTTGACATAAGCACTTATTTCATAATTCGACAAAATATTCGTTTGAGGTCAAAAAGTAATTGCGGCGTCCGCAGTTTGGGTCGCCGCGCGATGAAAGGGCGTCTTATTTTGGCAGAAAAGAAACAAAACTATATCGGCGGCGCCGCGGTTTTGGCGGCGACAGTCGCAATAACGAAAATCATAGGCTTTGTATATAAAATACCGCTCTACAACTGGCTCGGCGACGAGGGGACGCACCATTTCCAGGTGATGTACACGATCTACAATCTCCTGCTGACTGTCTCAACCGCCGGTATCCCCGTGGCGTTGAGTCGGCTGATATCCTCCGCGGACACCACCGGGCGCCCGATGCAGGTGAAGCGGTATTTCTCTGTCGGGCTCGCCGTTTTTACAGTCGTCGGCATAGTCGGCTCCGCCGCAATGTTCATCTTCGCGCGCCAGCTCTCGAATTTCATGGGAGACTACGAGATAGTAACGGGAGTGCGCGTCCTCGCTCCGGCGGTTCTTTTCGCCTGCCTTGTGTCCGTGTACCGGGGATACAGTCAGGGCTTCGGAAACATGGTTCCGACCTCGATCTCTCAGATAATGGAGGTCGGGTGCAAGCTGCTTTTCGGTCTGCCTATCGCATGGATACTTCTCAGAAAGGGCATGGCCTCCGCGCAGCTTGCAGCGGGCGCCATCGTCGGCGTCACGGTCGGGCTCGCGCTTGCGATACCGATACTCATGTGGTATAAGCGCCGCATGGACAGTGCGCGCGCAGGTCCGTTGGTCGATCCGGACGTGCCGTCGGGACGTCTCGAAACCGCGGAAAAGATACTGCGCATAAGTCTGCCGATAACACTCGGCTCGTCCATAATGAATATAATCTCGCTGATCGATACGAAGCTCATACTTGAGCGTCTTGAGTATGGCGCGGGGCTCAGCTACGCCGCGACGAAGACTCTCAACGGCGTATATTCAAAGGGGCTTGCTCTTTTCAATATGCCAGCGGCGTTCATCACGCCTGTCGCGGTCAGCGTCGTGCCTTTTATCGCCGCGGCTATCGCAAAGCGCGAGCACGGCGAGGCAAAAAACATAATGGAGTCGTCGCTCAAGCTGACGAGTCTTCTCGGCATGCCTGCCGCCGTCGGACTTTGCGTGCTGGCAAAGCCGATCTTCAATGTCCTGTATGTAAACAGCCACGAGATCGGGCCGTCCCTGCTCTCCGTCCTCGGAATAGCCTCCTATTTTGTGTGTACTTATATCGTGACGAACGCCCTGCTCCAGGCGAGCGGGCATGAGAGTCTCGCCCTGCTGGCGCTTCCGGCTGGCGGAATAGTCAAGATCGCCGCGAACTGGGTGCTTGTGGGAAACCCGTCCGTGAACATCTCCGGCGCGCCGGTCAGCACGCTCATGTGTTATTTCGTCATAACCGCGATGAATTTCATATTTATCGCCGCCAAGGTCAAGGAGCGTCCGAGCTTTACGCGCGCGTGCATGCGCCCGCTTGTATGCTCGCTTGTCATGGGCGCTGTCGCCTGGGGCTCATACGCGCTGATAAGCCGTGTCGGGTTTAAGCTGCTCGGAACCGGCAGAATAGCGATCATGCTGTGCCTCGCCGCGACGATAATCGTCGCCGTCGTCGTCTATGGCGTGCTTATCGTCGTCACGAAAACCGTGACGCAGGAGGACATGAAGCTCGTCCCGAAGGGCGATAAAATAGCAAAACTGCTGAAAATTCGCTGAAAATACGCCAAAGATAAGGACAATTCGAATATTTTTACAACTTTTTTATAAAAATACTTGCAGACAGGTGAAAAATATGTTAGATTTTGAAAGTAAGGCTTTTTACAACGTATACGACCTCAAGGAGATCATACGGCTTTTGCGCACGGAGGACGGCTGCCCATGGGATCGGGAACAGACCCATGAGAGCATTCGCCGCAACTTCATAGAGGAGACGTACGAGGTCTGCGAGGCGATAGACGAGAAGAATGCGGAGCATCTCAAGGAGGAGCTCGGAGACGTCCTCATGCAGGTGATATTTCACTCCGCGATAGAGGAGGAGCTCGGCAGCTTCACTCTTGACGATGTCGCGGACGCTTC
>JAFWVB010000031.1 GCA_017518445.1 Oscillospiraceae bacterium | reverse complement strand
CTCCCTTAAAACGGCAAAAGGGAACGGCTTCGTTCCCTTTTGATACCCTCCGCGACGGTGCAAAACAAGGTGATTTTAAGTTTTATTTGGATTTTCATCGCTTTTTAAGTCTCCCTGCGGCGGCGGTCAGTCTCTCGCAGAAATAGTCCGCCTCCTCCGCGGTACTCTCCGCGCAGAGGCTCACGCGTATCGCGCCGTCTGTCACGTCGTGCGGCAGCCCCATCGCCTCCAAAACATGGCTCCTGCCGCCCTTTTTGCAGGCGGAGCTCTTCGACACGCAGATACCGTCCGCGTCGAGGCAGTTCATAAGCACCTCGCTCCTGTAGCCGGGAAGCGACAGGCTCAAGATGTGCGGCGCGTCGCCCGCACCGATAAAACGTATATCGGGAAGCGCCGCTTGCAAATTTTCGACTATCCGCGATCTTATCTCCCTCATGCGCGCTTCATTTTCCGAGAGAGCAGCAAAACCCTTTGCGGCGGCGGCGGCAAAACCGCATATCGCCGGTATCGGCTCCGTGCCGGAGCGGTAGCCGCCCTCCTGCCCGCCTCCTGTCATAAGCGGCGGAAAGCGCATACCGTCTTTTATATAGAGCGCGCCCGCGCCCTTCGGTCCGTGTATCTTATGACTGCTGACCGTCATGAGATCGACGCCGAGCGTTTTCGGTGATACCGGTATTTTGCAGAACGCCTGCACCGCGTCCGTATGCAAAAGCGCGCCGCTTCCGCGCCCTTTTATCACGTCGGCGATCTCCCTTATCGGGTTTATCGCGCCCGTCTCGTTGTTGACGAGCATGACGCTGACGAGCGCGGTGTCGTCGCGGAGCGCGCGCCCGACGCTCTCCGCGGAGACGCGCCCCGTTGCGCCGTCCGGCTTGAGGTACGTTATCTCCCAGCCCTTATCCTTCAGCCTCGCCGCCGTTTTCAGCACGGCGTCATGCTCAACAGCGGTAGTAATTATATGCCTTCCCTTATGGCGCATAAGCTCCGCCGCGCCGAGCAGCGCCCAGTTGTCGGACTCCGTGCCGCCGGATGTGAAAAATATCTCGCGCGGCGATGCGCTCAAAGCTCCGGCGACGTCCGCTCTCGCACGTTCGAGCATGGCGCGGGATTCTCTGCCGAGCGCGTGCGTAGACGACGGGTTTCCGAAATCCTCGCCCATCGCCCGCACCGCCGCCTCTATCGCCTCCGGGCACACTCTCGTTGTCGCGGAGTTGTCAAAATAAACTTTCATCGCTTTTTATCACTCATTTGTTGTTTTTTATTCGGATTTAATATATAATCATTAAACACAGGTACTATTATAGTACATTTTACATCATAAACTCAAGAGGGTTTTCCCGTGAAAATATTCATACACACACTCGGCTGCAAGGTCAATCAATACGAAACACAGGCTATGGAGACGCTTCTCGCAGAGCGCGGTCATACGATAAGTCCGACCGGCGAAGACTGCGACGTCTGCGTCGTCAACACCTGCGCCGTCACCGCCGAAAGCGGCAGAAAATCCCGCCAGGCGATACGCCGTCTGCGGGATATAAATCCTAACGCCGTTATCGCCGTCTGCGGCTGCTATTCGCAGATAAGCCCGGAGGAGACGGCGTCTCTCGGCGTCGATCTCATCGGCGGGAGCGCGAACAGGCGCGCCTTTGTGGAACAGCTCGAGACCGCCGCCGCGAGGCGGCAGGGCGCGGTCGAGCTTGACGAGGCGCTCCGCCGCCGCGATTTCGAGCCGCTCCCCGCCGGAAAAATGCCCGGAAGAACGCGCGCCATGCTTAAAATAGAGGACGGCTGTGACAATTTCTGCTCGTACTGCATTATCCCGTACGCGCGCGGTCCCGTACGCTCTCTCCCGCCGGACGCGGTTATAGCCGAGGCGTCTCGCCTTGACGCCGAGGGTTTTCGCGAGATCGTCGTCACCGGCATCGAGATCGCCTCCTACGGCAAGGATCTAAAAACGGGCGTCGGGCTCGGGGACATAGTCGCCGATATCTGCGCCGCCGCGCCGAACGCCCGCATACGTCTCGGCTCGCTCGAACCACGAATAATAACCGAGGATTTCTGCCGCACGCTCGCCTCCGCCGGAAACGTGTGCCCGCATTTCCACCTCTCTCTGCAGAGCGGCTGTGACGAAACGCTGCGCCGAATGCGCCGCAAATACGACACCGCGCGGTTTTACGAATCCGTTCTGCTACTGCGAGATCATTTCCCCGACTGCGCGCTTACAGCCGATCTCATCGTCGGCTTTCCCGGCGAGACGGATGAGGAATTTGCCTCCACTCTCGCGTTTATAGAAAAATGCGCCTTCTCTCAAATGCATATTTTCCCATATTCGCGCAGACCCGGCACCGCCGCGGACAGGCTTGAAGACCAGATCGACCGCCGCGAAAAGCAGTCCCGCGCACGACGTGCCTCCGAGATCGCCGGAAAAATGAAGGACGGATTTTTGCAGGGCTGTGTCGGCACGGTGCAGTCCGTGCTCTTCGAGCAGGAGAAGGACGGGCTTTTCATCGGTCACGCGGGAAATTACTGCGAAGTCATGATAAAAGGCGAAAATCTCAAAAACTGTATGGTAAATGTACAAATAACAGGCGTAAAAGACGGCGTACTTTTGGGAAATGCAATATTGTAATTATTCGGAAAAAGCAATATAATCTTTCATATAGACCCAAATTTTATAAAAGCAGGTGTTATAAAAATGTCAAACGATAGAATTTACAACTTCTCGGCAGGTCCATCCATGCTCCCGCTCTCTGTTCTTGAAAAGGCGGCTTCGGAAATGACAAACTACAACGGAAGCGGCATGTCCGTCATGGAGATGAGTCATCGAAGTAAAGTCTATCAGGCGATATTCGATGAGACGAAGGCGGATTTCAAGCGCATTTTCAACGTACCCGACACGCACGAGGTGCTGTTCATGCAGGGCGGCGCGACCTTCCAGTTCGCCGCGGTCCCGATGAACCTCATGGGGGCTTCCGGAAAGGCGGATTACGCCGTGACCGGAAACTTCTCGAACCTCGCCATGAAGGAGGCGAAAAAATACGGCGAGATCCATATCGCCGCCTCCTCAGAGGACAGGCAGTTCGCGTATATCCCGCCGCAGAGCGCGCTCGATATTTCGAAAGACGCCTCATATTTCCATTACTGCGCCAACAACACGATCTACGGTACGGAGTGGAAGTACGTCCCAGAGACCGGCGGCGTCCCGCTCGTCTGCGATATGTCCTCCAACATCATGTCAAAGCCCGTGGACGTGTCGAAATACGGCATAATATACGCCGGAGTACAGAAAAACATGGCTCCCGCCGGCATGGCTGTCGTCGTTATCGACAAGGCTCTCGCCGGACGCGAGCTGCCCTACACCCCCGTCATAATGAATTATAAGACGACGATAGAAAAGGACTCCATGTACAACACGCCCCCGTGCTACACGATATATATGCTCGGTCTTGTGCTCAAGTGGCTCGACAGTCAGGGCGGCACTGCGGGAATGGAGAAGATAAAGCATCAGAAGGCGGCGCTTCTCTACGATTTCCTCGACGAGAGCGCCATGTTCCGCGGCATCGCGGACAAAGACGCGCGCTCCGACATGAACGTAACGTTCCGCACAGGAGACGAGGAGCTCGACGCGAAATTCATTAAGGAGTCTACAGCCGCGGGCTTCTCAAACCTCAAGGGTCACCGCGTAATGGGCGGCATGCGGGTGTCGATCTACAACGCCATGCCGATGGAGGGCGTGGAAAAGCTCGTCGCTTTTATGAAGGACTTCGAGGTAAAGAATAAATAAAAGGAGCTTATGAAATGTTCAATATAAACACGCTCAACAGCATCGCGCAGATCGGTCTTGACAGGCTCGACACGGCGAAATATTCCATTTCCGACAACCACCCCGATCCGGACGGTATAATGGTCCGCTCCGCGAAAATGCACGACATGCAGTTCGGCGACCGCCTTCTCTGCATCGCGCGCGCCGGCGCGGGCACAAACAATATCCCCGTCGACCGCTGCACAGAGAGCGGCATTGTCGTTTTCAACACACCCGGCGCGAATTCCGAGGCGGTGACGGAGCTTGCGCTCTGCGCTCTTCTGATCTCGTCGCGCGACATCTTCGGCGGCATCGACTGGGTAAAAAGCATATCCGATCAGGGCGACGAGATACCGAAAATGGTCGAAAACGGCAAAAAGGCGTATATCGGTCCCGAAATAAAGGGCAAAACTCTCGGCGTTATCGGGCTCGGCGCTATCGGCGCGAAGATAGCGAACGCCGCGTTGAGCCTCGGCATGAAGGTCTACGGCTACGACCCGTATCTCTCGGTCGACGCCGCGTGGGCGCTGTCATCGAACATCATACACGCCACAAACACCGATGTCATATATGAAAACTGCGACTACATCACGATCCACGTTCCGTATATGGACTCGACCCGCCACTTTATAAACCGCGAGGCGATAGCAAAAATGAAGCAGGGTGTCCGCATAATAAATCTCGCCCGCGGCGAGCTCGTCGACGACGACGCGATAATAGAGGCGATAGACGTAAATAAGGTCGCCCGCTACGTCACCGATTTCCCGAACGCAAAGACCGCAAACTGCCCGAACATAATCGCCATCCCCCATCTCGGCGCATCGACACCCGAGAGCGAGGACAACTGCGCCGTCATGGCGGCGATAGAGCTCAAGGATTACCTTGAAAACGGCAACATCACAAATTCAGTCAATATGCCCGCGGCGAGCATGGCGCGCACGGCGGACGCACGGCTCTGTATTTTCCATAAAAACGTCCCGGATATGATTGCGAAAATCACGACCGCGCTCTCCGCAAAGGGCGTAAACATCGAAAACATGGTAAACTCCGGAAGAAAGGGCTGCCCGCTCGCCTACACTATGATAGACATGGACGCCGTTCCCGACGGGCTTCTCGACGCTATCGGTTCGATAGAAGGTATAAAGCGCATTCGCATAGTCTGAGGCGCACGGCTTGAAAGGAGTTTTTGTCATTGTCAAAAAAACTCATGCTGATAGTCAACCCTAACTCCGGCAAGGGCGCTGTCTCCACGGCGTTGTTTGACATTATCGACACTTTTTCAAACGCGGACTACCTTGTGACGACATATATGACAAGGGCCGCCGGAGACGCCGGAAAATTTGCCGCGCTCTCCCCCGAATATGACCTCATCGTCTGCGTCGGCGGAGACGGCACGTTAAGCGACACGATAAGCGGGCTCGTCTCGCTTGAGAGCGATAATAAACCGCCTCTCGGCTATATACCAATGGGTACGACGAACGATCTCGCCAACACCTTCGGACTCCCGCGCAATCCGCGCGAGAGTGCGCGCCGCATACTCACAAGCGATTTGCTCCAGTTTGACGTCGGCTGGTTTGAGGATCACCATTTCTCATACGTCCACGCCTTCGGCGCGTTCACCGACGTTTCATTCAGCACCCCGCAGGACAAGAAAAAAATGCTCGGACACCTCGCGTATATCCTCGAGGGCATGAGCAAGCTCAGCACGATAACGCCGGAGCATTGCGTCGTTGAGCACGACGGCGGCAGGCTCGAGGGCGATTTCATCTTCGGCGCCGTCACAAATTCCACCTCCGTCGCCGGACTCGTCAAGCTCCCGGGCGACGAGGTCAGCCTTAGCGACGGGCTTTTTGAGGTGCTGCTCATAAAATATCCGCGCAACCCCGCCGATCTCGGCAATATAATATCAAACGTATTGCGCCGTCAGTACGATCCCGAATACGTCTCACTGCTTCACACCCGCAGGATACGCTTCACGTTCGACCGTCCCGTCGCGTGGACGCGCGACGGCGAAGCGGGCGGCATATATCAGACGGCGGAGGCGATAAATCTTCACAGGGCGGTCACGTTAAAGCTGTAAAAAGGGGGCTGTCGGAAAATGAGCGTAAATATCCTTGCCGTCGGCGACGTTGTCGGCGCTTCGGGGCTTAAATTCCTCGCAAAAAAGCTCCGCACGGTAAAGACGCTGAAGTGTATCGATTTCACCGTTGTAAACGGTGAAAACCTCTCCGGCACGGGGCTCACACCCGACCAGGCGGACGAGCTGTTTGCCACAGGAGCAGACGTTATAACCCTCGGCAACCACACCTTCAACCGGCAGAGTATTATCCCCTATCTCGACGATTGCCGCTATATCCTGCGCCCCGCAAATTACGCGCCGCAAAATCCCGGGCGCGGCTGGGGCGTGTTTGAGGCGTCCTTCGGGCGCGTCTGTGTCATAAATTTGATCGGGCGCTGTGAGATGGGCTTCAATTACGACAACCCGTTTTTCGAGGCGGACAGGATAATAAAGCAGGCGGATACGAACATCGTCGTCGTGGATTTCCACGCCGAGGCGACGAGCGAAAAGCTCGCGATGGCGCACTATCTCAACGGGCGCGTCTCCGCGCTTTGGGGCACGCACACGCACGTCCAGACCTCGGACGGTGCGGTTTTTCCGAAGGGCACGGGCTACATCACCGACCTCGGCATGACGGGTCCCGCCAATTCCGTTCTCGGCGTTGCGCCGGAAAAGTCGATCTCCGTATTTCTCGGTGGTCCGCCGAAAAAATACGAGCTTGCCGACGGCGCGTGCAAGCTGGAATGTGCCATATT
>JAFWVB010000030.1 GCA_017518445.1 Oscillospiraceae bacterium | reverse complement strand
GGCATAGACGCGAAGCTCGCTATGTACAGCGCCGCCGTCGTAATAATCGGCTACACCTTCCTCGGCGGCTTTTCCGCGGTATGCTGGACGGACTTTTTCCAGGGACTTCTGATGCTCGCCGCGCTTTTGATCGCGCCGATATTCGCGCTCGCTCTCATTCAGGGCGGGCAGGGCGCAGGCGCCGCCTCGTCGATGCCCGACGGGTACTGGAACCTGTTTTCGGACTGGCGCGATATCGCGTCCGGTCTCGGCTGGGGTCTCGGATATTTCGGCATGCCGCACATTATAATACGCTTTATGTCTCTGCGCTCCGATAAGGACCTCAAAAAGAGCGCGAAGATCGGCATTACGTGGAATGTGCTTATAATCGTCTTTTCCGTAGCGGCGGGCTGTATAGGACATATATTCCTCGGCGAGATCGACGACAGCTCGGTCGTTTTCATCACAATGGTCAGAAAGATGTTCCCTGTCCTGATATCGGGCATACTGCTGTCCGCAATACTATCCGCCTCGATGAGCACGGCGGACAGCCAGCTTCTCTCCGCGTCCTCCGCTTTTGCGAGCGACGTGTATAAGCCGATAATCCGCAAAGGCCGTGCGAGCGACAGGGAGATGAACTGGGCGGGGCGCTTTGTCGTCCTTGCCATTGCTGTAGTAGCAGTCATCATCGCGTCAAATCCGAACAGCGGCACGATAATGGCTCTCGTCGAGAACGCATGGGGTGTGTTCGGCGCGGCGTTCGGACCTGTTATACTTCTCAGTCTGTTTTGGAAGCGCTTCACGTTCAGCGGCGCTGTGACGGGCATCCTCGTCGGCGCGGCGGTCGATATATGCTGGCTTATTTTCCTCAGCGGCACGGGCGTCTACGAGATCATCCCCGGCTTTATCGCCGGTCTTGCCGCGGCTTTTGTGGTATCCCTCTGCTCAAAAGCCCCGTCTCAGGAGATCACGGAGATATTCGACCGCGTCGCAAGCGGCGCGGAGATCGAAGCCACTGTCGAGCATTCGGTCTGACAGTAACCGCTGTACATTAAGACGCCGCCTACGCGATAATCGCGGAGGCGGCGCACTTTTTGTCTTTGGCAAATAAATAAGAATTTTTGTAAAATATAATTGACAATATGTAATGTATATGATAATATGCAGACAGTTAAATGAAAGGGGCTGTCATTATGGAAATAATAGAGTTTCTTATCTATTTTGCTATCGCATCCGGCATTTTCGTTCTTGTTGTTTTGTTATCGCGAAAACATCGCCGCAAAAAAGGCGGCGTCTATGACGAGCGGCAGGAGCTTATACGCGGCAAGGGCTATGCGCTCGGCTTTTGGGTCATGCTCATATATTATATGTCTTATTGGTTTTCATTATATAATATTGATGAAGATATTGGTAACAAGCTCATCGAATACGGTTATACGTTAGCCTTCATCGGTTTATTTCTCGGTCTGACGTCAACTACTGTCTATTCAATCTTAAACGACGCATATTTCACCGCCAAGCAAAAACCCAAGTCCTTTCTGTTTGTCTCTTTATTTATGGCATTAACATACAGCGTGCCACTCGTCATCGAGTTTTGCGACGGCGTAACATTCGACGAGCTTCTTAAAAGTCCGAAGGTGATGTTTCTTTTAGTCGGCTGTCTTTTCATTGTTGCAGCAATCGCTACCATAATTAAAATGCTGCGTTCCCGCAATGAGGAGGCTGACGAATGAAAAATCTGCGGCTGAAATCCGCGCGCGCGGCGATGGATCTGTCACAGCAGCAGCTTGCGGATATCGTCGGCGTTTCGCGGCAGACGATAAACGCCATCGAAAAGGGCGATTACAACCCTACGATAAACCTCTGCATAGCGATAGCGAGGGCGCTCGGCAAAACGCTCGACGAGCTTTTCTGGGAATAAAACAAGGCTTATGCATAAAAACTCCGCACGTTCAGACACGAACGTGCGGAGTTTTTATGCAAAAATCGACAAAAGCTCTTCACAAACGCGAAAAAAGTTGTATAATGACTTTTCGGACAATGTTATGGAAAGGCGGTG
>JAFWVB010000029.1 GCA_017518445.1 Oscillospiraceae bacterium | reverse complement strand
CGGCGATCCTGAAAAGGTTTATTGAGAACGTGAAGTAAGAATAGCAAAATCACGATTAAGGGGAGCCGGTCATATGACTGGCTCCCCTTGTTTTTTGTATTTACTGGCAGGACAGCGACGAACGCTCAGAAAAAACTCTCTGAACATACAAAGACGCTCTCGGCAGCGAGGGCGTCTTTGTATGTTATTTGTAAAAGTTTAGGTGAACCATTGAAAAAAGTCGGCGCGGTGAGTATAATTGGAATAGTTTAAGGATAATCCCGCTTTTTGTTTGACACGGTCGGCGTGTCCGTCGGGCATTATACGCAGGAGGTGCTTAAAATGAGAGCTTTAATTCTAAGCAGCCGTTGTGACGGCGATCAGAACAGGGCGATATCGGCGCTCCGTGAAGCGCTCGAGGCGCGTGGCGATATTTGCGAGGCGCTTGATTGGCTCGCCTTCATGTCAGACACGGTATTGCAGATAAACGCGGCGTCGGGCAGGCGCGTCCGCCGCCGTTTTCAGGAGCTTTTGAAGCGCGGGAGCGCGCCTTTTCCCGATGCGCGTGAGCACGCGGGCGTAAACGAGCTTATAGAGGTCAGCGCAAAGGAACTCGGACGGTTTCTTACAGACGGCGGCTTCGAGATCGCTGTTTGCGCGGAGCCGATGGCGGCGGTTTTACTGAGAAAGGCGGCGAAAAACGGGACGTTGTCCGTGCGCACCGTATTTGTCGCGTGTGGCGGCTCCGCCGGACTGACGCAGTCCGACGTCGGTCTCGATTTAGTATTAACAGAGAATATGCTGTGCGCTTCGGAAAGCGGAGATACGGCATATGAAGCCTTGCGGGCGCTTGTATGCGGAATGCCGTCGCATTCGCTTAAAAATGCGGCGCCGACGATACAGAGCAGTCTGCGGCACAATATACTTAAAATGCCGGACGCCGTATATGAGGCGAGCGGCATAGTAGTAAACGGCAGACGGCTCAAATCCTTTGTGTTTTCGACAAATCTCGCCATTATCAGAAACTGCGACGCGGACGCGGTGTTCGCCGTATATCCGTTCACCCCGCAGCAGGCGATAAGCGAGGCGATAATAAAGGCGGCTTATGTGCCGGTATTCTGCGGCGTCGGCGGCGGCACGACAAAGGGCATCCGCACCGTGGGGCTTGCAAAGGACGCGGAGGCGCAGGGCGCGATGGGGCTTGTGCTGAACGCCCCGATATCCGACGATAACCTCCGCGCAGTGGCGAGCGCGGTCGATATCCCCGTTGCCATCACTGTTGTCAGCGACGAGACGGATATTGCACGCAGGATAGAGTACGGAGCCGCTATCATCAATGTGGCGGGCGCGGGCGAAACGCCGGAGATCGTGAAAAAGATACGCGACAAATACCCGGATTTGCCAATAATAGCGTCCGGCGGCAGTACGGACGAGAGTATCCGTAAAACGATACGCGCGGGGGCGAATGCCGTTACCTACACGCCGCCGAGCACAAAGGAGCTTTTCCGCGCCACGATGAGCAAATACAGAGAATTGTGATGAACATACAAAAAAGCGCCCGTCGGCATCACCGACGGGCGCTTATGACTTATTCCACGGTTACGGATTTTGCGAGATTTTTCGGCTTGTCGATATCGCACCCGTTTTCCTTTGCGACGTGGTACGCGAAAAGCTGCAGCGGGATTATCTCCGACACGGCGCAGAAAAGCTCCTCAGCGGTGGGCACGAATATAACGTCGTCCGCCTCGGAGAATATGCGCTTGCGCCCCTCCGCGGTGACGCCGATGACCTTCGCGCCGCGCGCCTTGACCTCCTTGACATTGCTCATCATTTTGTCGAAAAGCCGCTCGCAGCAGGCGAGACAAACGACGAGCCTTCCGGGCTCGATAAGGGCGATGGTGCCGTGCTTTAGCTCGCCCGCGGCGTACGCCTCCGAGTGTATGTATGATATCTCCTTGAGCTTGAGCGAGCCCTCCAAACAGGCGGCGTAATCCATGTTCCTGCCGATGAAAAATACGGACGAATTCTCATGGTAACGCTTGGCGAGGTACGGGATATGCGGATTTAGGTCTATCGCGCGCTGTATCTGCGACGGCAACATGAGTATCTCCTCGGTCAGCCGCGCTTCCGTCTCGGCGGATATGCGGCGAAGCCGCGACGCGAGGCAGACGGAGAGCATATAAAGCACTGCGACCTGCGTCGTGTAGCCCTTCGTCGTGGCGACGGCGATCTCGGGACCCGCCCATGTGTAGAGAACGTTGTCGGCGGTTTTCGCTATCGTGCTGCCGACCACGTTTACTATGGCTATCGTCTTTGCGCCGCGGCGTTTAGCCTCGTTCAGAGCGGCTATAGTATCCGCCGTCTCGCCGGACTGGGAGATGACGATAACGAGCGAGCGCTCGTTTATTATCGGATCGCGGTATCTGAATTCGCTCGCAAAATCGACCTCTATGGGTACGCCCAAAAGCGCTTCGAGCGCGTATTTGCCGACCTGCCCCGCGTGGAACGCGGAACCGCAGGCGGTGATATAAATACGGTCGACGTTTGTGAGATATTCGTCGGTGAGATCGAGCTCGTCAAATGCGATTTTGCCGCTTCTCACCCTCGGCTCTATCGCCGCCTTGACCGCGCGCGGCTGCTCCATTATCTCCTTGAGCATGAAATGCTCATACCCGCCCTTTTCCGCCGCCTCGATGTCCCAAGCGACGCGGGATATCTGCTTTTGAACGGGTCTGCCGATACAGTCAAAGATGCTTATGTTTGACGGCGACAGCTCCGCAAGCTCTCCGTCGTCGAGGTATATCACGTTTTTCGTGCGGGAAACGAGCGCCGTAACGTCGGACGCGAAGTAGTTTTCACCTACGCCGACGCCGAGTATGAGAGGGCTGTTCTGCCGCGCCGCGAAAACGGCGTCCGGGAAATCGGCGCAGATAACGCCGAGCGCGTAGCTGCCCTCGAGCCGCGAAACGGTCTTCATTATCGTCTCCTTCAGATCGCCGTCGTAATAGTGGTCGAGAAGGTGGACGATGACCTCCGTGTCCGTCTCGCTCAGAAACTCATAGCCGCTCTCCTGCAATTCAAGCCTGAGCTCCGCGTAATTTTCTATTATCCCGTTGTGGACTATCGCGAATTTCCCGTCCATGCTCATGTGAGGATGGGCGTTTATATCGTTCGGCGCGCCGTGCGTCGCCCATCGCGTGTGTCCTATGCCGGCGCTGCCGGATATTGCTGCGCCGTTTTCCGTTTTTTCACAGAGATTGTTTATCTTGCCGGATACCTTGACCATCGTAATCACGCCGTCGCCGTTTATGGCGACGCCCGCCGAGTCGTATCCGCGATATTCGAGTTTTTTAAGACCGTCAAGCAGAATCGGGGCGGCGTTATCTCGCCCCGTGAAACCAACTATGCCGCACATATTAAACCTCCGACCAAAGGACGTGTATTTGTATGATAAAAGAATAATACATACGGCGAGACATTGTCAATATTTTTTGACTGCAAAATCTGCAGATAATGCGCGGTATCGGCGGCTCACATCGTTATAAAAATATTTTGCATAAAAACACGGCGCGAATTTCAAAAAATATCAATAATTGCTATGGACATAGAGAAAAAATGATATATAATGAAAAAAGCAAAATTAAAGGAGTCATTGTTTATGAACAAAACAGAACATGATCTCGGCAGGATACGGGAGATCGTCGCCGAATACGAGGGGGACGAACACTCTCTTATCGAGATACTTCAGCGCGCGCAGGAGGTCTACGGATATCTTCCGGAGGACGTGATATATGAGATCGCGCGGCTTAAGGCGATAGCTCCCGCGAAGATACTCGGCGTCGCCACCTTTTATACGCAGTTTCGCCTTGCGCCCGTAGGAAAATATCTGATAATGCTCTGCAAGGGCACGGCATGCCATGTAAACGGGGCGGACGGCATTGAAAACGCGGTTTTTGAAGAACTCGGCATCCGCGACGGAGAGACCTCGGACGACGGGCTGTTTACACTGAAGACCGTCGCGTGCCTCGGGTGCTGTTCGCTGTCTCCGGTTATGATGATAAATGAGGAGACTTACGGCTCCCTCACGCCGGAGAAGGCGAAGGAGATACTGCGCGGTTATAAAGCGTGAGCATGGAGGAGAAAACGATGAAAATTGTTATAGGCGAGGGAAGCTGCGGCATCGCCGCGGGCGCCGGGAAGCTGTATAATGCGCTTGAAAAACTGAACGACGGCGGCTTTTCTCTCGGCATTACGGGCTGCATAGGCATGTGCTTTTTGGAGCCGATCGCGGATATTTACGACGACGGCGACCGTCTTGTAAAGCGCCTTGTGCGCCTCACGCCGGAGGACGCGCCGCGTATCGCGCTCGCCGTGAAAAACGGCGATATGGACAGCCTAAGTGATTTGGAGATAACCGCGGACGACGCCTCTTTTCTCGAAAAGCAGACGCGCATCGCGCTGCGTCACTGCGGCGTGATAGACCCGGAGGACATAGACTCCTACATATCGGATGACGGTTATAAGGCGCTTGAAAAGGTTTTGCGTGAATACACGCCGGAGCAGGTCATAGAGGAGATAAAGATATCCGGTCTCGCCGGCAGGGGCGGCGCGGGCTTCCCGACGTGGTTCAAGTGGGACGCGGCGCGTAACGCCGAGGGCGACGAGAAATTCCTCATCTGCAACGCCGACGAGGGTGACCCCGGCGCGTTCATGGACAGGGCCGTTATCGAGAGCGACCCGCACTCTCTCATAGAGGGTATGCTCATAGCCGCGTACGCGATCGGCGCGCACAAGGCGTTCGTATATGTCAGGGCGGAATATCCGCTTGCGATACTGCGCCTTAAAAATGCGATAAAGGACGCGGAGGCGCGGAATATCGTAGGCAAAAACATCCTCGGCTCCGGCTTCGATTTGGAGCTTAGAATAAAGGCGGGCGCGGGCGCGTTCGTATGCGGCGAGGAGACGGCTCTCATAGAGTCGCTCGAGGGAAGCCGCGGTATGCCCCGATTAAAGCCGCCTTTTCCGGCGCAGAAGGGATACATAAACAAGCCGTCGAATATCAACAACGTCGAGACGTTCGCCAACGTCGCGTGGATCATACTCAACGGCGGCGCGGCGTTTTCCGCGATGGGCACGGAGACGAGCAAGGGCACAAAGGTATTTGCGCTGACCGGAAAAATAAGACGCGGCGGACTTGTCGAGATCCCGATGGGGCGCACCCTGCGCGACGTTATTTTCGACATCGGCGGAGGCATCCGCGACGATAAAAAATTCAAGGCTGTCCAGATGGGCGGTCCCTCCGGCGGGTGCATACCGGGCGAGCTTCTCGACACGGTCATAGACTACAAGGCGCTGACCGCGACGGGCGCGATAATGGGCTCCGGCGGCATGGTCGTCATGGACGAGAATACCTGCATGGTGAACATGGCGAAATTCTTCCTCGACTTCACGACGAAGGAGTCCTGCGGAAAATGCGTGCCGTGCCGTATCGGCACAAAGCGCATGTATGAGCTTCTCGACCGTATCACGAAGGGCGAGGGTGAACCGGAGGACATAGACAAGTTGGAGGAGCTTTGCTCCGGCGTAAAGGACGGCGCGCTGTGCGGACTCGGACAGACGGCGCCGAATCCGGTGCTCACCACGATAAGGTATTTCCGTGACGAATACGAGGCGCATATCAATGAAAAACGATGCCCCGCGAACGAATGCGCCGCTCTGAGGCGTTACCGCATAGAAGCGGAGCTGTGCCGCGGCTGTACGCTCTGCGCGAGGGAGTGCCCCGTGCAGGCGATAAGCGGCGACGTGCGGCAGGCGCACGAGATAGACGCGGATAAGTGCATCAAATGCGGAATGTGCGTGAAATCATGTAAGTTCGGCGCGGTTTTCTGCGAATAAAATCAGCTTGAGGTGACGCGATATGTCTGAAATGATAAATATTAAAATAAACGGCGTTCCCGTTCAGGCGAGGGCGGGGGAGACCGTGCTCAATGCCGCTGTCAGCGCCGGCATAGAAATACCGAACCTCTGTTATATGAGATCCCTCGCGCCTTACGGCGCGTGCGGAATGTGCGTCGTGGAGACGAGCGTATCCCCGAAGCTCATGCGCGCATGCTCCGCGACGGTGAGCGAGGGCATGGAGATAAACACCGAGAGCGAGCGCGTCCTCAAGGCGAGAAAGCTCGTGCTCGAGCTTATGATGGGCGATCACGACGGCGACTGCGTCGCGCCGTGCGTCTTAAACTGTCCGGCGCACACGAACTGCCAGAAGTATTTAGCCGAGATAGCCGACGGCGACTATGACACCGCGATGGAGACGATACGGGAGAAAATAACGCTTCCGGCGAGCATAGGAAGGGTGTGTCCGCACCCGTGCGAGACGGCTTGCCGCAGACAGCACGTTGAGGAGCCGATATCGATATGCTTCCTGAAGGGCTTTGCCGCGGACAGCGTATATAAAAACCGACTTCCGGTACCGAAAACCGAAAAGCCGACGGGCAAGAGCGTCGGCATAATCGGCGGCGGACCGGCGGGACTGACCGCCGCGTACCAGCTCGCCAAAAGCGGGCATTCGGTCGTTATATACGACAAAATGCCGAAGGCGGGCGGAATGCTGCGCTACGGCATACCGGAATACAGGCTTCCCAAGGCGGTGCTCGACCGCGAGATAGAGGTCGTCACCGCGATGGGCGTCGAGATAAGAACGAACTGCGAGATAGGAAAGGACATTGATTTCGAGCAGGTCAGAAAATCGCACGACGCCGTTCTCGTCGCAAACGGCGCATGGCAGAGTATGGCTCTGCGTTGCCCGGGCGAGGATCTCGAGGGCGTTTTCGGCGGCATTGATTTTCTGCGGGAGGTCGCCCTCGGCGGAAAGCCCGCGATAGGCAGAAAAACGGCTATAGTCGGCGGCGGCAACACCGCCATGGACGCCTGCCGTACCGCCGTTCGTCTCGGCGCGGAGGAGGTAAGCATCATCTACCGACGCACGCGCGCCGAAATGCCGGCTGAGGATATCGAGATAGAAGAGGCGGAGGAGGAGGGCGTGATATTCCGCTTCCTTACAAATCCCGCCGAAATTCTTGGCAAAGACGGCAGAGTGACCGGCGTGAAGCTGCAGGTGATGAAGCTCGGAGAGCCGGACGAAAGAGGTAGACGCGCGCCCGTTCCGGTAGAGGGCGAGTTTATCGAGCTTCCGCTCGACTCAATCATAATCGCCGCGGGACAGAAAAACGACCCCGCGGGCTTCGACGCTCTTCCCAAGACGCAAAAGGGCACGGTCGCCGCTGACGAGCACTTTTTCACGACCTCTCTCGAGGGTGTGTTCGCGGCGGGCGACGTCACGAACAGGGGCGCGGGAATTGCGGTCGAGGCGATAGCGGAGGCAAACGCCGCGGCAAAGGCGATAGACGCGTATCTGCTCGGTATGGAGCTTACTTATAAGGAGCCCGTGCTGTCAAGGCGCGAGGTCGAGAACATCGACTTCACGGTATACGAAAAACGCGCGCGCGCCGTCATGCCGCAGAGAGCGGCGGCGGAGCGGAGAAATGATTTCAAGGAAATAAATCTCGGCTTTTCCGAGGATACGGCGAGAGCGGAGGCGGCTCGGTGCCTCAAGTGCGGCTGTCACGATTACGGCGACTGCCGACTCATAAAATACGCCGATCAGTACGACACCGACTGCAAAAAATTCTCCGGCGATTTCCACACGCGCTTTACGGAGACAGCGCTTCGCGTCATCGAGCGCAATCAGAACAAGTGCATTCTCTGCAACCTCTGCGTACGTACCTGCGAAAACGAGGCGAAGAAAGGCATTTTAGGACTTGTCGGCAGGGGCTTCGACACTGTGATAAAGCCGGAATTCAAGGGCATAGACATCGAAACCGTATGCAGGGACTGCCTCAAATGCGCGGACGCCTGTCCGACTGGCGCGCTGAAAATAATCTGCGACGATAAATAACGGGAGCGGTGCAATGACAGAGAATACAAAACCGTCGCTGACGCTGCCGCGGTATATTGCCTCCGATCCGATTTTATACGCAGGATTTGTACACCTCTATCGCCGCGGTACGGTGCGCGTTTTGGAGGAGAGTGATGACGGCGTCTTTGTGCAGGACACGCGCGGCGTATCATATATGCTCGCCGCGGAAAGCCCCGAGCTTGCGTCGTCGTGGCTAAAAAAGCACGCGGGAGATACCTTTTACATCATGCTCGTGACGGGAGACGGTATCGCCGATCTCGCGCAGAGCGCGCTTGGATTTACGGAGCGTTTGGATATGTACCAGGCGGTTTACGAGAACAGCGCGCCGCCAGTGTGCGAGCGTCGATTGCACATCGTTACGGCGACCGAAAATGACCTCGATTTCATAAAAGCCAACTACGGAAACCTTGATGAGGAGGAGCTTCTGCCGCTTATTCGTCTGCATCAAATTTATATGGGGTATAATGAGAACGGAGAGCGCGTCGGCTTTATCGGACAGCACATGGAGGGCAGCATAGGTTTGCTCGAAATACTGCCGGAGCACCGGCGCCGTGGCTATGCGACCGAATTGGAATGCTATATGATAGGCAAGGTGCTCAGGCAGGGGCTTATTCCGTACTGCCATTTCAAGCCGGAAAACACCGCCTCGCGCGAGCTTCAGAAAAAGCTCGGCATGACGATAACGGAAAAGACCGTAGCGTGGCTTTTTTAGCGCCCCGTGCGACAAATACAAAGACGATCGGAGGGACGGCATGGAGCTTTGCAATCCGGACGTGTTGAGGCTTTTGCTGAAAAAACACGGGTTTTCTTTTTCAAGGGCTCTCGGACAGAATTTTCTGATAAAGGCTTGGGTCCCGCGCGAGATCGCGGAAAATAGCGGCGCGGACAAAAACTGCGCCGTGCTTGAGATCGGACCCGGAGTGGGCTGTTTGACAAAGGAGCTGTCGCAGATCGCCGGAAGAGTGATAGCGGTAGAGCTTGACAGGCGGCTTTTGCCGCTTTTGGACGAGACGCTGTCCGAATGCGGCAATGTTGAAATTGTGAACGGCGATATAATGAAGCTCGACATAGAGGAACTCATACGCGAAAAGGCGGGCGGCATGAAGCCCGTCGTGTGCGCAAATCTGCCGTATAACATAACCTCGCCGGTGCTCGTAAAGCTCATAAACGCCGGAATATTTGACACAATAACAGTGATGATCCAGCGAGAGGTCGCATGGCGCATCTGCGCTTCTGCCGGAGACGCCGATTACGGCGCGCTGTCGGTTTTTGTGAATTACCATATGCATACGGAGCTTCTTTTTGATGTGACGCCGGACTGCTTTATGCCGCAGCCGAAGGTCACGAGCGCGGTCATAAAAATGACGCGGCGGCAGTCGCCTCCGGCGGAGGTTTTAGATGAAAAGCTGTTTTTCGCCATCGTCCGCGCATCGTTCGACAAGCGGCGCAAAACTCTGCCGAACGCACTCTGCGGCGCGCTCGGAAACATCGGCAAGGATGAGATCGTATCCGCTATGAATGGGTGCGGGCTTGACGCGAATTTGCGCGGCGAGGCTCTGGATATCGCTGCTTTTGCAAGGCTCTCAAACGCGATTTACAACTTAAAATAATATACGCGCCGCATTGCGGCGCGTATATTGTTCATAAGGATTTGTACAGAGGTTGACAGATATTTTGCGCGGTATTAGAATTTATACCGAAGAGAATGACAGAATAAAAAACAATACTGCGTTACCGGAGAAAACAACATGGGTATTTTTTATCTAAATCCTTTTCTTATAGCAGCGGCGGTGCTTCCGGCGCTTTTTCTGCTCGTGCGTGTAAACCGGGCGGACAAGGTCGAAAAGGAGCCGCGTGGGCTCCTCATCATGCTCGTCGTTTTCGGCGCGGTATCGACCGCCGCCGCCTCGATAGCGGAGCGGGCGGGGATATTCGCGCTGTCGCTTTTCATGCCAGTAGACAGCCTGCTCTACAACGCGATACTGTATTTCGTTATCGTCGGACTGTCAGAGGAGTTCGCCAAATATTTCTTCCTCAAAAAGCGCACGTGGAACGATCCGGAGTTCAACTACTCGTTTGACGCCGTCGTTTACGCCGTGTATATCTCGCTCGGCTTTGCGATATGGGAGAATTTGATTTATGTATTCTCTTACGGGCTCGGAACGGCGCTTGTCCGCGCCGTGACCGCGATACCGGGACACGCCTGCTTCGGCGTTTTCATGGGCGTGTTTTACGGCGAGGCGAAAAGGCGCGAAAACATGGGCGACGCCGACGGCTCGAAGACCTACAGAAGCGCGGCGGTCACCGTGCCGGCTCTGCTTCACGGCTGCTACGACTTCGCCGCGTCGCTCCAAAGCCGCGGCTATATGTGGATATTCATCGTTTTCGTCGCCGTCATGTTCCTCACGGCGTTTCGCCTTGTACGGAAGATGTCGGATGAGGACAAGAGCATTTAGCGTATAAAAGGAGAGTGGCGAATGGGTCTTTATACCTCGCTCGCGCCGGTGTACGACGAATTTACCGGCGATGTGGATTACAAAAAAACAGCGGACTTCTACGAGAGCGTTTTCAAGGCTCGCTCCGTAAGCGTCAAAACCGTGCTCGACCTCGCGTGCGGCACGGGCAGCATGACGGCGGAGCTTGCCTCTCGCGGGTATGAGCTCATCGGCACGGATATGTCGGCGGAAATGCTCGCCGTCGCCGCGGAAAAGCTCGACAGCGAAAGCTTTGCGATAAAGCCGATGCTTCTTTGCCAGCCGATGGAGGAACTCGATCTGTACGGCACGGTCGACGCCGCCGTATGCTGCCTTGACGGGCTGAACTACGTCGCGCCGGAGCTGCTGGACGAGGTGTTTCACCGCCTCATGCTTTTTATCCGTCCCGGCGGCGTATTCATATTCGACATAAACACGCCGGAAAAGCTCCGTGGGCTCGACGGGCAGGCTTTTCTCGACGAGACGGACGACGCCTACTGCGTATGGCGCGCAGAATACGACGCGGAAAATAAAGCCGTGTTTTACGGCATGGACATCTTCCGACTCGGCGCGGACGGCAAATGGACGCGCGATTTTGAAGAGCATATCGAATACGCGCACGAGCCGGAGATGCTTAAAGTCCGCCTCGAAAAAGCGGGCTTTACGGATGTGGCAATTACCGGCGATTTGACCGGAAAACCGCCGGAGGCGGGCGAAAGCAGGATATACATAGCCGCGATGCGGCATTGAATTTTTAATCGGAGAATGACGAAAATGGATAAAATCGTAAGGGCGATTTCGGAGGACGGGCTCGTTAAGATCGCGGTCGCGGATACTCGCGGCATCGTCGAACGCGCGCGAAATATACACAAAACGCTGCCGGTGATAACGGCGGCGCTCGGGCGCACGCTCACGGCGGCGTCAATAATAGGAAATGATCTGAAAAGCGGCGGCGCGTCCGTCACCGTCCGCATAAACGGCGGCGGTCCCGCGGGGACTGTTCTTGCCGTCTCGGACAATGAGGGAAACGTAAGAGGCTATGTTCAGGTGACCGCCGTCGATCTGCCGCTTCGCGGGGACGGCAAACTCGACGTCGGCGCGGCGGTCGGAAAAGACGGCACGCTGACAGTCATAAAGGACATAGGGCTTAAAGAGCCGTATGTCGGCAGCGTCCGGATCGTCAGCGGCGAGATCGCGGAGGATTTCACGCTCTACTTCACGGAGAGCGAGCAGACGCCGTCCGCCGTCGCTCTCGGCGTTCTGGTCGATACCGATCAATCGGTGCTCGCCGCCGGCGGCTATGTCGCACAGCTCATGCCCGGCGCGGCCGACGATATAGCGGCGCGGCTGGAGGAAAATGTGATCAAAGCGGGCGCGATAACCGGAATGCTCCAGTCCGGCATGAGCGCGGAGCAGATAGCGGAAAAGGTGCTTGCCGGCTTTTCGCCCCGCATTTTATCGGCGGAGCCCGTCGAATACCGCTGCGCCTGCTCGCGCGATAAGGTCGTCGCCGCGCTTTTGAGCATCGGAAAAGCGGAGCTTGAGGACATGGCTTCGTCCGGCGAAAACACCGAGATAACCTGTCAGTTCTGCGACAAAATATACTCTTTCACGCCGGACGAAATCGGGCGGCTCACCGAAGCGGAGTGACCATATTTGAGGGCAGAGGATCATCTCTGCCTTCTGTCTTTTTTCTTGAGCAGCTTTTCCGGTTCTTTGACATAGGAGCGGACGACACTGCCGCAGTTGCGGCAGACGGAATGGAATAATCCGCAGCCGATACATCTACTGCTTGTTTCTAATATGGCGACGTATCCGCATTGAACGCCCTCGATCATTTCGGATCCGCCGCAATAGGGACAGGTGAAAACATATTTATCAGTCATATCGCTACCTACGTAAAAAATAATTTGTCAATACGGCAGCTTCTCATTTATTTCATCAAGCAAATGGATTGTTTTGTACGTATTATTGCAATTCTTGCATTGCCAATTACAATCACTTTTCTTTGCTTTCTTGTGTAACGGCTCCAAATCATTGCCGCATATAGGACACTCTGCTTTTCCATGCAGCCATAGTTTTTTAAGAAAAGTCAGCGCCTCATTTCTGGTTTTGAAACCGAGGTCTTTCAACTTTGCTCTTTCCATAAAACCCACCTGCTAAGCCGGAATTTATTGAAATAATTATATAACGGATAATTAAAAAAGAAAAGCGGCACTTTTGATTTCTCAGAAATGCCGGCTTTATAATTATGGAGGCGACACCCGGAATTTCGCGTTGCGAAGGATTCGCCCCGGATTCTGCTTCGCTCCGCTTGCAGAGCCCGGTTCTTCAGCCAAGGTATCTCTTCCATAAAAAAACACCCATAAAAATGGGTGATTTTTTATGGAGGCGACACCCGGAATCGAACCGGGGAATCAGAGTTTTGCAGACTCGTGCCTTACCGCTTGGCTATGTCGCCGATTAAAAAAATTGGAGCGGGCGACGAGGCTCGAACTCGCTACCTCCACCTTGGCAAGGTGGCGCTCTACCAGATGAGCTACGCCCGCATATCAGCAAGGAGTATTATAGCACATCCTGTAAAAATGTCAAGCCCCAATTTATCCCGATTTG
>JAFWVB010000028.1 GCA_017518445.1 Oscillospiraceae bacterium | reverse complement strand
TAGCCGTCATACGCCCGCCGAAGCCCTGCGGTCCTATGCCGAGATCGTTTATTTTTTTCAGCGCGCGCCTCTCCATCTCCGCGTAAAACGGATCGGGATTTCGCGTGTCCGCGCCGCGTAAAAGCGCGCGTTTAGAAAGCTCCGCCGCCTTTTCTATCGTGCCGCCGAGCCCCACGCCTATAATGACCGGCGGGCACGGATTTGCACCGGCGCGCGACATAACGTCCGCTATGAAGTCCTCGATATCCTCCGCCGTCGCGGACGGCAGAAAGAGCTTCATATCGCTCATATTCTCGCTGCCCGCGCCCTTAGGCGCGACCGTGATAGAGAGCCTGTCTCCCGGCACTATGCGCGTGTGTATGACGGCGGGAGTGTTGTCGCCCGTGTTCTCGCGTCGGAGCGGGTCGCCCACGACGCTTTTGCGAAGTCCGCCCTTATCATAGCCGCGGCGCACGCCCTCGTTTATCGCGTCCTCAAAATTTCCGCCCGTTATATGCACGTCCTGCCCGATGTCCGCGAACACGACTGTAATTCCCGTGTCCTAGCATATCGGCAGCCCCGTGCGGGAGGCGTAATTGAAGTTTTCGACTATATCGCCTATCGCGCCGCGTCCCGCCTCCGACTCCTCCGCGTCAAACGCGCATTCGAGCATTATGGCGACATCCGGCGGGAGCATGGTGCAGCTTCTTACGCACAGCTCCGCCACGGTATCGGCGATATTCTCGTATGATATCTCTCTCATGGCTTCACCTCATCGCGCTAAATGGCTTATAAGCATTATAGCCGATAAATATTTTTTTTCAAGGGTGGAACTTTTTGAAATTTTTGCCGTCTTATAAGTATAGAAGGCGAAAATTCCGAAATATGCCGAAAACAAAACGGAGGTGCCAAAATGAAAAAGATAAGGATATCGTGCATTGTTTTGGCGGCTTTTATGCTGCTGTCACTGCTCGCGGGGTGCTCTGCAAGCAGCAAATTTGCCGCGGATAACGGGGCTGCGCCGCGTGAAAGCATCAAGAATGAGAGTCAAGCTGCCTCGGAGGAAGGATATTACGAAGCGCCGAGCGAAGACACGGTCTACGGCGGAACGGCTTACGAAACAGACGTGCCTTTCACGCAAAATCTGCCCGATAACGCGAAGCTCATTTACACCGCCTCGGTCGAGATGGAGACGACGGAATTCGACGCCGCCGCAAAATCGCTCAATATGCTTGCGAACGAGATGGGCGGCTATTTCGAGTCGAGCAGTTTCGACAACTATTCAAATTACAGACACGCGTACTATACCGTCAGAGTGCCGTCTGCAAAATTTGCGGATTTCTACTCCCGTGTGGGTGAAAACTGCACAATTAAAAACAAGGTCCATTCATCTAAAAATATAGGCGAGGACTATTACGACGTCGAGGCGCGCCTTGTGACGCAGAAGACGAAGCTCGAGAGGCTTCAGGCGCTGCTTGCGAAAAGCACGAATCTGAAGGATATCATCACGCTGGAGGGGTCCATAAGCGAGACGGAGCTCGCCATCGAACACCTCTCCGGCACTCTGCGCAAGTACGATTCGCTCGTCGGCTATTCCACGATAGACATCTCCCTGCGAGAGGTCTACCGCATTTCCGAAACAGAGGAAGCCGCTATAGGCTTCGGCGCGAAGCTCGCGGCGGCGTTCAAGTCCGGCGGCAGGAGCTTTGTAGACGGTTTGCAGAGTATGATGATAGGCTTTGCCCGAAACTGGGCAGGCTGGCTCATATTCATCATCATCGTCGTTGTTGTGTGGCTTGTGATAAGAGGCGTAATTCGCCGCCGCCGCAAAAAGAAAGCTAAAAAGCTAATGGAGATTGAAGCGGCAAAAAACAATAGCGGTGAAAAGCAATAGCGAAATATTTATTTGGATAATGTAATATACACGCCCGCGCTTTCATTTCTCCGCCGTCGCGGAGGGTATCAAAAGGGAACGAAGCCGTTCCCTTTTGTCGTTTCAAGGATGGGGATAAATAAGGGGAAGGGAAATCGAAATCCCTTCCCCTTATTCGTCTCTTTTTCCTACGCTTTTTCTGGACGAGCAGAAAAAGCGTTAGCGTTTTCCTTTTTGCCACAGAAAAGTAACCGTGATGGCGCGTAAGGTAAAAAACTTATTTTGCTTCCGTTGCGGACATCACCGCCCGCGCGAGCTGATCGGAGCAGGAGGTCTGCCGATGCCCGCAGTGTATGCCGCGCAGCTTTTTCTCTATCTCCTCGACCGTCATTCCGTCCACAAGCGTCGATATCGCCTTGAGATTTCCGTTGCAGCCGCCGGTAAACTCGACGTTTCTTATAACGCCGTCCTCGATGTCGAAATTTATCACCCGCGAGCAGACGCCCTCGGTTTTGTACTCAAAATGCATATCTGTTCTCCTTTGTTTTCCGTAATTTTAATATATCCCGAAAGTATGTTTGCGGCCTTTTATTTTTCATGCACCGTCTTGCCCGTAATGTGCTCGATCGCAAGCTCAATAAGCGCGACTCTGCTTATGGCGCGCCGCAGCTCCTCGTCCACAGAGCCAGCGTCGGGGTAATATTTAAGCCCGATCGCCTTTGTTTTTTCGTAAATGACCGCCTCGTCGTCCACAAGCCGCGCACGCCCCATGACCACGACGCTTTTGACATGATACGCCCAGTCTCCGGCATGCCGTTCGCCGCTGTTCCATAGGGTGAAGCACACGCGCCCGTCGTTTTTTATCGCGTCGAGCTTGTGTCCCTCCCTGGCGCAGTGGAAATAAATTTTATTTTCCGATTCATCGAAATAAAAGTTAAGCGGTATCGCGTAAGGATAGCCGTTATCTCCCGTCATCGCGAGCGCCCCGCGCTTTTCCGTTTTCAGCAGGAAAACGCATTCCTCCAGCGAAATCGCCTGACCGCGCCGCCTCATTTCTCTGAACATATCGTATCCTCCCGAAATCCGTTTTCCTCTTTATCTCTCAGTTTTTTTTCATAATACACAATATCCATTCTGTCGTTGATTTTTTCGATGACGCCCGTTTTTACATACCCCATTTTTTCGTATAGATAGCAGTTTCCCGCCTCCTGCAGGATCGTATCAAGCTCCCAATTATCCTCGCCGTGGATACGTTCAAGCTCCTTTATCGCCGCTTGGGCAAGCCCGCGTCCTCTGTGCTCCTCCATAATGAAGATCGGGGCTATCCTCTTTCTGCCGCCGTCTTTAGGCACTACCGCTCTGACCGCGCCTACACAGTCGTCGCCGCTGAAAATAAAATAAAAATGCGTGGTGTCCTGTTTGAGCTTCGCCTCTATCCGTTCCAAAGGCTCGTTCGCGGGGCTCGTATCCTCGTCCCGATACCGCGCGAGCAGACCGGAGAAAGCCGTTCTCTGCATACTCCGTATTTTTTCGGCGTCGCACTCCGACGCCTTTTCAATCTTTATTTCCACACCTTTGCCCCTCCGTCATTTTATATTTCAATTATTCCTTCT
>JAFWVB010000027.1 GCA_017518445.1 Oscillospiraceae bacterium | reverse complement strand
TTCTCGGCTCCAACAAGGCGAACGAGGACACAGTTAAGCTGTTCCCGCGCGACTGCCAGAAATTCGTGGACGCGCTCAGCGTCAGAATGCGCGAGCTTACGGGAAAGAATATAGAGTGCATGATCTACGGCGACGGCGCGTTCAAGGACCCGGTCGGAAAGATCTGGGAGTTCGCGGATCCGGTCGTATCACCGGCTCGCACGCCCGGGCTCGAGGGTACGCCGAACGAATTAAAGCTCAAATATTTGGCGGACAACCAGTTCGCGGGGTTGTCGGGAGAGGAGCTTCGCGCCGCGATCAAGGCGTCAATCGTTGAGAAGGACAAGGATCTCAAGGGCAATATGGACTCAGAGGGTACGACACCGCGCCAGCTCACCGACCTCATCGGTTCGCTGTGCGACCTGACCTCCGGAAGCGGCGACAAGGGCACGCCGGTCGTGCTTATACAGAACTATTTCGACAATTATTCAAAGGAAAACTGAAGAATAAGAGGGAGCGTCCGGCGATTGCCGGACGCTCTTTTTATAACGTTAAAACAAAAAGCGAATGTAGGTTTTTGTTGTTGACAAGCCTACGAAACAATGGTAAAATATAGGTGACATGAGCCGTGTTCATGTAAAAACAACAAACTAAACGGAGGTGCCTAAAAAATGGTAAAAGCTCACAGGTGCAGAAAACTGCTGGCGCTGATGCTCGCGGTAATGATGCTGGCGGCGGTGCTGACGGCGACGGCTTCGGCGGGGTATGCGGATTCGACCTATTACAACACGGGCTGTCTGACGACCTATGAAACCAACAGCCTGATCGCGCAGTCATTTGCAAAGGGCAGCGTCGTTGTCATGACGCCGACGAACAACGTATTTTACACCGGCGCGGCGGCTGAACAGATGGTGATAGACGGCGATGTTCAGATCGTCACGATTGCGGGCGTCGGAAGCAGCGTCGTCGGAACGGCGGCGTTTGCAAAACACGTTGCGAAAATCAAAAATCAGCCGGTTGCGGGCATCGTTGTCGGCTACGGCGACGGAACTGTTTACACCGAGGGTACGCAGGGCTATTTCATAGGCAGACCGTCAAATATTGCGGGCGTGTATTATGAGGAGCCGGCGTCGCAGAAGCTCGTCGATCTCTACGCCGCGGGCGCACGTCCGTCCATGCTGATAGGACACAGCAAGGGCAACATGGACGTCGCAAACGCGCTGTTCAAAATGTATAACGATGGACATCAGAGCTGGTATTCCGGCGTGACTGTCAAGACCTTCGGCTGCGGCGTGTATGTTCCGGCAGGTGTGGGCAGCTTCAGGCAGTACATCGGCACGCTCGACACACTCGGATATACGAACACCGTAAACTGGGGCTCGATGACTTACGTTTACGGCAGATACCATACGCTCAATCCGAGCTATATGTTCACATATATGCCGATACAGTCGTATATCTGAGCATATTAAAGTTTTTTGAATTGCAAACGGTTGAGCGGCTTGCCGCTCAACCGTTTTTCTGCGCTTTCTTTTCGTCCATTTTCGTTTGCGTAAAAGAAAATAGACCCTGCGGAGCAAAAATAACTCTAAAAAACGAGACAAAATAAAACCTGTTGCCAATCTCGAGAGAATATTGTATAATATATAAGCCTTGTTGGTGCGCGGCACGGAACAAGGCCGCACTATCCGGGGAGTTAGCGGTGCCCTGTACCTGCAACCCGCTACAGCAGGGGCGAATCCCGTCCCCCGGTGCCGTGATGTGTTGTCGCCGCTTATGGAGCGCGTTGATGAGTCGGTCTGACGCGACGTGGGACTGTGAACCATGTCAGGCGGGGAACCGAGCAGCATTAAACAGAACCCCGCGGGCGCCGTCAGGCTGCCGGCTCTGAGCGTGAAATAGGCGTTACGGACATATCCCGGTTTCCAAAGGACGGTGTGCGGTCTTGTTCTATGCCGCGCAGTTTGACAGCTTTGGGGTGGCAATATGTATCAGGCTTTATACAGAAAATGGCGCCCGAAACGCTTTGAGGACGTTGTCGGGCAGGAGCATATCACGGAAACGCTCCGTCGGCAGGCGTCGTCGGGGCGGCTCTCGCACGCGTATCTTTTCGTAGGCACGCGCGGCACGGGAAAGACCACCTGCGCGAAAATACTCGCAAAGGCGGTGAATTGCGAGCATCCGGTAAACGGCGATCCGTGTAATGAGTGCGCGTCGTGCCGCGGGATAGACAGCGGCGCTATCCTCGATATAGAGGAGCTTGACGCGGCTTCAAACAACGGCGTCGAGAATATCCGCGCCCTCCGCGACGAGGCGGTTTTCACGCCCGCGACAGTGAGACGGCGCGTGTATATCATCGACGAGGTGCATATGCTGTCGATCTCCGCGTTCAACGCGCTTCTTAAAATACTGGAGGAGCCGCCGGAGCATTTGATATTCATTCTCGCGACGACCGAGCTTCGCAAGGTACCGGCGACGATACTTTCGCGTTGCCAGCGGTTTTCATTCCGCCGCATTTCGCCGGAGGATATTTGTGCGCGGCTCTCGTATATCGCGGCGCAGGAGGGGATAGATTTAACGCCGGACGCGGCGGATATGCTCTCGCGGCTTGCTGACGGCTCGCTTCGCGACGCGCTCTCGCTTTTGGACCAGTGCGCGTGCGGAGATACGGTCGATGAAAAGCGAGTGATCGGCGCGATCGGGCTCGCGGGGAGCGAGGCGACGGCGCGACTTTTGGAGAAAATCGCCGCGCACGACGTATCGTCGGCGCTCGAAATACTTGATTCGCTTTATTTTGAGGGCAAGGACGCGCTTTCCGTACTGCGGGAGCTCGCCGCGCTGATGCGCGACGTGCTTTTGAAAATAACCGCGCCGAAAAGCGCCGACAAGCTCGCGAGTGGTCGATATTCCGGCGATACGGTGGCGCGTTTTGCAAAGTCGCTCTCGCCCGATTTTCTGATAAACGGGATCGACGGGGTGCAGGAGGCGTCCGCCGCGTCCGCGGAGAGTGTGGATAAGCGCACGGCGGCGGAGCTTTGCATTATAAAGCTGTGTATGCACTCCGTGCCGCCCGTTTCATATCCGGCGCCCGCGAGGACGGCGGAGCCGCCGATTGAACAAATTGCGGCGGCTGAAAAAGCGCCGGAGCGAGAAAAAAAGGCGGAGGAAGAAGCGCCCCCGGAGGCAGTGAAAACGCCGGAAAACGATGAGAAAGCGGAGCCGGAAACGGTCGAGACCGTGGCGGAAGCGCCGCGGACACAGGACGGCGATATATGGAGAGAGGTGCTATCGGCGGTGGAGAGCCGGATAGGTCCGGCAAGCTACTCGTTTTTGAGCGACAGCGCGCAGGCGCAGGGTTGTTTAAGCGGCAACACGCTTGAGATCAGAGCGGGAAGCGAGTTCGCCGCTGGAATGCTCGACACGCCGGAGGTTACGGGCGCCGTGCGCGAGGAGGCGGGCAGACTGCTCGGGCGTCCGGTGGTAGTTAAGGTCGTTGTAGGCGCGATAGAGAGGGAGCTGAAGTCGGATAAGCTCGACGAGCTGATGAAATTCGGCAATGTAAAAATGATTTGAGACATCTTGAAAGCGAGGAGTGATTTGTATGGCAAAGGGCGGTTTTCGCGGAAATCCTTACGGCGGCGGCATGAACATGAATATGCTGAAGCAGGCGCAGAAAATGCAGCAGGAGATGCTGAAAATGCAGGAGGAGCTGCAGGAAAAGACATACGAGGCGGCGGCAGGCGGCGGCATGGTCACCGCTGTCGTAAACGGCAAGCATGAGCTTGTGAGCCTTGAGATAAAGCCGGAGGCGGTCGATCCGGAGGACGTTGAAATGCTCGGCGATATGGTTATCGCGGCTGTGAACGAGGCGTTTCGAAAAGCCGACACAGAGATGAACGACGGCATGAGCAAGCTCACCGGCGGGCTTAATTTCGGGCTTTGAGAACGCGAATTTGACCTTTATATTATCGCTCCGCAGAGACTTTTTGCGCTCTGCGGAGTAATTTTTATGCACATTATGTTAAATTTTGATTTTTGCTATTCCAATTTGCGGGAAAATATATTAAAATAGTAAAGTCTGAAAATGTGTCGTGTTTCGGAAGGCGCGGCATTGAATATAATGTTCGGAGGGCGTGCAAAATGGAAACAACCAGTTCCGCAGCTCCGGCGTATAAAAGGGTGCTGCTAAAGTTGAGCGGCGAGGCCCTCGCCGGAGACAAGAAATTCGGTCTTGATTTTGACGTGATAGAAAAGGTCTGCAAGGTCATCAAAAAGTGCGTGGACGCCGGAGTTGAGGTCGGCGTCGTCGTCGGCGGCGGCAATTTCTGGCGCGGCGTTAAGGACGGCGGCGGCAAAATGGAGCGCACGAGAGCCGACCACATGGGCATGATGGCGACGGTGATGAACAGCCTCGCCGTCGCGGACGTATTGGAGCAGATGGAGGTCGAGGTCAGAGTTCAGACCGCGCTCGAGATACGCGCCGTGGCGGAGCCGTATATAAGGCTCAAGGCGGATAAGCACTTAAAGCGCGGCAGAGTCGTCATTTTCGGCTGCGGCACGGGCTGTCCGTATTTTTCGACCGATACCGCCGCTGTGCTGCGCGCAGCAGAGATCGGCGCGGACGCGATACTTTTGGCAAAAAACGTGGACGGCGTTTACAGCGCCGACCCGCGTACAGACCCGACTGCGGAGAAATATGACAACATATCATACGACGACGTGCTCGCAAAGCACCTCGCTGTCATGGACTCCACCGCGACGAGCCTTTCGATGGACAACAAGATACCGGTCATACTGTTTGCGCTCAAGGACCCGGAGAATATTTACAGGGTCGTAATGGGCGAGAAGATAGGAACAACAGTTAAATAAAAAAACATACAGGCGAAGGAGGATAAATATATGTTTACACCTTATACCGCGAGAATGGACAAGACGCTCGACGCGCTTAAAAACCAGTTCGGCTCCGTCAGAGCCGGGAGAGCCAACGCCGCAGTTCTGGATCAGATCCGCGTAGATTACTACGGCACGCCGACGCCGATCCAGCAGATCGGGTCTGTCTCGTCGCCCGATCCGAGGACGCTTGTGATCCAGCCTTGGGACGCATCGAGCCTCAAGGCGATAGAGAAGGCGATACAGACGTCGGATATCGGGATAAATCCGCAGAACGACGGCAAGGTTTTGCGCCTCTCATTTCCGCAGCTCACCGAGGAGCGCCGCAGGGAACTTAGCAAGCAGGTCAAGAAATACGGCGAGGACGGCAAGGTTGCCATCAGAAACATCCGCCGTGACGCCGTTGAGGACTTCAAGGCGCAGAAGAAAAGCTCGGAGATCACCGAGGACGACTACAAGGACATAGAGAAGGAGCTTCAAAAGCTCACCGACGACTATATAAAGAAGATAGACGATATGGTCGCAAAGAAGGATAAAGAGCTGAACGAGATCTGATGGGGCTGTTCAATAAAAAATCTACACAGGCGGGGCGGCTTGACATGGAAAAGCTCCCCCGCCATGTTGCCGTAATAATGGACGGCAACGGCAGATGGGCGAAAAAACGCGGCTTGCCTCGCACGGCGGGTCACGCCGCCGGCGCGGAGGTTTTTCGCCGGATCGCGACGTATTGCAGTAAGCTCGGCATAGAATACCTCACGGTCTACGCCTTTTCGACTGAGAACTGGAAACGTCCCTCCGACGAGGTGGAGGCGATAATGGCGCTTTTTGAGAAGTATCTCCATGAGGCGATAGAGAAGATGGAAAAGGAGAACGTGCGCCTGCGAGTGCTGGGCGACACGTCGCGCCTTTCGCCGGAGATAAGAGCGCTGATCGAAGAAACCGCCGCGAAAAACGACCGCATAACCGGAATGCAGGCGAACATATGCATAAATTACGGCGGCAGATCGGAGATACTCAGGGCGGCAAAGGCCGCCGCCGCGGACGCGATCAGAAGCGGACTCGAGCTCGACTGCGAAATGCTCGAAAAACATCTCTACACGTCCGGCATTCCGGATCCGGATCTCATAATAAGACCGAGCGGGGAAAAGCGCCTGTCGAATTTCCTTTTGTGGCAGAGCGCATACTCGGAGCTGTATTTCACCGACGCGCTGTGGCCTGACTTCACGGAACGTGAGCTTGACCGCGCGATAATAGACTATCAGAGCAGGAGCAGGCGTTACGGCGGCATACAAAAGCCGTAAGAGCCGATACGCGCCGCTTTCGGCGCAAATTACGGGGGATTTCGATGAAAACGAGAATAATAGTCGCGGCGATATTTGTGCCGATACTTTTTGTGATACTGTTTTTCATGCCGCCTGTCTGGCTGACGGCGGTCGTTGCCGTAATAGGCGCTTTTATCGCGTTTGAATTTCTGCGCGCGGTAAAGGGTGCGTTCGGTGCGCGGGCGTATGTGTACGCCGCGGTCGCCGCGGTCATCGTGCCGTTCGGCTTTTATTTCCGCTTGGGGACGGTGACCTTGCGGGCGGTAACGCTGTTGCTTTTCGCGGTGATGGCGGCGGAGGGTATCGCGGCATACGAAAAGGAGCGGGCTTTCGGGCTTGAAAAGATACTGCCGGTGCTCGTCGCAGGCGCGGTTTTACCGTTTTTCCTATCCTCGCTCGTGAGCCTTAAAATGATGCAAAACGGCAGATTTTACGTGCTTTTGCCGATAATCGCCGCATTTTTATCCGACAGCGGCGCGTATTTCGCGGGGCTGTTTTTGGGAAAACGCAAGGCGTTCCCTCGTGTAAGTCCGAACAAGACGCTGGAGGGGTGCGTCGGCGGACTTGTGTGCGCTGTTGCGGGTATGCTGATTTACGGCGGCATACTCGCATTGGCGACTGAGCTGAAGGTGAACTTTTTGACGCTCGCAGTTTACGGAGTTTTCGGAAGCCTTGCGACACAGCTCGGCGATCTCGCGTTCTCGCTGATAAAGCGGCTCTGCGGTGTAAAGGACTACGGCAATCTGATACCCGGGCACGGCGGTATGCTTGACAGATTTGACAGCATGAGCTTCGCCGCCCCGACGCTGCTTTTGCTCGTGACGGTTTGGCGCGCGTTTTGAGAGATTTTGAAAAATATTGAGAGAATAACGGTATGAAAAAGATTTCCATATTGGGCTCTACCGGCTCGATAGGCAGACAAAGCCTTGAGGTCGCGCGGCTTTTAAGGCTTGAGGTCGAGGCAATTTCAGCTTACAGAGACATAGACCGGCTTGAGGCGCAGGCACGTGAATTCAAGCCGAAAATAGCCGCGGTTTACGACGAAAAAGCCGCCGCGGAGCTGAAAACGCGGCTTGCCGACACGGAAACTCGGGTGATTTCCGGCATGGAGGGGCTTATAGAGACCGCCGCCGGAACGGACGCGGAGGCTGTCGTGACGGCGGTCGTCGGGACGGTCGGCTTAAAGCCGACGATGGCGGCGATAGCGGAGAAAAAGCGCATCGCACTCGCGAACAAGGAGACGCTCGTATGCGCGGGCAGGATAGTAATGGAGGCGGCGGATAGGTTCGGCGCGGAGATACTGCCCGTTGATTCGGAGCATTCAGCGATTTTCCAATGCCTGATGGGAAACAGGGTGAAGTATATAAAGCGGATACTTCTTACCGCGTCGGGCGGACCGTTTCGCGGTAAAAAGGCGTATGAGCTTGAAAACGTGACCGCGGAGGACGCGCTCGCGCATCCGACGTGGAGCATGGGATCGAAGATAACGGTAGACAGCGCGACGCTGATGAACAAGGGGCAGGAGCTTATCGAGGCGATGCACCTTTTCAAGGTGCCGCCGGAGCGGATAAAGGTGCTCATACACCCGCAGAGTATCGTGCACTCGATGGTCGAATACACGGACAATTCGATAATCGCACAGCTCGGCGTTCCCGATATGCGTCTGCCGATACAGTTTGCGCTGACATATCCGGAGAGACTCCCGTCACTCGAAAGGGAGATGGATTTTGTATCGTCCGCTCCGCTTACGTTTGAGGAGCCGGACACGGAGGCGTTCAAATGCCTTCCGCTCGCTGTCGATTGCGCGGCGAGAGATGACGCCGCGTGCGCCGTTATGAGCGCCGCGAACGAGGAGGCGGTCGGGCTGTTTCTCAAAGGAAGTATCGGCTTTATGCGGATATATGAGGTCGTCGCACGGGCGGTCGATAGACTTGGCGGCATGAGCGCCGAAACGGTGGAGGATATCCTCGCCGCCGACGCGGAGGCGCGAATTTTTGTCAGAAAGGCATAGTTTATGTATATTGCAGTTGCAATTTTGGTATTTGGTTTTTTGATAGCAACGCACGAGCTCGGTCATTTTTTGGCGGCGAAGGCGTTTGATGTAAAGGTGAATGAATTTGCGATAGGCATGGGCCCCGCGATAATAAAAAAGCGGCGGGGAGAGACGCTGTATTCGCTGCGCGCCCTGCCGATAGGCGGCTTTTGCGCGATGGAGGGCGAGGACGGCGACTCCGAGGATGAGAGATCATTCGCCAATCAAAAAGTGTGGAAGCGGTTTCTGGTGCTGATCGCGGGCTCCGCCATGAATTTTCTTACGGGGCTTATAATAGTCGCGATCGTTTTTTCAAGCGCCGGCGCCTTCAGGAGCAACAGGATAGAGACGCTCTCGCCGGGCTTTGAATACGGCGGCGAAGCCGGACTTATTGAGGGCGACGCGATAATATCCATCGACGGACACCGTATTTTTTATCACAGGGATTTCGTGAACTATATGTCGCGCGCGGCAGGCAAAGGCGTCGATATGGTGATAGAGCGCGATGGCAGAAAAATAGCGCTGAAGGATTTCGGGCTTTCCGCAAAAGCCCCCGCTGCAGACGGTGAAGCGGAGGACTATGGGATAACCTTCGCCGCCGTAAAAGCGACGCCGGGAGAGCGGCTCAAATATTCTCTCTATACGACGTACGATTTCGTAAGGCTTGTAAAAATGGGGCTGAGCGACCTCATAACGGGCAGGGTTGGAGTTAAGGATATGTCCGGCGCGCTCGGAATAATCACGGTGATAAACGACGTCGGAGAGAGCTCGGAGACCTTGCGCGACGCGGCTATGAATATCGCGTATCTGTGCGCCTTCATCGCGGTGAACCTCGCAGTTATGAATATGCTCCCCATACCGGCGCTCGACGGAGGCAGGGTTTTCTTCCTGTTTGTGACCGCGATAATTGAAAAGCTGACGCGGAAAAAACTCAACCCGAAATATGAGGCGTATATCAACACCGTCGCGCTCGGACTTTTGATACTGCTGATGGTTTATGTCATGTTCAACGACGTTTTGAGGATAATACACAAATGAAAACGAAGAGCATAAATGTCGGCGGTGTAATGATCGGCGGCGGCGCTCCGGTATCCGTCCAGTCTATGACGAATACGAAAACGGAGGATATTGAAGCTGCCGCGGGTCAGCTCATGCGCCTTAAGACCGCGGGCTGTGACATCGCCCGCGTCGCCGTGCCGAATTTTGAGGCGGCGCGCGCAATAGCCGCGCTGAAGGAGCGCGTGGACATCCCGCTCGTCGCGGATATACACTTTGATCATAAGCTCGCCTTAGAGGCGGCGGCGGCAGGCGCGGACAAGATACGCATAAACCCCGGAAATATCGGCGGCAGGGAGAACGTGCGCGCCGTAGTTCGCGCGTGCCGCGAGAGATCTATTCCGATACGCATCGGCGTCAACAGCGGAAGCATTGAAAAGCCGCTGCTTGAAAAATACGGCGTGTCGGCGGAGGCGATGCTCGAGAGCGCGATGGCGCACGTCCGCCTTTTGAACGAATTTGATTTTGACGATATTTGCATTTCCGTCAAAGCCTCAGACGTGGCGCTCACGGTCGCGGCATACAGGCTTTTGCGCGAGAGGACGGAGTATCCGCTTCACCTCGGCGTTACCGAGGCTGGGACGGAGTACATGGGCACAATAAAATCCGCCGTCGGAATAGGCGCGCTCTTACTCGACGGTATAGGCGACACGATAAGGGTATCTCTGACCGCCGAGCCGGAAAAGGAGATCGCCGCGGGTATCGCCATACTTAAGGCGGTCGGGCTCCGTCGCGGCGTGAAGATCGTTTCCTGCCCGACGTGCGGCAGAACGGAGATAGACCTCATAAATCTCGCGAAAGAGGTAGAACGGCGGCTTGAGGGATGTGACAGGGACATCACCGTCGCCGTTATGGGGTGCGCCGTGAACGGACCGGGGGAGGCGCGGGAGGCGGACTTCGGGATCGCGGGAGGCCGCGGAGAGGGACTGCTTTTCAAAAAGGGAGAGATAGTCGGCAAGGCGCCGATGGATGAGCTTGCAGACAGACTTACGGCAATGATAGAAGGAGCTTAAAAAGGGTTTTATGGCACAGGATAAGGTACCGTTTCTGGATATGTTCGCAATACGCTGTGCTCCCGATCTCAAGGCGAGACTCGCCGGTGCGGGCGTCATAAGCGCGGCGGTGGACAGACAGAAGCGGAGCATGAAAATAGAATTATCGCTTCCCGCGGATTTCTCGTCGGCGGATATAGGCATGGTAAAGACCGCGATAGCCGAGGAATTCGGACTCGCGGAGGTGGAGCTTGTCCCCGTTTTCCGACAGGACGGCATGCCGTCGAAGACGGCGAAAAAGACAGCCGCCGCTCCGAGAGCGGGAAAGGTTTTGATAGGAAAGCCCATAAGCGGCAAACCGACGCCGATGTGCGAGGTCGGGCTCGAGTCCGGAAAGGTCGTCATTCAGGGGGAGATATTCGAGGTCGAGAGCCGGGAGATAGCAAAGCGAAACGCATACGTTCTTAGCTTTGATATGACGGATTACACGGGCTCTCTCAGGGTATCGAAGTTCATCGTTGACGACGCGCTGAAGAGCGCCGCGAAGAAAATTTCAGTCGGCATGTACGTCACCGTGTCCGGCTTTGTGGGCTATAACAGATACGACGGCGACATAACGGTAGAGCCGCAGAGCATCGTACTCTCGGAGAAAAAGACGCGGCAGGACCTCGCAGAAGAAAAGCGCGTCGAGCTTCACCTGCACACTAAAATGTCCGCGCTGGACGCGCTGACCGATGTTGGAGAGGCGATAAAGCGCGCCGCATCGTGGGGTCACAGGGCGGTCGCGATAACCGACCACGGCGTCTGCCACTCATTTCCGGAGGCGATGGCGGCGGCGGGCGACAAAATAAAGGTGCTTTACGGAGTCGAGGGCTATTACATAAACGACGTTGACGACAAGCTCTCCTACTGCGGCGAGGATATGCCGCTCGACAGCGAGATCGCGGTTTTCGACATAGAGACGACGGGACTCGACCCGATAAATGACGCCGTCACGGAGATCGGCGCGGTCATAATGCGAAACGGGCAGGAGCTTGGGCGCTTTCAGACGTTCGTCGATCCCGAAAGGCACATCCCCGCGAGCGTCACACAGCTCACCGGAATAAGCGATGAGGACGTTTCCGGCGCGCCGAAGCAGGCGGAGGCGGTAAAGGCGTTTCTCGATTTTGTCGGAGGACGCCCGATAGCGGCGCACAACGCCACGTTCGATATAGCCTTTATAAGCCGGATATGCGAGGAAAACGGCATACCGTTTGAGCCGTCATATGTCGACACTATGCCGATATGCCAGGGGATGCTTCCGGAGATAAAAAGCCACAGACTGAACGTAGTTTCGGATTTTCTCGGACTGCCGGAGTTCAATCACCACCGCGCGGCTGACGACGCGGTAATGGCGGGACTCGTCATGTCGAAGCTATTTCCGCGTATCGCGGCGGACGGCGTGACGACGCTTCGCGGCATGAACGAATACATACAGGCGAGGCGGCGGGAAAACGCTGAAAAGCGCCGCTTCAGACCGATGCATATAATAATAATCGCAAAGACGCAGGCGGGCATAAAAAATCTCTACAAGCTCGTCACTAAGAGCCATTTAGAGCATTTCAAGCGATTCCCGATAATACCGAAAAGCCTGCTGATGGAGCACAGAGAGGGGCTTATGATCGGCTCGGCGTGCGAGGCGGGAGAGGTTTTCAGCCTCGTTTCGGACCACAGGAGTAGGCGTGAGCAGCGTAGAATAGCGGAATTTTACGACTATCTTGAGATACAGCCCGTCTGCAACAATATGTTCATGGTAAGGAGCGGCAAGGCGCGGGACGTTGAGGAGCTGCGCGATTTCAACCGCCGCGTGGTTGAGCTCGGAGAAGAGCTCGGAAAGCCCGTCGTCGCGACCGGAGACGTGCATTTTCTCGATCCGGAGCATGAGATCTACCGCCATGTACTGCTCTCCGCGAAGGAGTATGACGACGCGGACAAGTCCTTGCCGGTGTATTTCAAGACGACGGACGAGATGCTGGAGGAGTTTTCGTATCTCGGAGAGGAGAAGGCGTATGAGGTCGTCGTCAAAAATACGAATCTCATCGCGGATATGTGCGATAACGTGAGTCCGCTTCCGCCGCCGGTGCTCTACGCGCCGAAAATAGAAAACAGCGCGGAGGATCTAAAGCGGCTCGTTTACGAAAAAATGCATGAGCTTTACGGCGAAAACCCGCCGGAGACAGTGTCGAGCCGCGTCGAGACGGAGCTTAAGGATATACTTGACAGAAATTACGATGTAATCTATATGAGCGCGCAGAAGCTCGTCGCGGACTCTCTCGCGCACGGGTATCTCGTCGGCTCGCGCGGCTCGGTAGGCTCGTCTATCGTCGCGTATATGTCGGGTATTACGGAGGTCAATTCACTTCCGGCGCATTACCGCTGTCCAAAGTGCAAGCACGCCGATTTTGAGTCGGGCAAAGGCTTCGGCTGCGGCGCGGATATGCCGAATGCGGTCTGTCCCGTCTGCGGTGAGAAATACGAAAAGGACGGCTTCGATATACCGTTTGAGACGTTTCTCGGCTTTGGCGGCGACAAGGTGCCGGATATAGACCTCAATTTTTCCGGCGAATATCAGGCTAACGCGCATAAATTCACAAACACGCTTTTCGGCGCGGACCACGTTTTCAAGGCGGGCACGATCGGCACGGTGGCGCAGGCGACGGCGTTCGGCTATGTCAGAAAATATCTTGAACGCCTCGGCAAGACCGTCACAAAGGCGGAGGAGCTGCGCTTAGCCAACGGCTGTGTCGGCGTAAAGCGCACGACGGGCCAGCACCCCGGCGGGCTCGTAGTGATACCGCAGGACATGGAGATATGCGACTTCTGCCCCGCGCAGCACCCCGCCGACGACAGCGACACGGATATAATCACGACGCATTTCGATTACCACCGTATGGAGGCAAACCTCTTAAAGCTCGACGAGCTTGGGCACGACGATCCGACGATGATAAAAATGCTTGAGGACATGACGGGCATAGACGCGCGCAAAATACCGTTCGACGACCCGCAGACGCTCGCGATATTCAAATCGGCGGAGCCTCTCGGACTTCCGAACGACGACGAGATAATCGGCACTGTAGGAACCTTCGGCGTGCCGGAATTCGGCACGGGCTTTGCCCAGCAGATGCTGACCGATATAAGACCCACGCAGTTCAATACGCTTGTGCGCTTCGTCGGATTTTCGCACGGTACGGACGTGTGGGCGGGAAACGCGAGGGAGCTTGTTACCTCCAAAACGGCGAGCGTCGACGAGTGTGTAGGCTGCCGCGACGATATAATGCTTTATCTTATAAGCCTCGGCATGGACGAAAAAAAGGCGTTCAAAATAATGGAAGCCGTGCGAAAGGGCAAAATCAAGAAAAACGGCTTCCAGGACGGCTGGGCGGAGGAAATGGCGTCGCTCGGCGCGCCGAAGTGGTACATAGATTCGCTATCCAAAATAGCGTATTTGTTCCCGAAGGCGCACGCCGTCGCTTACGTCATGATGGCGTTTCGTATCGCGTGGTTCAAGGTGCATGAGCCGCTCGCATTTTACAGCGCGTATTTCTACCGCCGGAGCCAGAAGGACGCCTTTGACGCGGAGATAATGACACAGGGCATTGAAAAGGTGCTCGCAAAAATACGCGAGATAAGGCAAAATCCGGAGCCGACGGCGAAGGAGGACGACCTGCTGACGACGCTTTTGGTCTGCTATGAATTCTATAAGCGCGGCTTTGAGTTTTTGAAGATCGACCTTTACAAATCGGAACCGCTGAAATTCGTAATAGAGGGAGATAAGCTGCGCCCGCCGTTCGTCGCTATAGGCGGACTCGGAGAGACGGCGGCGAGAGATCTGCAGGAGCAGCGCGACGGAAAGGTATTCATATCGGTGGACGAGCTTTCGGCGAGCTGTACAAAGGTTTCAAAGACGCATATCGAGCAGTTAAAGACGCTCGGCGCGCTCGGAGATATGCCGGAGACGAGCCAGCTTTCACTGTTTTAGGCGAAATCGTTTTTTGGAAAATGGAGAAAACTATGAGCAATATTATTTGGCCCGACGCGCAGGTCGAGGCTACGGAAGACGTATACTGCGGCAAACGCCATGTTTTACGGAGAACCGAAAACGGGCAGACCGTGAGGGAGTCTGTTCTCGAGATAAGCATGCCGGTAAGTGCGGAGGAGCTTAAAAGACTGCGGGATGGCGGCATAAGCGACGAGGCGCTCCGCGAGGTGTTCGCCAAAAAGCGGAGCGATCTCGAATGGGAACTGACTATGTTCAAGACCGTCAGCCACCCTAATCTCGCGCCCGTGGAGGATTTTATAATACGCGACAACGTCACGGCGCCGGGCTGGAAGTGCTTTATCCGGTCGAAGCTGTATGAGCCGATAGGCGACGCGCCGCTCGACGAAAAGTCGTGTCTTAAGCTCGCAGAGTCGCTCAGCTCCGCCGTGTCTGAGCTGAACAGGCTCGGCATGGCGCACGGCGATATACGTCCATGCAATATAGGCGTTGACGCGGACGGCGTCTATGTGCTGACGGGCTTCGGCGTGCGAAAATGCGTCGAAACGCCGGACATGGCGAGGGACGACGGCTTTGACGCGCCGGAGGTGTGTATGCGCGGGAGCCACAGCGTTTTGTCGGATATATATTCGATAGGTAAAACGCTGTCCGCACTTGGCGGCGATGAAGCAGGGCAGGATATAGCGGATATAATAAAGAAGGCTACGGCGCCGGACACCGCGAAGCGTTTTCAGTCGCCGTCGGAGCTTGCGGCGGAGATAGCGGATGCGGGCAGTCCCGACCGTGAAAGGCGGCGCGCAAAGCGAGAGCAGGAGCAGAGAGAGGCGAAACGCGCGAAAAATATAGACGAGGCGCGAGCGGCGCTCGACGCGAAAAGGGCGGAGGAAGCCCGAAAAGAGGACGAGGAAAAACGTGAGGCTGAAGCCGCCGCCGCGGCACTGCTCGCGGAGGAGATACGAAAGGCGAAGGAAAAACGCGAGAGCGAGCGCCTTTCGGAAAACGACATACCTTCGGATGAAGCTCAAAACACCGAACCGGAGGCGTCGGAAGAAGAAACCGCGGAAGCCGCCGGGATCCACGAAGCGGCGGAGGAAACGGAGAGCGAGCCGTCTGTTGATGATACGGCGGAAGATGCTTCGGAGGACACTCATGAATATACACCGAAGGAAGAGATAGAACAGGAAGCGCCGCAAGAGAGCGCGGAAACTACGGAAACATCGGAACCTCCGGCAGATACGGCGGAAGAAGCACCGCCGGAAGCTGACGAAGCGGCGGAAGATACGGAAGAAATAACGGACACGAACGCCGGTGAGACGGAGTCTGCCCACGAAGAAAGCAACGAAGAAAGTGCAGAGGAAATCGACGAGGAAAATGAAGAGCAAAACACCGCCTCGGCACGCGCCGAGAACGGCGATACGAAAAAGCGGGTAAAGCTGTTGCCGTTTATCCTCGCGGCGGCGATAATTATTGCCGCTCTTGCGGCGTATTATTTCATACCGTGGGACAGATTTTTCGCGACTCCGCCCGCCGAGGATAAGGTCGTGACAAGTACTGACGCGCCGGAGGACGTGACAGCGGAAGCGCTTACTCACACAGAGAGAGATGAAACACAGGAGACAGCCGCGCCCGTCGAGGGAAGCGAGACGGAGAGTGGAAACGCGCAGGCGTCCTTGACGGAAGATGAGATCCCCGACGCGAACGATGAGCCGATCCCGGAGGAGGCGCTCGCCGCCGCGGAGAATGAGACGGGAGAGGGCGATGCTGCGGACGAAAACGTCTACGATATGCACACGGACAGCGAGTACATAACGGCACAGCAGCTCGAGGGCATGGACAGATACGAAAGCTACATGGTCGTGAACAGCATATACGCCCGCCACGGCAAGATTTTCGGCAGTAAATCCATTCAGTCGTATTTCGAGGCGCAGAGCTGGTACAGTCCCGTCAGTCAAAACAGCAACGACATAGTAAAGCAATTCAATGACTATGAGATTGAAAACATCAAAACGCTTGTGGAATATCAGGTGAAAAACGGTTACAGAAAGGCGCGTAGATAAAAATGACAGACGAAAAACATGAAGACGTAATGCGTGTAGCGAATGAATTCAACCCGTTCACGCGGGTCAACGATATTATGTTAACTGAGCTGTCGGACGGTCGTGCCGTAGTCGAGCACGAGGTGAAGCGCGAGTCGCTCAACTATAACGGCGTCGTACACGGCGGGCTGATCGCGACGATGATAGACTTCGCGGGCGGCGCGGCGGCGAGGGGCGACGGCAGGATGTATGTGACGAGCGACATGAATGTTAATTTTATAGGAAACATCGGCTCCGGAAAGCTTACCGCGGAGAGCGATATCGTCAGCCGTGGCGGCACGCTCTGCAACGTGCATATGCGCGTGACGGCGGAGGACGGGAAAAAGCTGATCGCGGACGGCACGGGTACATATTTCTGCATCGGACGCGAAAAGCGCGATTAAACGGAAAAAAGCAGCCCCGAAATTACTCGGGGCTGCTTTACGGTATGGGGGACAATTCATGGACACTGTTTTGCACACGATACCGCCGATAGCGGACGCAAATTGCCGATGTCTGATACTCGGAACGATGCCGAGCCCGAAATCGCGGGAGGCGGCGTTTTACTACGCGCACCCGCAAAACAGATTTTGGCGTGCGATGGCGGAGGTTCTGGGTGAAATATTGCCGGAGACGAACGACGGCAGGGCGCAAATGCTTCTGCGCCATGGTATCGCGCTTTGGGACGTGCTGAAAAGATGCCGCATAGAGGGCGCGTCGGACGCCTCTATAAAGGAGCCGGAGGCGAACGATATCGCGGGACTTTTGAGAAAATATCCCGCGATAGAGCGAGTTTATACGACGGGCGGCGCGGCATACCGGCTGTACATGAGGCTCTCTTTGCCGAAGACGGGCATTGTGCCGATACGGCTTCCGAGCCCGAGCGCGGCGAACGCGAAGATGAGTCTTGCGGACATAACGGAGGCGTACAGGGCGATATTGGAATAATAGCCGCAAATCAGAGTTTTATCTTCCTTTTTACGATTATTGCGCGGGCGGGACACATCTCCTGACAGCAGAAGCAGGATATGCACCCCTTGCGGCTTATCGACGCCTTTCCGGTGCCCATGCTGATTATATGCTGCGGACAGCTCTCGGCGCATTTGCCGCAGCCTATGCATTTGGCGGCGTCAACGCGCGGTATGGGGCGTATCAGCTTATCCATCACGATGGCGGCGCCGCGCCGCATAAAGCGCGGCAGATAGCCCGTAAAGTCCAATGACTTCGTATCGGGTGGAACGAACGGATCTGCGCACGGCAGTGCGTCGAATCCGTATATTTCGGCGGGCGCGTCGATAAGTCCGCGCTCTTTGGCTATGCGCAGCATGGGGACGGAGTCCGGATCAATGCCCATTAGCATCGCGGCGTGTTTGTCAAGCGAGAAAACGTCGCGCGAGGCGAGCGTAAGCCCGACGTGCTTGGGCGTGCCTCCGCCGGGACCGTTGCCCTCCATGCAGTCTATCGCGTCTATAAGCGTGACGCCGGGGCTTACGGTTTCGGCGAGATCTATCAGCATTCCGGCAAAATCGTCGGGATCGGGGTTTCGGTAGTGCATTTCCGGCTTTTGAAGTCCGGGGATAACGCCGAAAAGGTTTTTTATGCCGGCGGAAATGCCGGTCATGGCGTGGGTCTTGAGCTTGCAGACGTTTATGATGAAATCGGCGTTTCTTATCGGGTCGATGATGTTGAACGCGCGCGTGCGAAAGCCCGGCGCGCAGACGACCTCTCCGAATCCGCAGTCGTAATTGAGACGAACTGAGCCGTCAAGCCGCGTATATCCGCAGGCGGAGTAGACGCCCTTCAGTGCGGAGGGGGTGTAAGGTCCCGCCGGACTGTCCGCGACGGTTATATCGGAAACTCCGTTTTGCTGAAGCCACTTAACGACAGCGGCGACAAGCTCCGGATGGGTGGTGGCGACCGCCTCGGGACGTCTGGCGGCGAGAAGATTCGGCTTTACGGCGACGCGCATATCTGGCGATATGAGTTCGCCTATCCCAAGCGTTTCAAAGTGCGCGGAAACCGACGCATACAGCTCATCCGGCGCATAAGCGTCGTTTTTCAACACTGAAATTACAGACATGGAAATACTGCCTTTCAAATAATATAGTTAACAATAAGTTCATACAATAAAAGCCGCTTCTATTTGCAATTATAATACGTCTGTGATATATTTCAAGATGGTTCGGCGTGATCGCTTGCGCCGACTTCAAACCATTATTTCTTAAAACGGTGGACAGATGGAATTTGAGATGTGCGTGCCGTGCCTTTTCGGACTCGAGGGGCTTGCGGCAGACGAGCTTAAACGGCTCGATATGAAAAACGTGCGCGCGGAAAACGGGCGCGTTCTTTTTGATGGCGGGCGCGAGGATATCGCCCGCGCGAATATAAACCTCCGCACGGGGGAGCGTGTTTTGATCTGCGCCGGCAGTACCGGCGCGGACACCTTCGATATGCTGTTCGAGGGCGTAAAAGCCATGCCGTGGGAGAGGTATATCCCGATAGACGGGGCTTTTCCCGTCAAGGGCTCGTCGATAAATTCGCGGCTCCATTCTATACCGGACTGTCAGAAAATCATAAAAATGGCGATAGTTGAGCGGCTCAAGCTCAAATACAAAACGAGCGGGTTTAGGGAGAGCGGCTCAAAATAT
>JAFWVB010000002.1 GCA_017518445.1 Oscillospiraceae bacterium | reverse complement strand
GACGCGGCGATGCTCTGAACGGGCGCGCCGACGGTGATGATCAGCGTAAGAAGTAACGAAAGAAACGCTTTTATGAATTTCATTTTTGTATCTCCTTTTTAAGCCAAGACGGGCTTTTTCTTTCTTTTTATGAGTCCCGAGGCGAGCGCGCCGAGCGCCGCGCCGACGGCGGCTCCGCCCGCCCCGACCAGAGCGAGAGTGCCGCCGGAGAACGCGCTGGCGGCTTGTGCGGGAGCCGCGGCGGTTTCCGTAAGATAATAAACGTACAGGCCGTTCAGCTTGTCGTTATAGGTATAGCGGCTGTCGGTGAGGTTCGCGGCGGCGTTCGAGCCGAACATATGGATGCCTTTGGCGTATCCTTCCGGCATACTCGTCGAGCCGGTCACGACATTGAAGCTGTCCGCAAGGATCGGCGCGGCATTGACGTTCTTGCAATAATACAGCGCGAGCCATTCCTTGCCGACGTCGCCGTTGAGGTCGGCGTAATCGTTCAGAGCTTTATACTGCTCATGCTTTTCCGAACGGTTTGTCATCGCGGCGGTATAGTAAGCGGCGTCGTTGCGCACAACGATCTGATTTCCGTCCCGATCCGTCTTCGTGATATCCGCCTCGTCTACGATATACTTCGGGATGGGAGTGTAGTTGACGTTATAAAAACGGTAAAGGTCATAGACAGTAAGTACGATAGATATGACCGTCAGCGCGGCGAAGGCGACTCCGGAAATCACGGCGGCGTTCTTAAACTTAGCCGTCCTGCACATCGACTGCTGTGATTTGTCGTCGAGCACACCCTTCATCTTGTCGAACGAGCCGAACTGATTGGCAAGATCCATATCGGACTGAATATTGTATGCAGTGAATTTGGTCCCTATGGTAAGACCGCCTTTACCATTTTCCGTCACGCTTGCCAAAATGAGTTTTGAGGAATCCTGCGGATCTACGCCGACTATGAGATTAAGAGCCGGATCGGCGAACGTTTTATAATTCCTCGTTAAATTCTCGCATAGCTTTGTCAGACGGCTTGAAAGGTCGACGTAAGATCTGTATTTTACCACGTTGTAAAGGGTCGCGGTCAGAGCCACGGCGTCCGCCGCCCAAAAGAGTGTGGTCAACGCGCTCAAACCGCCGAGCTCCGTTATCGGTTCGGTGAAGCTGAAGGTGCCGCCGGCGTTTTTGCGCAGCGCTTCGGAGGTGAGCGCCGTGCAGTCCTTGAAGATCTCGCGGTTGACGTTGTAGTAGACGGACACGGCGTCGATACTGTCGAAGATCTCCATGATATCGCTGTTATCGGAGTCGATGGCTTCGAATGCCTCCCCGTTCATCACGCCTATGCGCAGCAGAGTCGAAAGCGGCAAAAACTCGATCGCCGCCACCTGACCGGCGCTCAGTGTGCTGACCAGCGGATAGAGTGCGGAGATATTCTCCCCGCTGACCTCGGCATAGGGCTTTGTGAAGAAATCAAACATCGTCCCCTCGCCGTACGGCATCTCCGAGAGAGCATCGTAGATCGCCGCGATGCGGGAGTTTTCGACCTCCTCTGCCGTTTCCAGACCTGCCTCCAGCCGGTCGTTGATGCATTCCATAGCGCCCACGGGAGTTTCAACGTCATATTCCTCCGGCTCTGCGTCACCGTAAACGCCCGCAAGCGCGTCTTCGTCAAAGGCGGTCTCTT
>JAFWVB010000026.1 GCA_017518445.1 Oscillospiraceae bacterium | reverse complement strand
TACTACGTTTTCGGCGAGCACGACGCGGAGGACCTTGAAGTTGGCGTACGCGAGGGCGTTGAAGCCGACGAGAATAAGAAAAACAAAGCGGACTTTGTTTTATGGTTTACAAAATCGAAATTTGAGGATCAGGAGCTCAAATGGGAGAGCCCGTGGGGCTACGGCTATCCCGGCTGGCATATAGAGTGCTCCGCCATATCGCTCAAATACTGCGGCGAATATCTTGATATCCATTGCGGCGGTATAGACAACCAGTTCCCGCATCACACCAATGAAATTGCGCAGTCCGAATCGTATCTCGGTCACAAGTGGTGCAATTTCTGGTTCCACGTTCTGCACTTGAACACCGCGTCGGGCAAAATGAGCAAATCGTCGGGCAAGTTCCTTACGGTTTCCGTACTCGAAGAGCAGGGGATCGACCCGCTCGCATACAGATATTTCTGCTTAAACTCCCATTACAGAAAAAATCTCGTCTTCTCGGACGAGGCGCTTGAAAACGCCGCCACGGCGTACAAAAAGCTCCGCACGAGAAGCGCGGCGCTGAAAGAGGACGGAGAGGTAAACGAAGCGGCGCTCGAAGAATTCAGAGCAAAATTCAGGGAGGCGCTCGATAACGACCTTATTACCTCGCTCGCCTTGACCGCAGTTTACGACGTGCTGAAAGCCGACGAAAACGACGCGACGAAGCGCGCAATAATCGCGGATTATGACAAGGTCCTGGCGCTCGATCTGCTCAAACCCTATCCCGAAGAGAAAAAGGACGACGCAGACCCCGAGATTTTAGCTAAAATAGCCGAGCGCGCCGCCGCCAAAAAGGCGAAGGATTACGCAAAGGCCGACGCGATAAGAGCGGAGCTTGCCGCGCAAGGCATAACGCTTATAGACACGCCGCAGGGCACGACGTACAAGAGAGGTTAAGAAATGCTGAAAAACGCCGTTACAAAGAGATACCCGTTATCGAACGAAAAGAAGATACATACGTTTTTATCCGACGCGGAGGGCTTTTACGCGTGCGAAAACACGACGGAAGCGAAGTTCGTAACCAAATTCAGGAACACCCCGTTCAAGGGCTATTACGAAAATTCCGGCGCGGTGCAGGGCACGTGCGCAAACGTCGGGGCGGGAAAGCTGCGCTCCGTCAAGCGCGATTACGACGCGCCGCTCGATCTGTCCGGCTATTCGTGCCTGACCGTCGCGACGGACGTCACGCGCTTCGCGCCGGGCGATCAGTACTGGGTCAACGTCCGCCTTTACTCCGACAAGGGGATTTTTGAGGGTGAGGCGCCGATATTGGCGGAATGCTGGAATACCACCGCGTTTACGATAGGCGGCTTTGACGGTGCGGACAGCGTAAAGTCCATCGAGATCGGCGTCAAAAACGAGGGCGACGAGCTTTGGGACGGCCTTTATCAGATAGGCTCCGTCTCAGTCGGCGAGATCTGCGACCTCGGCTTTGAGGTGCCGGGCGCGTGGAAGAGCTTTTCATGCCGCGGCGGTAAAACGAGCTTTGACGGCGGTCTTAAATTTGAATTTGAAAACGGCGGCAGCATCACCTCGCCTTATTTCCCGGATGCGCATAATACGAAATACAACGCGCCGCTCGATCTGCG
>JAFWVB010000025.1 GCA_017518445.1 Oscillospiraceae bacterium | reverse complement strand
GGTGTATTCAGACGCCGGCAGACGCTTTATGTAGCCGCCGTGGGTGAGGGTGTAGACGCACTGCTCCTCCTCGATAAGATCCTCGATGTCTATCTCGTCCTCGACGTCGCGGATCTCGGTGCGCCGCTCATCCCCGAATTTGTCGCGGATCGCGGAAAGCTCGTCCTTCAAGACGCCGCGCAGCATCTCGTTCGAGCCTAAAAGCTCGTTATAATACGCTATCCTCTTTTCAAGCTCTGCGTATTCCGCCTCTAACTTCTCGCGGTCGAGCCCCTGCAGCGCCTTCAGACGCATATCGAGTATCGCCTGCGCCTGCACCTCGTCGAGCCCGAAGCGCTCCATAAGACGCTCCTTCGCGTCGTCGTAGGAGCTTCGGATTATGCGGATGACCTCGTCGATATTGTCCTGCGCGATGATGAGCCCCTCCAAAAGGTGCTCTCTTTCGCGCGCTTTTTTGAGGTCGTACTCCGTCCTGCGTATGATGACCTGCTCCTGGAATGCGATATACTCGTCGAGCGCATGGCGCAGCGAGAGTATCTTCGGCTGCTTCTGATCGTCCACGAGCGCGAGCATTATTATCGAGAAATTCGACTGCAGCGCCGTCTGCTTATACAGCTTGTTGAGTACGATATCGGGGTTCGCGTCGCGCTTTAGCTCGATGACTATGCGCATACCGTTTCTGTCCGTCTCGTCGCGCAGATCGGAAATGCCGTCGAGGCGCTTATCCTTGACCTGCTCCGCTATCGTGCGGATAAGCTGGCGCTTGTTGACCTGATACGGCAGCTCCGTGACGATAATGCGGGTGCGCTTTTCACGGCCGTACTCCTCAAAATCGGCGCGAGCCCTTACGACGACCTTGCCTCTGCCCGTCGCGTAGGCCTGGCGGATGCCGCTTCTGCCCATTATAATGCCTTTTGTCGGGAAATCGGGTCCCTTTATATGCTGCATTAGGTCGGAGAGCTCCGCCTCGGGGTTGTCTATTATGCAGATGCAGGCGTCGATCACCTCGCACAGATTGTGCGGCGGTATACTTGTCGCCATGCCGACGGCGATGCCGCTCGACCCGTTTACAAGCAGGTTGGGGAAGCGGCTCGGCAGCACGCGCGGCTCTTTACGGCTCTCGTCGAAGTTCGGGTCCCAATCGACCGTCTCCTTGCCGATTTCGCGGAGCATTTCATCCGAGATCTTCGCCATTCTCGCCTCGGTATAACGATAAGCCGCCGGGGGATCGCCGTCAACGGAGCCGAAGTTTCCGTGCCCGTCCACGAGCATATAACGCATCGAAAAGTCCTGTGCGAGGCGTACCATCGCGTCGTAAACCGACGCGTCGCCGTGCGGGTGATAGCGGCCCAGCACGTCGCCGACGCAGGTGGCGGATTTCTTAAACGGCTTGTCCGCGGTCAGCCCGTCCTCATACATCGCATAGAGTATGCGGCGGTGTACGGGCTTCAGCCCGTCGCGCACGTCGGGAAGCGCCCTGCCGACGATAACTGACATGGCGTATTCACGGTAGCTGCTCTCCATCTCGCTTACGATGCCGGATTCTGTAATTATCTGATCGGAAAACGCGATATCCTCCGGTCTGTAATCTCTGTTATGTGCCATTTTTTATCTCCTTATGTTTGGAGTAGTGCTCCGGCGTGACCGCCGAAGCGTCAATAGTCAAGATTTACCGCGTATTTCGCGTTTTTCTCTATCCACTCGCGGCGCGGCTCCACGTCCTCGCCCATGAGGATCGTGAATATCTCGTCCGCCTTCAAGGCGTCGTCCACGGTTATCCTGCGGAGCGTGCGCTTTTCGGGGTCCATCGTCGTCTCCCACAGCTCCGTCGGGTCCATCTCGCCGAGACCCTTGAAGCGGTTTATATCGACCCTGACGTTCGGATTGTCTCCGCGAAGCTCCGCCGAGATGCGGTCGCGTTCCTCGTCCGAATAGGCGACGCGCTGCGTCTTGCCGCGTGTCAGCTTGTAAAGCGGCGGCACGGCGGAGTAGACGTAGCCGTTTTCTATGAGCGGGCGCATATAGCGGAAGAAGAACGTCAAAAGCAGCGTTCTGATGTGCGCGCCGTCAACGTCGGCATCCGCCATTATGATTATCTTGTGATAGCGGAGCTTTTCTATGTTGAATTCATCGCCTATGCCCGCGCCGAGAGCCACGATCATCGGATACAGCTTGTCGTTTCCGTATATCTTGTCGGCTCGCGCCTTTTCGACGTTCAGCATCTTGCCCCACATGGAGAGTATCGCCTGGAACCGGCTGTCGCGCCCCTGTATCGCGGAGCCGCCGGCGGAGTCGCCCTCGACTATGTATATCTCGCAGAGGCTCGGATCGCGCTCGTTGCAGTCCTGCAGCTTTTCGGGCATCTGCCCGGATTCCAGCCCCGTTTTGCGCCGCACGCTCTCTCTCGCGCGCCTTGCCGCCTCTCTTGCGCGGTTGGCGGTGAGCGCCTTGTCGAGGATAGCCTTGCCGGCGGCGGGGTGCTCCTCCAAAAAGATGTCGAGCGCCTCCGAAACAACGCCGTTTACGAGCGTTCTTATCTCGCTGTTTCCGAGCTTTGCCTTCGTCTGCCCCTCAAACTGGGCGTCCGTGAGCTTTACTGATATGACGCACGTCAGCCCCTCGCGGCAGTCCTCGCCGGATACCTTGTCGTCGTCCTTGAGTATCTTCATCTTCTTGCCGTAAGCGTTGAGCGCATTTGTAAGCGCGCGACGGAAGCCCTCCTCGTGCATACCGCCCTCCGGCGTGTGCACGTTGTTGGCGAAGGAGACTATGACCTCGTTATATGTGTCGGTGTACTGCATGGCGATCTCCGCCATCGCGTCGTCCTTCGAGCCGGACATATAGATAACGTCCTCATGCACCGGCGTTTTTTTCCTGTTTATGTACGAGACAAATTCGCGTATGCCGCCCTCGTAGCACATGACGTCCTTCGTCTCGGAGTCCGCGCGTTTGTCCTCTATCGTTATTTTGAGACCGGCGTTCAAAAACGCCTCCTCCTGCATGCGCTTGTGCAGTATCTCATAGTCGTAGACCGTCTCGTCGAACATCTCCGGATCCGGCTTGAATGTTACGGTCGTGCCGGTGCGGTCGGTATTTCCGACGACGGTCATCTCCTGCGTTATGTCGCCGCGGGAGAATTTCATCTCATATATCTTGCCGTTTTTGAATACCTGCACCACGAGCCACTCACTCAAGGCGTTAACGACCGACGCGCCGACGCCGTGCAGACCGCCGGAGACCTTGTAGCCGCCGCCGCCGAACTTGCCGCCCGCGTGGAGCACGGTGAATACGACCTCGAGCGCGCTTTTTCCCGTCTGCTCCTGAATGTCAACGGGTATGCCGCGCCCGTTGTCGACGACGGTTATCGTGTTGTCGCCGTTTATCGTGACGCTTATCTCGGTGCAGTAACCCGCAAGCGCCTCGTCTATCGAGTTGTCTACGATCTCGTAAACGAGATGGTGCAGACCGGAGGACGAGGTCGAGCCGATATACATGCCCGGTCTTTTCCTTACGGCTTCAAGCCCTTCGAGAACCTGTATCTGCGAAGCGTCGTACTCCGTTGTCACTATTGTGTTTTCGTTAATCTCTGCCATAAAAATCTCCAATTCCGCGAAATTTCTGAAAAATCAAATATAACCCTTAAAAATCAAGACTGTCCGACTGGCTTCTTTTGAGAAGCGTCGACGGCGCGAGCTGGCTTAAATAAACTGTCTCGTTTTCGCCGTCTCGGCAAACGACAAAGCTCTTCGGGAGATCGTCGCAGACGTTTATCAGCCGCCCGTCCCGCTGCGCCGCGTTCAGAAACGCGACCGTCCATTTTGACGAGGTCGAGTTGTCCATATCGAAAACGCCGACGACCGACGACGCCGGCACGACCACGTTTTGACCGAGGTGAAGATACATTTCAGCGAATAGTCCCCTTTTCGATATATATGAGCCTGCCGCCCGTGCGGTTTGCGATCCGCGCGTCCTCACAGCAGGTTATGAGCACCTGCCCGCCGGATATGCGGTTCAATACGAAATTCTGTCGTATCGGGTCGAGCTCCGACAGAACATCGTCGAGCAGCAGTACGGGCGTCTCTCCCTTGTCGTCCTTTATCACCTCGCGCTCGGCGAGCTTGAGGCTCAGCGCGGCGGTGCGCGTCTGCCCCTGCGAGGCAAAGCCCTTCGCCGGCTGACCGTTTATGAAAATCTCAACATCGTCCTTGTGACAGCCGGAAAGACAAGCGCCGGACTCAAGCTCCGCCCTGCGGTGACTTCTCTGGTGTTCCTCTAAAAGAGGCAAAAGCTCGCTCGCCGGTAAAAACGGGTCTGTAATCGTGCTGACCGTCCTGTATTTCGCCGTAAGCTCGTCCGCGCCGCCGGAAAATTCTCTGTGGATCTCAGACGCCTTTTCGCAGATAAGCGACGCGAAAAACGCGCGGTATCTTATGATCTCGGCGCTCAAGCGGCACATCGCGTCGTCGTATTCGTTAAGAAGCGGCAAAAGCTCCGGCTTTTCGCGCCTGTCGCGCAGTATGCGCGATTTCTGCTCATAAGCTCTGGAATACGCGCTTATCGCCGCTGCGTATCGCGGACGAAGCTGACTTATACAGCCGTCGAGCAGTCGCCGCCGCTGGCTCGGACCCTCTTTTATTATTTCGAGATCGTCCGGGCAGAAGAACACCGCCGTCAGCCTTCCGGACAGCTCCGCCGCTGTTTTTAGCTTTACGCCGTTTACCTTTATCGTCTTTTTAACGCCGTTTCCGAAGGCGATCTCGATTTTATGCTCTCGCCCGTCCGACTCTATATCCGCGTCTATTCGCGCCGTGTCGAATGAAAAATTTACCGCGTCCCTGTCGCGCCGCGTGCGGAAGCTGTGCCCGCAGGACAGAAAATAGACCGCCTCCAGCAGATTTGTCTTACCCTGCGCGTTGTCGCCCGTTATGACGTTTATACCGGGATCGAAATCCGCCCGCGCGCCGTCATAATTGCGAAAACCGCTTAAACCAATGCTTTTTACCAACATTTCAGCTCTTAGCTCTCACCGTGTAAAGCTGTCCGAACGCCTCCACCGTGTCGCCGGGATATACCTTTTTTCCGCGCATCGTACAAGTTTCGCCGTTGTATTTTATCATCCCGTCCTGTATGACGCTCTTCGCCTCGCCTCCGGACATGACGAGATTTTCGAGCTTCAAAAGCGCGTCAAGACGGATAAATTCGGTGTCAATCACGGTTTCGTTTTCTTTTTTTTCCTTTATTTTGACCTTAATTCTCATTTGCTTTAAGTCTCACGGGCAGTATCATATACAAAAAGTCGCTGCTGTCGTCGGCGGAGCCGATTATGCACGGAGAAACGCTCGATGTGAGAAGTATCTTCAGCGTTTCCGAGGGTGCGGCTTTAAGCGCGTCGAGGATATATCTGTTGTTAAAGCCTATCTCAAGATCCTCAGCCGAGCCTGTAACAGCGCACTCGTCGCTCGCCCTGCCGAGGGAGGTGGAGGTGTATATCTTCAAAATATCGTCCGAGAAGGTGCATCTGACAGGACTCTTTATTTTATCGCTTATAATTAGCGAAACACGTTCTATCGAGTCGATAAGCGATTTTCTGTCCGCCAAAATCGTGTATTTGCTCGTTTTCGGGATGCTGTTTTTGTAATTCAAAAATTCGCCCTCAAGCCGCCTCGATATAAGCATCGTATCGCCTATTACAAATACGATATGCTTTGTGCCGAGCGTGATTTTTACAAGTTCCTCGCTGTCGGACGCGATTCTCTCTACCTCATTTAAAGCGCTTCCCGGAACGACAAATGAGCCGTTTTCCATCTCCGTCTTTTCGTTTAGCCTCTCTCTCCGAAGCGCAAGCCGATAACCGTCTACAGACACTATAGTCATAACGCCGTCCTCGATATCGAAAAGCGAACCGGTATGTATCGGGCGCGCCTCGTTATCGGAAACGGCAAAATTCGTCTGCGCGATCATCGCTTTAAGTTCTTTCTCGGCTATGTATATTGAATTCTGATAATCGACGCTCGGAAGCTCCGGATAATCCGCGGATGATACGCCCATTATATTGAATTCGCTCATTCCGCATTTTATCTGCGTCATAAATTTATCGTCTGAGGACACCGTAACGACATCGTCCGGCAGCCTTCTGACTATTTCACCGAAAAGACGGGCGTTTATTACAATACTTCCGGGCTCCGATACATCGGCGGCTATGGATGTGCTTATGCCGGTTTTCAGGTCATAGCCCGAAACCTTCACGATGGACGACGCCTCTATCAAAAGCCCTTCTAAAGACGGGACGGCGCTTTTTACCGCCGCGGCTCTTGACGCTGTCGCGATAGCTGCTGAAAGAAGACATTTTTCACATGAAAATTTCATTTTGACACTCCTTCGCTTATCGGAAAAAATAGAATATTTTTTTATAGATAATAATATATATAAATATTTTAGTTTCAGTAATAGAGCTTAAAAATGTTGAAAAACCGCGCAAAGCCGTTTAAGGCAATATTTACACGAAATGTGTCATTGTGGAAAAATACGGTGTGTATTTTATATATTTCTGTTTTCAACACAAATCCACAAGAATATCAACATTGAATGTTGATCACGCGTATGCGTTTATGTTGGCGGTTATATCCTTTATTATCTGATTGAATTCCTGGTTTTTAGCGAGCATTTCCTCTATTTTTCTAAGTGACGAAATGACGGTCGCGTGATCGCGGTTCTCAAAAAACGTGCCGATGTCCTGAAGCGTGTATCTTGTCAGACGCCTTATAAGGAACATCGCGAGCTGTCTTGCGAGAACGGTGTTTCTCGACCGGCTCTGTCCCTTCAGGTCTTCTGATGTGAGCGAATAGTATTTCGCGCATTCCTCGATGATGATGTCCGGTGTCGGAGTGAATTCCGAGGCGTCCTTGAAAAGATCGTGTACGATGGTAGAGACGGATTTTTCGTTTATCTCGCCGTCCATCATGTCGCGGTAGGCGACGAGCTTTTTGACCGCGCCCTCTATCTGGCGGACGTTTGAGGTGAAGTTTTCCGCGATGAAATCCGAAGTTTCCTCCGAAAGCTCGAGTCCGAGCTGATTTGCCTTGTTGCGGATTATCGCCATCCTCGTCTCGTAGTCGGGCGGAAGGATCTCGGTGACAAGCCCACTCTCAAATCTTGTTTTGAGCCTGTCCGCGAGCCGCATCATCTCCTGCGGCGGGCGGTCAGACGTGAAAACTATCTGATGGTTTGCCTCATAAAGCGTGTTGAAGGTGTTGAAAAACTCCTCCTGCGTGGACGGCTTTCCTGCGATAAACTGTATATCGTCCATCAAAAACAGGTCCGCGTATCTGTATTTATCGCGAAATTCGACGTTTTTACCCGTCTGAATGGCGTTTATGAGATCGTTCGTAAAATCGTCTCCCTTGACGTAGACGATCTGATATTCGGGGTGCAGCCGCCTGACCTCGTGACGTATCGCGTAAAGAAGGTGCGTTTTTCCGAGACCGGATTCGCCGTAGATGAAAAGCGGATTGTAGTCCTTTTTCTGACCGCCCGCGACAGCCTTCGCCGCGGCGTGTGCGAATTTGTTTGAATTTCCGACGACGAAGCGCTCAAACGTGTATTCGTCGCTGTCCATGCGGGAGTCAAATTTGTTTTCGGACGCGTTTTTATAGCTTTCAAGCTCGTTTTCATCGAGAATGATGACCTCGTAATCGCTGACAAAAAGCTGGCGCAGAGCGTCCTTTATGGGGTCTGTGAAGCGGTCCTCTATAATGCCCTTCTTAAAACTCGTCGGGACGGATAAAACAAGGCGGTTGTCGGTGAGCTCGACAGCCTTACAGTCATTGAACCATGTGGAAATTGCGACGGAGGTGAGATTTTCGCCCAATATCTTCAGCACAAGGCTCCACACATCGTCGATAGAATTCACGGAGGCGGCTCCTTTCTTAAAAATTTGAAAATTTTTCCTTTTTAACGCGCACGGCGGCGCGCCGTTTTCAAAAAGTCATAATATAATATATTGTATCAGAAATGAGCTTAAAAAGCAAGTAAATCGGGAGATATACATTAAAATAAATTTTTTTAATTATTTTTTGCTCCGACGGGGTAACTTTTCTGCTTATTTTCTTTTATTATTCGCTCCGCGGGGCAGCTTTTATGATGTGCGTCAGAAAAGTTACCAAAAGAGCGCACAAGGGGAGAGGGGATCCGATTTCCCCTCTCCCTTAAAACGTCAAAGATGTGCAGCGGATAATAGCGATAGAAAAAATATTTCGACGCGCGGTTTTTCCATTTGAAGCACCGAAAACGGCGGGGGATCAGACCATAAGCCCGCTTATGAGCTCCGCGAGCTCGGATGGGTTTTCTATCGGCATTCCCGCGGTCAGAAGCGACTGGCTGTAGAGGAGCTTTGCGTATTTTTCCGCCTTTTCACGGTCGGCGGAGAAGGCGTTTTGAAGCGCCCTGAAAACAGGATGCGCGGGATTTAGCTCGAGCACGCGCTCCGCCTTTATTTTGGACGCCTCCTCGCCCGGAAGCGCGGAGAAATATTTCTCCATTTCGAGCGTCACACCGCCCTGCGTCGTAAGGCAGACCGGGTGACTTTTGAGCCTGCCGGATATCTTCACCGCCGCGACCGCGCCGCCGAGGGCGTCCCTTACGAAATCGAGAAGCTCGCGGTTTTCGGTCTCCGCCTTTTCTATCTCGTCGCGGCTCTCTGCGGCGTCTATGCCGAGGTCGTCGGAATTGACGCTCCGCAGCTCCTTATCCTCGACCGAGCCGATGAGCGCGGCGACCATCTCGTCCACGCCGTCGGTCATGTATAAGATGTCGTAATTTTTGTCCCGTATCGGCTCCGTCTGCGGGAGGGCGTCAATGCCGGATATGCTGTCTCCGCAGGCAAAATAGATGTATTTCTGCTCCGGCGGCATTTTTTCAACATATTCGCGGAGCGTCACGAGCTTTTTTTCACGGCCGGAGTAATAGAGCAGAAGGTCGCAGAGAAGCTCCTTTTTCATGCCGTAGTTTTCGAGTATGCCGTATTTGAGCTGAAGCCCGAACGAGCGGAAAAACGCCTCGTATTTTTCGCGGTCGTTTTCCAAAAGGCGTCCCAGTTCAGATTTTATCTTCTTTTCGAGGCTCGCGGCGATTATCCGCACCTGGCGGTCGTGCTGGAGCATTTCGCGCGAGATGTTGAGGCTTAAGTCCTGCGAATCGACGACGCCGCGCACAAAGCGGAAGCAGTCTGGCAGAAGCTCCGCGCACTTGTCCATTATCATGACGCCGCTCGTATATAGCTGCAGCCCCGCCTCGTAAGACGCGCTGTAGTAGTTGTACGGCGCCTTTTCGGGCACGAACAGCATCGCCTTATAGCTGACCTGCCCCTCCGCGCTGACGCGGATAACGGCGGCGGGATCGGAGATATCAAAGAATTTTTCCTTATAGAACGCGGCGCACTCCTCGTCCGATACGTCCTTTTTTGATCGCTGCCAGATCGGGGTCATGCTGTTTACCGTCTCACCGTCTATGACTATCGGCCAGCGGATATAGTCGGAGTATTTCTTTATCAGATATTTGAGTCTGTCGGCGCTCAAAAAGGCGGAGTAATCCTCCTCCTCGCAGTCGTCCTTGAGCTCTATGACGACGTCCGTGCCGACGGACTCCTTTTCGCACGGCTTTATCGTATAGCCGTCCGCGCCGGAGGACACCCAGTAATTCGCGCCCTCCTCGCCGTAGGCGCGCGTGATGACGGCGACCTTTTTGGCGACCATGAAGGCGGAATAGAAGCCGACGCCGAACTGCCCGATTATATCAAGCTCGCCGTCCTTTTTCTCCTCGTCGGTCAGCGCGCTTTTGAAATTGAGCGAGCCGGACCGCGCGATCACGCCGAGGTTGTTTTCAAGCTCGTCTGCGGTCATGCCTATGCCGTTGTCGGAGACGGTTATGCGCCGCGCGTCCTTATCGACCGAGACGGTTATTCTGAAATCGTCCCTGTTCATGCCGACCTTGTCGTCGGTCAGCGCGCGGTAGCAGAGCTTGTCTATCGCGTCGGACGCGTTCGAAATAAGCTCTCGCAGGAATATCTCCTTGTGCGTATAGATAGAGTTTATCATGAGATCCAATATGCGCCTGGACTCCGTTTTGAACTGGCGTTTTGACATGATTATCCCTCCGATGGTTATTTTTCTGAAAGCGTTGCTGAATATTATACACCCGCCGCCGCGTTTTTACAACACGCGAGCGGCGATGCGGGACTGTGAAAATAGTTGATTTATTATGTTGACAGCGCGGCGGGGGTTAGTGTATAATGAACTTCCTCTTGCGTGCATATTGAGGCGCGGGGGGATAAACATGTCAACTGCTTCACTTTTTAAGTGATGTCGAGTAATAATTCAGGGAGGTGCAAAAATGCTCAGAACGTATCAGCCGAAAAAGCGCCAGCGCTCGAAGGAGCACGGCTTCCGCAAAAGAATGGCAACGAGAAACGGCCGCAAGGTGCTTGCCCGCCGCCGCGCGAAGGGCAGGGCGAGACTCTGCCACTGATGCCGCGGCAGGACTGTAGAAAAATACCGTTTACAAGGGCGAGATAGGCTCGCCCTATAAGTGTTTGTGGGGAGAGTTCTTTGAAATATACGACGCCGTTAAAAGAAAATTACAGCTTCAGGCGCGTCTACTCAAAGGGCAAGAGCGCCGCGACGCCCGTAATGGTACTGTACGTCCTGCCAAACGGAAAACCGGCCAACAGATTCGGAATCACGGCGAGCACAAAGCTCGGCGGCGCCGTTGTGCGCAACAAAGTAAAACGCAGGTTCAGAGAGGTTTACCGACTGAACGAGGATGTGCTGCGGTGCGGCTTCGACGTCGTCGCCGTCGCCCGCACAAGAAGCTCCACGGCGGAATTTACAGAGCTTTGCCGGAGCTTTTTGGCATTGGCGGACAGACTCGGTCTGCTGAAAAAAGAGGACTGAAATGAAAAATGTCCTGCTGGCACTTATAAGATTTTACCGTAATAGGATATCGCCGCTGACAAAGCCAAGCTGCCGGTATATTCCGACTTGTTCGCAATATGCGCTGGAGGCGATAGAAAAATACGGGGCTATTAAGGGCTCCCGGCTGGCGATAAAACGGCTCTTAAAATGCCACCCCTTCCATTTCGGGGAATTTGACCCGTACGATCCCGTTCCGTGACGGCGCGGGAGACTAATTTACGATAGGAGAACACAGATGCTTTCTTCAATAGCAAAGCCGTTCGGCGTGCTTGTAATGTGGCTCTATGAGGTTACGAACAACTACGGACTCGCGATAATACTGTTCGCCCTTATAGTAAAAATCATTTTCATGCCGTTCCAGATCAAGAGCAAGCGGAGCACGCTTCGCACTGCAAAGCTCGCTCCGTATGTGGAGAACATAAAGAAAAGATACGCCGGAAACGACGCAAAGATAAACGCGGAGACGCAGAAGCTCTATAAGGAAGAGGGTATAAACCCGATGTCCGGCTGCCTGTGGACACTGCTGCCGTTCCCGGTGCTTCTCGCGCTCTATCAGGCGATACGCTTCCCGATCACCATTATGATGGGTGTGCCGAAGGCGCTCGTCGAGGAGGGCGGCGCGATCTTCGAGAAGCTCCGCGAGCTCGGTTATGAGGTCGCCGCCAAAAACGGCGAGCAGATAAGCCAGGCGCGGTTCATCTCGCAGAACATCGAAAAATTCGCCGGCATTTCCGACAAGCTCCGCGCGATAGATTTCTCATTTCTCGGCATAGATCTCGGCGCGAAGCCGCAGTGGAATTTCTTTTTGAACGCTGACTGGTCGGATAAGAGCTCGTGGCTTCCGGCGCTGGGGCTGTTCCTTATCCCGGTGATCGCCGCCGCGCTTACGCTCGTGTCGAGCAAGATCGCGCAGAAGACCACCCCGCAGAGCGGTGAAAATCCGGGAGCAAACACAATGATGCTTATGCTGCCCGTCATCACGCTGTGGTTTGCGTTCATGATGCCCGCGTCGCTCGGTCTCTACTGGATCGCGAGCTCGTTTTTCAGCATAATCCAGGATGTTATAGTAAATAAGATACTGCTAAAAAAGCTCGACGCGGAGGACGCGGAGAGAAACGCGCGCATGGCGGCGCGCGAGGCGGAGCTCGAGGAGAAGCGCCGCGAGACGGAGCGTCTGCGCGCAATGAACGCGACGGTGCAGAATAAAAACACGTCAAAGCGCAAACAGTACGTTAAGGAGCGCGAGGCGCAAGACGCCAAGACCGCCGAGTGGGAGCGTATCCACAATCCCAAGCCGGAGAAGGAGAAGCTCGCCGGACAGGTGGGCGACAGAAAATATGCCCGCGGCAGGGCGTATGTCGAGGACCGCTTTACCGCAAACGCCGACGACGTAGCGGAGGAGCTTATACCCGAAAACGCGGAGGAGGATATATCCGAAGCCGCGGAGACGCTTGACGCCGCCGTGACAGAGACCGCCGCATCGACGCAAATCGCCGATGTTTATGAGGACACATCGGACGATGACGACGGCGAAGACTATATCGAAGACGAATTTGACGACGCGGACGAGGACGAGGAATGATCCGCAAATCGGTTAGGAGATATGACGAAAATGATAAAATATATAGAAGTAACGGGAAAAACCGAGGACGAGGCTATCGCCAACGCCATGGAGCAGCTCGGGCTTGAGCGCGACGAGATCTCCGTCGAGGTGATCGAGCGCGCGAAGGCGGGTTTTCTCGGTATAGGCGGCTCTCCCGCAAAGATCCGCGCCTCTTACGAGGCAGGCGACGAGACAGCCGCAAAATCGAAAGCCGCGGAAAAGACGGTAAAGACCGAAAAGCCGTCGGCAAAGCCGGAAAAGACGGCTCCGGCTGTGAAGAAGGCTGTCCCCGCGGAAAAGCGGGAGAGCACCGAAAAATTTTTGCGCGGACTTTTTGAGCACATGGGCATAAGAGCCGAAATGAGATTTACCGACGGCGAGGACGGCTCGATAAATATCGAGCTTTCCGGCGAGGATATGGGCGCGCTCATAGGACGCCGCGGCGAGACACTCGACGCGATACAGCACCTTGCAAATTACTCGGTGAACCGCGGCGAGGCGGGCAGGACGAGAATAAATATCGACGCGGAAAACTACAGGGAAAAGCGCGCCGACTCGTTAAGACGGCTCGCGGAGAAGGTCGCGGCAAAGGTAATGAAATACCGCCGCAACATCACGCTTGAGCCGATGAACGCTTATGAGCGCCATGTGATACACACCGCGCTCCAGAGCTTTGACGGCGTGACGACGTTATCCACCGGAAACGAGCCGAACAGGCGCGTCGTCGTCGCCTATGACCGCGGCGGCAGACAGGACGGCTTCGAGCGCTCGCGCCAGCCGCGCAATTTCGGATCGCAGTCATCGCGCGCATCCGGAACGGAGCGCACGGAGGCGCCGGACTCGCCGGTGCAGGCTCCGGCGGTCGAGTCCAAGTACCCCTCGAGAGAGTGGAACTGATATAAAAAACGTAAAGCCCCCGATCGGTGATCGGGGGCTTTTAATATTGTCGTTATCGCTCAAAATACGATTTCAAAAACTGTCCCGTGAAGCTCTTTTCGCATTTTGCCACCTCTTCGGGAGTGCCGCAGCAGACCATCTCGCCGCCGCCGTCGCCTCCCTCCGGTCCGAGGTCGATTATATAGTCCGACGTTTTTATAACGTCCAGATTGTGCTCGATGACGATAACCGTGTTGCCCTGCGCCGTTAGGCGTCCGAGCACGTCGATCAGCTTATGCACGTCGGCTATATGCAGTCCCGTTGTCGGCTCGTCGAGGACGTAAAGCGTCCTCCCGGTGCCGGGGCGCGACAGCTCCGTAGCGAGCTTTACGCGCTGCGCCTCGCCGCCGGAGAGAGTTGTGCTCGGCTGACCGAGCTTTATATAGCCGAGTCCCACGTCGATAAGCGTCTGCAGCTTTGCGCGGATCTTCGGCAGCGCGTCGAAAAACTCCGCCGCCTCGTCCACGGTCATGTTCAGCACGTCGAAAATGCTCTTTCCCTTGTATTTTACCTCGAGCGTCTCGCGGTTATAGCGCCTGCCCTTGCACACGTCGCACGGTACGTATACGTCCGGCAGGAAGTGCATTTCTATCTTAATAAGCCCGTCGCCCTGGCACGCCTCGCACCGTCCGCCCTTGACGTTGAAGGAAAAGCGGCTTGCCGTGTAGCCGCGGCTTTTGGCGTCCTGCGTCGAGGCGAAAAGCGAGCGTATCTCGTTGAAAACGCCCGTGTAGGTCGCGGGGTTTGAGCGCGGCGTGCGCCCGATGGGGGACTGGTCTATGGCGATTATCTTGTCGAGCTGTTCGACGCCCTCTATTCGCTCGTGCTCGCCTGCGTGTATCTTCGAGCGGTTGAGCGTGCCGGCGAGAGCTTTGTATAAGATCTCATTGACGAGCGAGCTCTTGCCGCTTCCCGATACGCCCGTTACGCACGTCATAACGCCGAGAGGGAAGATGACGTCGATGTTTTTGAGATTGTTCTCTCTCGCGCCGACGATTTTAAGCCCGGCACCCGTGCCTTTCCGCCGCTCCGCCGGGACGGGTATCGATTTTTTCCCGCTCAGGTACTGTCCGGTTATCGAATTGTCGCACGCCTTTACCTCGTCCGGCGTGCCCGCGCACACGACCTCCCCGCCGTGTACTCCCGCGCCGGGACCTATGTCAACGATGTAATCGGCGGCGTTCATCGTCTCCTCGTCGTGCTCGACGACGAGGACGCTGTTTCCGAGATCGCGCAGATTTTTCAGCGTGTCGAGCAGCTTTCGGTTGTCGCGCTGGTGCAGACCGATGGACGGCTCGTCGAGGATATACAGTACGCCCATCAGCGACGAGCCTATCTGCGTGGCGAGCCGTATGCGCTGCGCCTCGCCGCCGGACAGCGTGCCCGCGCTGCGTCCGAGCGTCAGATACGGAAGCCCGACGCTGTGCAGAAAGGAGAGCCGCGAGCGAATTTCCTTTAAGACGTTTGCGGCGATAAGCCGCTCCTTTTCGGACAGCTCAAGCGCGTTTATGAAATCTATGGCTTTGGACACCGACAGCGCGGTGAAATCCGATATGCTCATGCCGCCGACCGTGATGGCGAGGACCTCTTTTTTGAGCCGCTTGCCTCCGCATTCGGGGCAGGTGTGCTCCGACATATACTGCTCGAGCTCCCAGCGCATGGCATAGCTCTGCGTCTCCTTATATCGCCGCTCAAGGTTGTTCACAATACCCTCGAACGGCTGTTTCAAAAGCCCCTGCCAGCGCGACGAGTCATAGCGAAGATCGAGCTTTTCGCCGCCGTTGCCGTAAAGGAGAACGTCCACGACCTCCTCCGGCAGGTCCTTTATCGGCGTGCTCAGCTTGAAGCCGTATTTCTTTGCGAGCGCCGTGTAGTACATACGCGCGATGCTGTCCGTTTTTACGCTTCCCCAGCCGGACGCGCAGATCGCGCCCTCCGATAATGAAAGCCCGCGGTTTGGGATGATAATGTCGGGATCGACGCGCAAAAGCGTGCCGAGACCGGAACACGTGGGACACGCGCCGTAGGGGTTGTTGAACGAGAACATACGAGGCGTGACCTCCTCGATGGAGACGCCGCAGTCATCGCAGGCGTAGTTTTGCGAAAACGACAGCTCGCGCTCCTCGCCGACGAGCTCGACCGTCACAATGCCGCCCGCGAGCGAGAGAGCCGTCTCGACGGAGTCCGTGAGGCGGCGGGCAATGCCATCCTTTATAACGAGGCGGTCGACGACGATCTCGATGCTGTGCTTTTTGTTTTTGTCGAGGCGTATTTCCTCTGAAAGGTCGTACGTTATGCCGTCCGCGCGGCAGCGCACATAGCCGCTCTTTTTCGCGTCGTCGAAAACCTTAAGATGTTCGCCCTTTTTGCCGCGTATGACGGGGGAGAGCACCTGTATGCGCGTGCCGTCAGGAAGTGACATCACCTGGTCGACGATCTGATCAACCGACTGCTGCTTTATCTCCTTCCCGCAGACAGGGCAGTGCGGAGTCCCGACGTGCGCCCACAGAAGACGCAGATAGTCGTATATCTCCGTGACCGTGCCGACGGTCGAGCGCGGGTTGCGGCTCGTCGTCTTCTGGTCTATCGAGATGGCGGGCGAGAGCCCGTCTATGAGGTCGACGTCCGGCTTGTCCATCTGCCCTAAAAATTGGCGGGCATAGGATGACAGACTTTCGACATACCGCCGCTGTCCCTCGGCGTATATCGTGTTGAAGGCGAGCGAGCTTTTGCCGCTCCCCGAAACGCCGGTAAGGACGACGAGCTTGTCTCTCGGGATGTCCACGTCGATGTTTTTCAAGTTGTTTTCGCGCGCTCCGCGAATTTTTATCGTACTCTGCATTTTATTTTCTCCGAAATATTTTGTAATAGAATATTTTAACACATTTTTCAGCGTTTAACAATACCCTGGAGTAAGGCAAATTTTTTGTTAAAAAGCGCGCCGCGAGCTTTCACAATTTTTGCCGATGTGTTATTATATGGACATAAACGGAAGGAAGGGTCTGATATGAAAATAAATGAAATGCGACCGGGCGACGGCGTACAGGGCTTTTTCATCCTGCGTGACGCCGCGCGAAAGGTGACGACGACGGGAAAGCCGTTTTTATCCGGCACAGCCTCCGACAGCAGCGGCTCCGTTGAGATAAAGATGTGGGACTATTCGGGTCCCATAGGTCCGGAGGACAACGGCAAGGTCGTAAAGCTCGCCGGAAAGGTGTCGGAATACCGCGGCGCGCCGCAGATATCCGTTGAAAAGCTGCGCCTCGCGGATGAAAACGACGTGTATTCGACAGACGACCTTGTGCCGGTCGCGCCGATAGACAGGGACGAGGCGTACCGCGGCGTGAGGGCTATGTTAGAGGGGCTTGAGGACGCGGACTGCCGCGCCGTGTGCCTTGAAATGCTCGACCGCGCGGGCGAGGGCTTTTACAAAACGCCCGCCGCGAAAAGCGTCCACCACTCCTTCGTCGGCGGACTTCTCATGCACACGTGGAGCATGATGCGAACGGCTGATTTTTTGAGCGGGCTGTATGCGGAAACTGTCAACAGAAGCCTTCTTATCGCGGGCGCGTTTCTGCACGATTTGGCTAAAATGCGCGAATACGACGTGTCGGAGCTGGGGCTCGTGTCGGATTACACGGTTTCCGGAATGCTCGTCGGGCACCTCGTCATGGGCGCGATGGACGTGCGCGACGTGTGCCTCGGCTTGGGGATATGCGAGGAGAAATCCGTTTTGCTTCAGCACAGGGTTTTAAGCCACCACGGTCAGCCGGAGTTCGGCGCGGCGGTGGCGTGTCAGTGCGCCGAGAGCGAGCTTTTGAGCTATATCGACATGATCGACAGCCGCATGGAGATATACGCCGAGACGTTTGAAAAAACCGAGATCGGCGAGTTTTCGGAGCGCGTGTTCGCGCTGGACGGCAAGCGGCTTTATAAGCACGGCGTCGGCGACAAGGAATGACGGCGGTTCTCATCGCGGTGGCGGTGTGTTTAACGGAGCTTGCGATAAGGCGCGCCGTCAAAGAAAAGGGCGACGAGTGGAAAGGCGATGTGTGCCTCGGTCTTATAAGGCGCGAAAATGTATGCAATCGTGGACTTTTTCTCGGGTTTTTAAGGAAAAACAGGCTTATTGCGAACATTTTGGCGATCTCGGCGATGTGCGCGGCCGCGGCGTACGGAGTGCTCCGCGGCTTGAGGGGTATGGCTTTTGCGGCGCAGCTCGGCTGGGGGCTCGTTCTCGGCGGCGGTTTATCGAACGCCGTGGAGAGGCTTGTGCGGGGACACGTCACGGACTATTTAAGCCTTCCGCGCGCGGTGCCGAGGCGATTGCGGCGCGTCGTGTTCAATCTCGCCGACGTGTGCGTTTTCATCGGTGCGGTCATCGTCACAATATTTGACAGATAAAAAATCAGAGCCACCCGCCGAAGGCGGGTGGCTCTATCTTTTTTTATCTCATTTAAAATATCTTACCGCGGCGCGGAACAGCCCCATGTCATAGTTCCCCGCGACGTTGCGGTAGAGCCCTTCCGACCAGCGCTCTGAGTGCCCCATTTTGCCGAACACCCTGCCGTCCGGCGAGGTTATGCCCTCGACCGCGAATATCGAGCCGTTC
>JAFWVB010000024.1 GCA_017518445.1 Oscillospiraceae bacterium | reverse complement strand
TTGAGGTCGAAGCCGTTTACGTTTATCTCGCCGTCCGTCGGCGCGACCTCGCCGGTCAAGAGCTTTATAAGCGTCGTCTTGCCGGAGCCGGACGGTCCGACAAGGAACACAAATTCACCCTCGTCTATCTTTACGTTTATGCCCTTAAGCGCCTTTGTGCCGTTTTCATACGCCTTAAAGACATCTGTCATCTGGATCATTGGAACGCTCCTTAGTCTTTCTGTGTTGTGAAATTTTTACTGCGCCTTCTGTGAATTCAAATATTTTTTGACCATTAGCGCGACCTTGAACACGATCGCCTGATCGAATTCTCTCAAATCGAGCCCCGTTATCTTCCTTATCTTTCCGAGCCGGTACACAAGCGTGTTTCTGTGTACGAACAGCTTGCGCGAGGTCTCGGAGATGTTCAGATTGTTGTCAAAAAACTCCGTGATGATGCCGAGCGTCTCCTCGTCGAGCGAGTCTATCGGGTTTTTCTTGAAAACCTCCGACAGGAACATTTCGCAAAGCGTCGTCGGGAGCTGGTATATAAGGCGGCCGATGCCGAGATTTTCGTAGTGTATTATCGTCTTTTCCGTATCGAAAACCTTGCCGACGTCTATCGCGACCTGCGCTTCCTTGTATCTGTCCGCAAGCTCGCGCAGATGTCTCGCGACCGTGCCGATACCGATGACCGTCTTTATCGAGAGCTTTGATGAGATCGCCTGCTTTATCGACAGCGCGATCTTATAAAGCTCCGTCGCGTCGGCGTTTTCCCCGATCTCCTTTACGGCGACGATGTCCGTCTCACTGACAGAGAGGACAAAATCCTTCTGCTTGTCGGTGAAAAGCTGATTTATCACGTCGAGCGCGGCGACATCCGCCCGCTCTCTCTGCCTTATGAGGAACACGGCGCGCGGAGCGTCCGCGACGAGATTCAATTCTCTCGCGTGGACGTATATATCGCCCGGCAATATGTTGTCCGTAATGATGTTTTTAATGAGGGCAGTCTTGTCAAACTTCTCCTCATACCCCATTTTCGCGCCGTTTACCGCGATGCCCGCCATTACGCACAGACTTTTCGCCTCCGCATCGACGCCCTCGACAAAAACGGCATAATCAAACTGCTTTTCGTTTCTGCCGAGGATCTTGAAGGTATTTCCGTCAAAGCTGACGATATTTCCCTCCGTCGTCTCAAAAGCGTCCTCTATCCCCTTGATCTGGGACCCGATGAGGCCAAGCTCGCTGCAGGCGACCACGGTGCCGTTCGAGTCTATAACCCCTATACTTCTGTCCGTCGCATCCTTCATTTGGATCACTATGCCCTGAAAAATTCTGCTCGACATCTGTTACGCACCCCCGAAAATCATCGCTTCTTGTAAAACTTCGTTATTCTGCTAATTTACATAATACACTGAAAATTGACTTTTTTCAATAGAATTTTTGTTTAATTTTAATTATTTGCAAAAAACACTATATTTTGTGGTCAAATTCGCCAAGCATGCGAATTTTCCACAAACGCGCCCGCCGTAATTTTGCCGTGCCGCGATGTTGTTTTTATCATATCCCGCCAAATCTGCGAATACGCTTTGTATAGAAAGCGCCAACTTGAAAGGATGGGAATAAGATGTTCGTATTCACTGCAAAGATGGACCGTAAAAAGCTGCTCGTCGCGGCTCTCATCATAATCGCGGTCGCGGCGGCGATACTCGTTCTCGCGGTCATTCACGGAGCCGGCTCCGTTCAGACGCTGTCAACCTCGGCGGTAGTCAAAACGAACAAGCAGCGCGTCGAGTATCTGGAGAGCCTCGGCTGGGAGGTGGCGTCCGAGCCGCTCGACGAGCAGACGATAATAATACCGGAGGAATTTTCGGCAGTCTATGAGGAATACAACGAGCTTCAGAAGTCGCAGGGCTTCGATCTCACGAAATACTGCGGCTCGGAGGCGAAGCGTTATACCTACAGCGTGAGCAATTACCCAGGCGCGGAGGAGCAGGTCGTCGCGGACATGATCGTCTACCGCGGCAGGGTGATTGCGGGAGACGTGCAGTCCACCGCCCTTGACGGCTTCATGCAGACGCTCGATTTCCCCAAAGGCTGACGTTCAAAAGCCTTTTCACGAATAAACTCCGCCTTACATACCGGTAAAACAAAACAGGGCTGTGCGCCGCTAAAGCGGCGCACAGCTCTGCTTTGCTAAACTAATTCAT
>JAFWVB010000023.1 GCA_017518445.1 Oscillospiraceae bacterium | reverse complement strand
ATTTTCGATATTTAGCTGAGAGACATTACACACCTGCCGTCGCGGAGTGTTTCAAAAGGGAACGAAGCCGTTCCCTTTTGCCGTTTTAAGGGTGAGGGTTAAAAGGGAGAGGGGAAATTCGGAATCCCCTCTCCCTTTTTGCGTTCTTTTGGTGACTTTTCTGACGCATATCAGAAAAGTTACCCCAGCGGAGCGCGTAAATTAAAAACAAAATATGCTTTTATATAATTATTACGCGGTAAAATATTGGAAATTTTACTCCTCGTCCCAATTGTGCCAGACGTTCTGAATGTCGTCGTTATCGTCCATGAGGTCGAGCATTTTTTCAAATTTCTTTACGTCGTCCGGATCGGTTATCTTGACATAGCCGTTCTGCGGGACCATTTCGACCTGCGCGGAAAGGAATTTATACTTGCCCTCGAGCGCCTCGCACACCGCGCCGAGCTCGTCAGGGTCGGTATATACGGTGAACTCCGGACCCTCCGCCTCAAAATCGGCGGCGCCCGCCTCGAGCGCGTCCATCATCACGCTGTCCTCGTCGAGCTCCTCGTCCTCATTGTCGATAAGTATGACGCCCTTGCGGTCGAACGACCACGAAACGCAGTTCGCCGCGCCCATATTCCCGCCGTATTTGTCGAAAAGATGGCGAACCTCAGACGCGGTGCGGTTACGGTTATCCGTCATCGCGTCAACGATCACGGCGACGCCGTTCGGACCGTAGCCCTCATAAGTCACGCGCTCAAAGTTGTCCGTGTTGCCGGATCCGAGCGCCTTTTCGATAGTCCTCTTTATGTTGTCGTTCGGCATGTTCGCCGCCTTCGCCTTTGCAATGACGGTGGCAAGGCGAGAATTGTTGGCGGGGTCGCCGCTTCCGCCCTCTTTGACGGCGACGATCATCTCTCGCGCGATCTTGGTGAATGCCTGCGCCCTTTTTGCGTCCGCCGCGCCCTTCGTTTTCTGTATATTATGCCATTTGGAATGTCCAGACATATATCCATTCTTCCTTTCAAAGCATTTTGCGGTGTTATTTTAACACACATAACGCGATATGACAAGTACGACTGCAAAAATTCGTATTTCGCCGCAAAAATTATCCCCCGCCCTGTTTACGGGCGGGGGCGATATATACCATTTTCACTCATTTTCATATTTCTCGGCTCTTATCGAAATGATTTTGCCCTTGCCGTTTTTCTCTACGGTAACTACCGTTTCGCCGATTTTGTAATTATACGATTTAAGTCTGTTGTCCACCCTGTATGCCGCCGCATTGAATACGGTCATTTCGATTTTGTCCGCGTCGGCGTCATCAACGGTCTCACCCTCCTTGAGGCAAAACTTATATAATCTGGAGGCGTCGCTGTATGTTTCATACCGAACCGTACCGTCGTCGAGCGGGGTAACTATAACGAATTTCCCGTCGTCCGCCTCATACTGCGTGAAATTGCCATCGGAAAGCTCTATATCCGTCCTCTCGCCGCGTCGCATAATATCAGCGACCGAGGCTATAATTTTCGCCCGCTCCGCCTCGTCCGATACCGCGGTCGTGTATTTATCCGGAGACGTATTTCCCGGCTTGGTGCTTTTTGAAAAATCGAAAAATGCGAAAAATATCAAAGCAAGCACTGCCGCGCCCGCGATGAATATCAAAGCCGCTTTAAGCGTCCTTTCCATACATATCACCTCTGTTATAATAGACGGCGAAAGACGGAAATTGTTTCACTGATACTTAAAAATATTCCTTTTTCTAAAACCTCCTTTTGTATAAAGACGGCATTTTTGGAAATAATTGTATCATCACGGTTAAGGAGGACTACCGAATGGCAAAAAACAAGGACAGCAAGAATGCGAAAAACAAATCGGGCGAGAACCCGGCAAACAGACAGGTCGAGCAAAACCAGAACGCCGAAAACAGAAAGCAAAATCAGAACACCAAATAAGCTGAAGGCTCCCGACACATACGGTCGGGAGCCTCTCCTTATCTCATTTTCGGTATCAAAAGCAGCGTGCCTTTGGTAAGCGTATCCGCCGCGTCGAGCGAGTTTGCCTCAGCTATCGACAGCCTCGACGTGCCGAATCGCTTTGCTATGCTCCACATGTCGTCGCTCTCCTGCGTCTTATACAGTATCACCGACGGGCGATCCGACAGATCACGCTCATCCTCCGAGACGCTCGCGTTTACTACGCATTCGATGGTGCGCTTCTCGTTTTTCGATATGCCGAGCACGATCGGCACGCATATCTCAAGCTCGTTTCCGGCGGGCGTAACGTATATCTCGTCGCCCGTCTTACACGTCACGCACAGTCCATCGTCGTTCGATACCGGCAGCACGACAGAACCCTCGATATTTCCGCGCGCGCTTCCGACTTCGACGCCCTGAGATATGTATAAAACCGACGCCGCCGCCCGTATATTTGCCTCGATGCCGTTTTCCGTCCTGACGACGGATACGACCGACGCGCTGTAATCGGAGCGAAGTATTCTGTCCGCCGCGCTGCCGAGGGCTATACTGCCGCGCAGCATCTCGCTGACCTCGGTCATCTCCGCGCGCTCGCTCAACTCCACACAGCACAGTTCGCATTCGACGGCGCGTGTCGTGCCGAAAATATCCGCGACATAGGTTATATCGGTCTCGCATGTCGTCTCGACCTGCGCCACGACGTGTATTTCAGCCGAGATTCCCTTTGCGCCTCCGATGGCGGCGACATTGTAATACGCCCCCGTCAGCATGAGAAATATCTGGCTGCCGCAGTCGTCCGACTGGTCCGGCAGCTCCACGACCTGAGAGAACATCGTCGAGAAATCGGCGCACTCTATCTCCTCGCCGGAGTCCGAGAGATATATGACGCTCGAACCGACCCTGCCTGAGATTATCAGCTTCGTTCCGATGACCTTAACGTCCTCGGCATACAGACGCGAGGTGCAGGCGAGTATATTTCCGACAGGCGCCTTTGAGCCGGAAATTCCGTATTCGTCGGAGATGATAAACGTCTTTTCCGTAACGCTTTTGACCGTTTCCGCCTTTGACGTCCGCGCAAGAGCCTCTATCCCTTCCCCATCCGCGCCGCACATGACGCATATCTGCGCGTCGTTATAGCATTTAAGCCCGGCGCAGAGATTGAGCTTCACGAGCACCTTTCGCGGATTTATGAGCTTTGTCTCGGCTGACAGCACGGTAACGTCCGCTATGACCGCGCTCTCATTCGTTATTTCCGCACAGTCGGCTGAAACGGTAAACGGCACGTTCACAGCCATGCTTCTCACTCTGCCGCCGCCCTCCGTCGAGAACAGAACGCTCGTCTCCGCGACTCCGGTGACGACGACTCTGCCGCTTTCCGTATCCTTGCCGCGCAGACAGACGTTTGAATATGTAGACAGTATCTCGAACACATCGGGAAGCGCGTCCGGCACTATCGCCTCCTGCGTCTGCTCATGCGTTACGGTCACGTCGCAGACCTTTTTCTGATATATGACAGTCTCCTTGTTAAACTCCAGCTCCATATTACTCTCCCCTTAAAGTTTATGTTCTGGAGTATTTATATTTACGATACCGCCGCTATATTACAGCTTGTTTCAAATTTTGAAAAGGAATTTGAGAATTCCGCGCAAAAACCTCGGCGATTTGATAATAATGATTTTCATCATATACCCTCCAAAATGCGAAATATCAGTTAAAAATCAGAACGAGCCCGCACGCTATAAGCGCCCCCGCGAGCAGAAACCACCACACGAACGTCGGGAGGATCATGGCGAGAACGATTATGATACCGACCGCCGCCATGATAAGCCCGAAGCACCTTCCGCGCTGCCAACGCCGCAATTTGCCGCACCTCCCGTTTTTGCTGTTCAGTATATTATACGCTCGCGCGGCGATGATTGTTACGAAATACGCCATACAGCTTTTATAATATAGAGAAAGCCGCCCGTTTTAGGGTGGCTTTCTTTACATATCGGAAGATTTGTTCTCCCATTTTTTGAATTTCTTTGCCTGCTCATAAAGCCGCAGATAACTGCTGTGGCGGCTCTCCGATATTTCCCCTGCGCGAAGCGCCTCCAAAACGGCGCAGCCCGCCTCTTTTGTGTGAGCGCAGCCTGTATAGCGGCATTTGCCTATATACGGCGCAAACTCTCTGAACGCGTATTGCAGCTTTTCGGCGTCGTTCAATTCCATAGCCTCCGTGTCGAACGCCGAAAAGCCCGGCGTATCCGCGACAACGCCGCCGGAGCGCAGCTTATACAGCTCGACATGCCGTGTCGTGTGGCGGCCGCGCCCTAACTTCTCGCTGACCTCTCCGACCTGTATATCATACCCGCCGAGCGCGTTTAGAATACTCGATTTACCGACACCGGAATTGCCCGTCATGGCGCTTATCTTTCCGCGCATTAGCTCGCCCAGCTCGTCTATCCCCGTGCCGTCCGTCGCGCAGAGCATGATAGTTTTGAATCCGGCTGACGAATAGATGTCCCTCAATTCATCTCCCGCCTTGAGATCTATCTTATTCACGCATATTATCGGCTCGCAGTCGTTTATTTCCGCTATCGCGGCAATTCGGTCGATAAGAAAGGGCGCGGTTATCGGTATCGCCGCCGACGCGACTATTATTATCTGGTCGATATTAGCAACCGGAGGGCGTATAAAGCAGTTTTTACGCGGCAGTATCTCGTCGATTATACCCGTGCCGTCGCCGGCGTCCGATATGGTGACGCGATCTCCGACAAGCGGGCTTATTTTCTCGCGCCGAAACCGCCCGCGAGCCTTGCACCGGACGGTTTCGCCTTCGGCTTCAACATAGTAAAAGCCGCTTAATGCTTTAAATATCGTGCCTGTCATTATGCACCCGGCGTGATCTCACCTGTATCCGGATCTGTATTAACAGGATCCTCGGTATCGTCCGGCGGCAGAATGTAGACCGGCGGGTCTTCCTCCACGGGCGGCTCAACGATGACCGGCCCGTTGGAAACCTGGATCACTACCTCCGTTTTCACAGGAACGGTCTCGCCCGCTATATAGCTCTGGAAAATGACCTTGCCCTTTATCGCGTCGTCGTCCACGTATTCGACCTTGCAGACTAGATCATAGCTCTTTAATCTCGCTATTGCCTGCGATTCGGACAGACCGGTCACATTAGGAACCTTTACGTTGTGCTCCTCCGGACCGAGGCTGTAGGTAATATATATCGTGCTACCGTCGGTAAGCTGTTCGCCTGCGGCGGGGTACTGGTCTATGACGTAATCCTTTGTAACGGCGTCGTCATATACGGGTTCAAGCTGTACCGTCAGATCAAGACCGAGATGGTTTATCTGCGTGCTCGCCTCACGGTAGTCCTTGTTGAGAAGCTGCGGCATGAGCACCTTGTCCTCGCTCTGCGCGACGGTGAGTTTCACTTTAATTCCTTCCTGCCGCTTTATCATCTCCCGTCCCTCAGGCGGATCCTGCTGAATTATATAGCCCTCCTGATAGTCGTCGGTTTTCTGATATTCCTTGTCGAATTTGTAATCCAGCAAGTATTCCGAATTTCCCTCGACCGCGTCGATGTATTGCCCGATAAATCTCGGCACGGTGATATACTCCTGCTGAGGATCTATTATGCCCTTCACGAAATAATTCCACATGAATACCACAAGCAGGATTATGATTATCGCGACACTTCCGAGCCCTATCATAAACGACGCGCGGTGTCTGTTTCGATTGTCTCCCTTTTTCCTGCCGTAGCTCTTTTCCTGCCTTTTTACGGGCTTTAGCACAGTCTGCGCGGCGGGCTTGTGCGTGACAGCCGGCGCCGCGGGAACAGCGCCGTTTATGACGCGCGTCTCGTCCGGATCGGCGCTTACAGACGGCGTGTAACCGCTGTAATCGAAAACAATATCCGGATTTTTTCTGAATTCTTCAAGATTTTTCAGCATCTCGTCCGCGGACGCATAGCGCATATCGAGGTTCGGCTCCATCGCGTGCATCGTTATCTGCTCGAGCCCTGCCGGTATGTCGGGATTTATCTCCTGCGGCATGAGCGGGATGGAGCTTATATGCTGTATCGCCACCGAAACGGCGGACTCGCCCTCGAACGGCAGTCTGCTCGTCAGCATTTCATACATGACGACGCCGAGCGAATAAATATCGCTTCTCTCGTCGACATGACCGCCCTTCGCCTGCTCCGGCGAGATGTAATGTACGGAGCCCAGCGCTTGCTGTGTCAGCGTGTTCTGCTGTGTGGACAAAAGCTGGGCTATCCCGAAATCCGCGACCTTTACGCTTCCGTCCTTGAGTATTATTATATTGTGCGGCTTTATATCGCGGTGGATTATCCCTCGCGAATGCGCGTGACTTAGCGCCTTCGCCGTCTGCGTTGCGAAATGGAGCGCCTCTTTCCAGTTCAAAACGCCCTTGCGGTTTATGTACTGCTTGAGCGTTATGCCCTCGATAAGCTCCATGACTATATACTCGGTATCGCCCGTGCGGCTCACGTCGTAAACGGAGACAATGTTCGGCTGGGAGAGCATGGCTACCGCCTGGGACTCCGCGTGGAAACGGCGTCTGAAATCGGGGTCCTGCGCGAGATCGCTTTTCAGTATTTTTATAGCCACAAGGCGATTTAGTCTATGACAGCGCGCCTTAAACACATCCGCCATGCCGCCGGAGCCGATTTTTTCAAGTATCTCATACCGGTTATCGAGAAATTGACCGATATACTTATCGTTACTCATCATTGTCCTCCCAAGTCACTTCTTAAACAGCACTATCGCTATGTTGTCCGGCGCGCCGCGCGAAAAGCTCAAATTGAGCAATCGCTCTCCCGCATCCTCGAGGCTGTCGGCGCGAAGCACCTCGTACAGCAGCTCCTGATCTCCGACAAGATTTGAAAGCCCGTCGGAGCATAAAAGCAGGAAATCTCCGTCCTCTATCTGCGGGAAAAACAGATCCGCGCCTAGCTCCGGCAGAGTGCCGACCGCCTTAGTTATAAGGTTTTTATTCGGATGTCGCCGCGACTCCGCGCGCGTTATATCGCCGCGCTCTATCAGATCCTCGACGACGGAATGATCCCGAGTTATCTGCCTTATGCCGTATGTAGGCGATATGCGGTACGCGCGGCTGTCCCCGACGTTCGCCACAACGGTGCTGTCGCCGCACAAGACCGCCGCGACAAGCGTCGTGCCCATGCCGGAATATTCGCTGTTCGTCGAGCTGCTCTCGTAAACGCGGGCGTTGGCAGATGCGAAAGCGTCGGTCACATAGCCCTCTATTTTATTTTCCGAAGGGTCAAGCTCGAAATTTTTGCGAAATTCACCGCAAAACGTATCGATCGCCAGGGCGCTCGCCACGTTGCCCGCCTTAGCGCCGCCCATACCGTCGCACACGGCCAAAAGCGCAAACCTACGCTCCTCGTCGCAGTATGCGTAATAGGCGTCCTGGTTTTGCTTGCGGACTATACCCTTGTCTGTTACTGCCCAAGAAATCATATTAACTCCTGTTGCCGTTTATCGCCTTTCTGCGAAGCTGTCCGCAGGAGGCGTCTATATCGCCGCCGAGCCTGCGCCTCACCGTCACGTTTATCCCGCTTTTCTGAAGCGTGTCCGTAAACGCCCGCAAGGTCTGCGGAGTGCTCGGACGGAGCGGACTTTCCTCCACGTCGTTGAGCGGTATTAAATTGACGTGGCAGTTAGTTCCGCGCAGTTTTTTTGCCAAAAGCTCCGCGTGGTACGGCGTGTCGTTTACGCCGTCTATCATCGCGTATTCAAACGATATGCGCCGACCGGTCGCATCAAAATATCTTTTGCACGCTTCCAGTACGCTGTCCACGCCGTAAGCCCTGTTCACGGGCATTATGCGCGACCGCGTCTCGTCGTCCGGCGCGTGAAGTGAAAGTGATAAAGTTAATTGTAAATTATAAGTGGATATTTTGTCAACTTTTTCTAATAATCCGCAAGTAGAAAGCGATATATGACGCATTCCGATATTGAGCCCGTTCGGGTGATTTACGAGTTTCAAAAAACGCATCACGTTATCAAAATTATCGAGCGGCTCTCCTATACCCATCAGCACGATATTCGAGATTTTTTCGCCGCTGTCGAGCTGTGAAAACAGCACCTGGTCGATAAGCTCCGACGGCTCTAAATTTCTCACGAGCCCGCCGAGCGTGGACGCGCAGAACGCACACCCCATCCTGCACCCGACCTGCGATGAAATGCACACGGTATTGCCGTATTTATATTTCATCACGACACTCTCGATCGCGTTGCCGTCATACAGCCGCCACAGATACTTTACCGTGCCGTCGGTTTTTGATATCTGCTTTTTTATTATGTCCGGCGCGGTTATATAATAACGCTCCTTGAGCCTTTCGCGAAGCTCCTTCGATATGTTCGTCATGTCGTCGAAGCCGCGCGCGCCGGAATGGAGCCATTTGAATATCTGATCTCCACGGTATTCGCTTTCCCCCATGTCGCGGAGCGCCGCTTTTATCTCCTCCGGAAACATGGATTTTATATTCTCTTTCATATCCGCCTCCGAAGGCTCATTTTCTTCTCATTTTGCATATAAAAAACCCGTCGGTTCCCGACCTTTGCGGGAAAAGCGTTATCATCCCGTCCGACGCCTCCCCGACATGCGGGAGCGTGAACAGCTCCGTCGAAAAATCGCCGTGCGACGCGAGAAAACTCTCGACGACCTCTCTGTTTTCACTCTCCAAAAGCGTACAGGTCGAATAGAGCAGAACGCCGCCCGGCTTTACGCACGCCGACAGGCTCTCCAGTATATCGAGCTGTATGCGCGGCAGTCCTGCGATTTCTTCCTTTTGCTTATACCGTATCTCCGGCTTTTTTCGTATAACACCGATTCCGGAGCACGGCACGTCGGCGATAACGACGTCCGCCTTCTCTGAAATTTCCGCGTGCGCGCGTCGCGCGTCAAGCGCGCGAGTCTCGATTATACCGAGTCTGAGACGCTCCGCGCCTGACCGTATAAGCCCTAACTTATTCTCATGTATGTCGCAGGAAATGACCCTTCCCCTGCCGCACATCGCTATGGCAGCGGCGAACGATTTTCCGCCCGGCGCGGCACAGCCGTCTATTATAATATCGCCATCTCGCGGGTTTGCCGCCGTCACCGCGAGGCGAGCGGCGGGGTCCTGCACATAAAACTTGCCTTCGGCAAAACCGGGAAGACTCTCAACTCCTCCGCCGCTTAGCACAAGACAGTCCCGAAGCCACGGGTGAATCGACACGCGGCATCCGTGCTCCGACAGTTCCTTAAAAACCGCGTCCGTCTCCGCGATGGTCGTATTTACCTGCAAAAATGTCTCCGGCACGGTGTTGTGGAGCTTCAGAAGCGCCTCGCATTCCTCCGTGCCGAGCGTGCCTGTAAGCTCCTCAACGAGCCACTCGGGGTGGCTGTATTTTACGGACAGATTTTTACTCTCAGAGCCGAAATTCGGTTCCGGCAGGTTGCCGGCTTCCGATGATATTTTCCTCAAAACCGCGTTCACAAAGCCCGCGGAGCGTCTGTTTGAGTATTTTTTACACAGTGCGACCGCCTCGTTAACGGCTGCTGAATGAGGTATCCTGTCGAGAAAAACGAGCTGATATACCGAGAGCCGCATTATATCGAGCACTATCGGCTCGATTTTTTCGGGCTTTATGCTCGAATACGACGCGATATAAAAATCGCAGAGATACATATTCTGAAGCACTCCGGCGCAGATATTGGACGCGAGCGCGGCATCCCGCCGGTCTATCCCCTCTTTAACCGTCAGATTGTTCAGAAAAATCGACGACCACGAGCCTGATCGCCTGTATGCCGCGAGCGCCTTGAGCGCCGCCTCTCTCGCGGAGATCACAGCTTATGCCCCCGCAGATAGTCTGCGGCGCTCATGCGCCTGCCGCCGGGAGCTTGAAGCTCGGTTATTATGACCGTCCCGTCTCCGCACACGACCTCTATTCCCGTGTCATCTGATGAAACGACTGTGCCGCAAGGCTTATCGGTCTTATCCGCACCCCGCGTGACCTTGAATATCTTGTAAACTCCATTTCCGAATTTTGCAGTCGCGACCGGCGACGGCAAAAGCCCGCGCACATGGCAGTCGATCACCGAATATGTTTTCGACCAGTCTATCGGGCACATCTCCTTTGTGATCATCGGCGCTTTCGTCGCGCGCGAATGATCCTGCGGCGTTCTTGACGCCGTGCCGTTTTCAATGCTTTTAAGCGTATCGCAGAGAAGCTCTCCGCCAATTACCTTTAGTCTGTCGAAAAGCTCTCCGCTCGTCTCCTCCGCGCCGATTTCCGTCGTGCGTATATCTATTATATCGCCCGCGTCCATCTCCTCCGCCATATACATCGACGTCACTCCGGCCGTTTTCTCGCCGTTTAACACAGACCACTGTATCGGCGCGGCGCCGCGATATTTAGGCAGTACAGATCCGTGTATGTTCACGCACCCGTATCTCGGATAGTCGAGTATTTCCTTCGGCAGTATTTTCCCGTAAGCGACTACGCATATAACGTCCGGCGATAAAGCGCGTATCGTATCCATAACCGCGCCGTCCCGAAGCGTCGACGGCTGAAAAACAGGCGTGCCGTGCGCCGCGGCAAGCGTCTTTACCGGCGTTTCCGCGAGCTTCATTCCGCGTCCGACGGGCTTATCCGGCTTCGTAAAAACCCCGCACACGTCAAAGCCCGCGTCGTACAGACGCTCGAGCGACGCCGCCGCGAAGTCCGGCGTTCCCATGAAAAGCACTCTCATTCGACGCTATCCTCCGCGTTTTCATCTTCATCGTCGCCATACATCTCGTCAAGCTCCTCCGGCGTGAGTATCCGAGAGGCAAACTCCTTGAAAATATGCCCGTCGAGATGGTCTATCTCATGGCAAAAAGCCCTTGCCGTAAGCCCTTCTCCTGTTACCTCAAACTCATTACCGAATCGGTCAAAAGCGCGCACCGTGACCTTTTCCGGTCTTTTTACAATACCGTAAACGCCTGGGACGCTGAGGCAGCCCTCCGCCCCCTCCTGCTCGCCCTCAACGGCGACGATGACGGGATTTACAAGCTCTATTATCTGCTCCTCCGGGGAAAGCTCCTCCCTGTTGGTATCAACTACGATTACCGCCCGCCGAAGCACCCCGACCTGCGGCGCGGCAAGCCCGACGCCATCCGCGTCAAGGAGCGTCTCACGCATATCGTCAAGCAGCGTGTGCAGTCGTCCGTCGAAATTTTTAACCTCGCGGCTGACCTTGTAAAGCTGCTTGTCGTCCTCCTTTAATATATACCTCAAAGCCATCTGAAATATCCTCTCTAATCCATTCTGTTGATATCCGCGTATATCGACAGCCCGCGATAACGCTTGTCCGCCGAAAACCGGCATACGATATGCGCTATAACCTCGCGTATGCGCTTTGTGTTGCTGCAGCAGACCGTTACATTGTACCGGTACTTGTTGTTTACCTTTACGACAGGCGCGGGCGCGATGCCGAGTATCCTCACATCATCGTCGTCTCCGAGATAATTGACAAGCGACGCCTTGACTGTGCCGCAGCCTTTCAAAACAGCCGCCTCGTCCTGTCCGAATACGGTAAGCGTAAAAATATCGGCTATCGGCGGACACCTAAGTATCTTCCTAAGCTCTATCTCGCGCTCGTAAAAGCCGTTGTAATCCTGCGCCGACGCGAGCCGTATCACCTCGTTTTCGGGCGTGAACGTCTGTATGACGGCACGCCCCTCCTTTTCGCCCCTGCCGGAGCGTCCGATGACCTGCGTTATCATGCTGAACGTGCGCTCATGCGCCCGATAGTCGTTGACGTACAGCGATTGATCCGCCGATATGACGCCGACAAGCGTGACGTTTTCGATGTCGAGCCCTTTTGTGACCATCTGCGTGCCGACGAGTATAGGCACGGCGTTTTTCCGAAAATCGGACAAAATTTTGTCGTGCGAATTTGCCGGCGACACAGTATCCGTATCCATGCGCAGAATAGAAACGTCGGGAAAAAGCTCCTTCAGCTCCGTTTCGACCTTCTGCGTACCCGCGCCTATAAAGGCGAGAATACCGCCGCACTCCGGGCATTTCTCCGGCAGGCTCTCCGAATGACCGCAATAGTGGCACATAACGCGCCTGTTTGCAGAGTGGTATTTCATCGAGACACTGCAGTTCGGGCAGGTGTAGGTGCTTCCGCACTCCCCGCATACTACGAAATTTGACGCGCCGCGGCGGTTTATGAAAAGTATGCTTTGCTCGCCGCGATCGAGGTTTTTCTCAAGCTCGCGGCGCAAAACGGAGCTTATCGTCGAGCCGTTGCCGTTT
>JAFWVB010000022.1 GCA_017518445.1 Oscillospiraceae bacterium | reverse complement strand
GTCGTGACGTTACTGTGGCGTGCGGCGGGCTGCCCCGAGCCGACCGGCAGCAGTAGCCCCTTCACCGACGTGAAGCCCGGCGACTATTACTACAAGGCGGTTTTGTGGGCGGTTGAAAAGAATATCACAAAAGGCACCGGAGCCGCGACGTTCAGCCCAAGTGACGGCTGCACCCGCGGACAGGTCGTGACATTCCTGCACCGATTTGAGAACACGCCCTCTGCCGGCAGCGCAAGCAATCCGTTTGCCGATGTGTCAAGCGGCGCTTATTACAATGCCGCCGTGCTTTGGGCGGTCAAAAATGACATCACCACCGGCACCAGCGCCGGCAAGTTCAGCCCCGACGACGTCTGCACAAGAGGTCAGATCGTGACCTTCCTCTATCGTGATATGGTACCGAATGCAAACAACAATTCCGACAGCCCCGCGGCGGCTGACGAACCGGCAGACGACCCGGGCACGGTGACTGTTAAGGGTAAGGCGCGCTATGACCTGGTGCAGGCAGTGCTGGATTCAGTCAACCGCAATCGCGCCGATAACGGCTTGTCCGCCTTTACATTGAGCGGCCAGCTCACGGAAATGGCTATGCTGCGCGCGGCGGAATGTGTAGTTTCATTCAGTCACACCCGTCCAAACGGCGAACTTTGCTTTTCCATTGACTCTGACGGCAGCTACACCGGCGGTTATGTGAACGCGGAAAACATTGCTAACGGTCAACGTTCGGCGTCGGATGTTATGACCGCATGGATGAACTCCGAGGGGCATCGGAACAATATTCTCAATAGAAATTCTACCCAAATCGGCATCGGCTGTTTTGAATGCGACGGTACCTTGTATTGGGTGCAGCTTTTCGGCACCGGCAGCGATACCACAACTCCCGGCAGCGCCAGCGTGTCGCGTGATGTGAAGGTGAAGACTGCGGCGTAACACCCTTGATATGGGCGAAAAGTAAAAACGGCATAAAATGTAAAAATCCGAGGTCAAGCCGACCTCGGATTTTTGCGCCTTTTTTGCGGTATTTTTTGCTCATTTTTACACACAATATTAAAAAACATTCAGAGGTGAAGCATGGACACTTGTTTTAAGATTTCAAATATCCGCGGAAGGGAGATACTCGATTCGCGCGGCAACCCGACCGTAGAGGCGGAGGTGTTCCTCGAATGCGGAGTCAGAGCGTCCGCGTCCGTGCCGTCCGGCGCGTCCACGGGCGACTGGGAGGCGTGCGAAAAGCGCGACGAGGATATCGCGAGATACAACGGAAAGGGCGTACTGCGTGCGGCGGGCGCGATAGACGGCGAGATACGCGAATGTATTTTGCAGATGGACTCGCGCGACCAGGCGGGACTCGATCTCTCGCTCTGCGCCCTCGACGGCACGAAGGACAAATCGCGGCTCGGCGCAAACGCGATACTCGCCGTGTCGCTCGCCTGCGCTAAAGCGGCGGCGAAGGCGGCGGGGCTTCCGCTTTACAAATACCTCGGCGGCGCGGGAAAGCCGGAGCTGTCCGTGCCGATGATGAACGTCATAAACGGCGGCGTTCACGCCGGAAACGGGCTCGATACGCAGGAGTTCATGATAATGCCGGTGGGGGAAACACGCTTTCATGAGATGTTGAGGAAATGCGCAGAGGTGTATCACGCGCTAAAAAAGCTCGTAAAATCGAGCGGGGTGGGGGATGAAGGCGGTTTTGCCGCTAATATCAGCTCCGACGAGGAGGCAATAGAAAAGCTGCTCTGCGCGATAGAAAAGGCGGGCTTTGAGCCGGGAAAGGATTTTGTTATCGCCCTCGACGCGGCAGCGTCGGAATGGTATGATGAAAAAAGCGGCGTATATAATCAGCCCAAGAGCGGCAGAACGCTGTCATCCGACGAGCTTGTGGAGCACTGGGCGCGGCTTTGCAGGGCGTACCCGATACGCTCCATCGAGGACGGCTGCGCCGACAGGGACACGGCGGGATGGCAAAAGCTCACGCAGGAGCTTGGCAAAAGAATTCAGCTCGTCGGCGACGACCTATTCGTCACGAACGCGGAGCGTATTCAGCAGGGGATGGATAAGGGAGTCGCGAACGCCGTGCTCATAAAGCCGAACCAGGTCGGCACGCTGACCGAGGCGATAGAGGCTATGCGAATAGCGCGGCGCGGCGGCTATGCCTGCGTTATGTCGCACCGCTCCGGCGAAACGGAGGACACGTTCATAGCGGATCTCGCCGTCGCGTTCAACGTCGGGCAGGTCAAATTCGGCGCGCCGTGCCGCACGGACAGAGTGGCAAAGTACAACAGACTGCTCCGCATAGAGGACGAAATGCGAATGAAATAATACGGCTCGCCGCAATATTACGCTTTTAATGCAAAAATACCGCCGATATCGGCGGTATTTTTACGTCTTCTTTATAAACAGCTCTCCGCAGCGGTGGCAGGTAATTCTGATTCTGCCCTTGCCCCTCGGCACGCGCAGAACAGTGCGGCAGGAGGGACACTTGAAAAAGCGGTAATCCTTTCTGAACCGGAATTTATCGCGGCGGAGCAGAAATGAGCCCACGACGCGCTCCTTGAGCCGCAGAAAGCGCGCGT
>JAFWVB010000021.1 GCA_017518445.1 Oscillospiraceae bacterium | reverse complement strand
GTGAGATTTATTGAAAATGTAAAATAAGCGCAAATAAAAAAACGCCGCCGCCCCAACGGGGCGGCGGTGATTTTACGACGTAAAAAAGCCTCCTTATCTCTGTAGCGGAGCACTGTGTGCTCCATATTCTAAGCGTATCGACGAAAAATCGAAAAATTTTCCAAAACGCGAACTGTCGATTTCCGTCGGACTTACATAAATTAGCATACTTAAACGGCGCAAAATACAGATAATATTTTCGTAACTCAATTAATCGATTTTTCCGCAAATGCGGAATATTCAGGAGGAAAAAATGAAAAAGCTAATATCTGTATTTATGATCGCCGCGATGCTCGTATGCTTTGCGGGCTGCCGCAGCATGACGGCCGACCCGGACGACAACACCACCGACGGCACGATAAGCGACGTGCGCGACGGCGGCATTATGGACGACGGCTCGGAGCGCCGTGCGGAGGACGATATGCGCAAGGCGGAAAACGATACGCGCGATATCGAAAAGGATTACAGCACCGATCGTTCCGATACCGCAAACGGAAATTCCGGCAGCATGAACGACGACATGAACGGTAACATGAACGGTAACGGGAGCATGAACGGAAACGGCTCCGGAAATTCAGTCAACGGCTAAAAAGCCAACAACCTCCGATGCGTAAACGCACCGGAGGTCGTTTTTTTGCTTTCGCCGCGCTTTATTTGCTCTTCTCGTTTTTTATCACATAGCGCGAGATCGGCTTGTAGACAAGGAAGGTTACGAGGCAGTTTACTCCCGCCTTTATGAGATTGAACGGCAGTATCACGGGCAGGAGCATAGCGTCCACCGCCTCGGTCGGCATGCCCGTAAACGCGGGCGTTACAAAGTGATTTGCGACGAGCATGACGGCGCACCAAGCGACCGTACCTGCGACGAGCGCGACCACCGCGCCTCCCAGCGTGCGCTTTGCCCTGTAGATACAGCCCGCGACGATGACGATCGTCCCCGTTGCTATGACGTGCATGATAAAGCCGTAAAGCCCGCTCGCCGCGCTCACAGTGAGCGCCTGTATGCCGCACGCGACGACGGTGAGGATTATCCCCGCGACGGGTCCGAACGCGAATGTGCCGACGAGTATCGGGATATCGGCGGGGTCGTACTCAAGATACGGCGCGGACGGGAATATCGGGAAGTGGATCAGATAGACGAGCACCACCGACAGCGCGGCGAGCATCGCCATGACCGTCAGCTTTCTTACATTGTTTTTCATAAAAATACCTCCATTGGTATATCCGGCGGATCAGCGCAATAAAAAGCGCCCGAAAATCGGGCGTGACGGCGTGATATCGGCGCGCAAAGCGACGCCGAGCATCTTCTTCCATCCAGACTTTAACTGTTGGTGCCGGAGTTTCACCGGCTCTGCAAAAAGCTCGCGGACTTTACCGCCAATCGGGAATTTCACCCTGCCCTGAAGACGTCGATATTATATTTGCACACATTATAGCACATATTCCGATTTTTGCAACCGTTTTGACAAATAAAAAAATTTGGCTTAAAATGATCCCGTTAGGAGCTGATGTAATGTTTCTTGAAGCCGCGCCGGATATAACCTGCTGCTTCTCAGGCCACCGCCCAGCAAAGCTGCCGTGGCGCTATGACGAGGACGATCCGCGCTGTGTCGCCCTTAAGGAAAAGCTGTTCGACATAGCGGACGCGCTCTACTGCGCGGGGATACGCCACTATATATGCGGCATGGCGCCGGGGTGCGATATGTATTTCTGCGAGGCTGTAATGCGTCTTCGCGATATGCGCGAGGACGTGACGATCGAAGCCGCGATACCGTGCGAGGGGCAGTCAAATTCGTGGGACGAGGGCTTAAAGCGCCGCTATCGCCGCCTCGTCGCGGCGTGTGATAAAAGCACGCTTTTGCAGAGCGAATATACGCGCGACTGTATGCTAAAGCGCAATATGTACATGGTCGAGCATTCGTCGGTGCTTGTGACGGTATACGGCGAGGCAATCGGCGGCACGATGCACACGATAAACTACGCGAAAAAGCTCGGGCTCGAGATAATCGAGGTGCGCCCGTAAGGCGGTTTTCGGGCGGATACGAAAAATATTCGTCCGCTTAAATAATTGTTCTTGCAAATTTCGCCGTAATGTGTTAATATAATTGGGCTTGATAAAAATATCCGGGTGTAGCGCAGTTGGTAGCGCGCTTGAATGGGGTTCAAGAGGCCGCTGGTTCGACTCCAGTCACTCGGACCAAAAAACAGGCTGTCCCACTTTGTGGGGCATCCTGTTTTTTCGTTTTGCGTTGCAGGTCGAACCGGCGGCCTCATGCGCGAAGCGCGTTAAATACGCCGCACGGGAGTGCCGCGAAGCGGGCAGTCCCGCTATGTTTGTGCTTTTCTTTCAGTCAATGTCCCCGAATGTCCATTTGTGAGAACGCCTCATCGACGCCAATCAAGAAAATAAAATCTCCGCCGTGCCGGTCTGTATCGCCATAAAAAGCCTCATCAACAGCGTCGATCACCTGCGACGGCTGCATCTCATTTTCGTTGTCATAGGGGTACGGGAAAGCATAATAACAAAATTCGGGCAGACCTTTTTGCTGAAATTCCTCTTTTATTATTTCCGGCGGAAGCTCTGATCGCAGAACCAGGGCGTAGACTATTTCACAATGATTTCCCGTCCCGCTTGTATTCATTGTAAGGCTTATCGTGTCAACAATGCTTGTATTTTCCGGCATCTTGTATTTTTTCAGTTTTGCTTCTATAAGCCTTCCCTTAATATTGTTTCCGACGGCGCCGCCGAATAAAAGATAGGCAAACAACAGCGTCAATACAGCCAATGAAACGATGCGGCGAACGCGGATAGCCCTTCTTTTGTCGGTCATAGCGCAAGCCCTCCCCTTTATAACGGCGCGAAAACTCGGAAAATGTGCCATTTTATGTTTTGTTAATTATATCACGACAGGTCGTTAAAGTAAATATTTTTTCATTTTAATAAATATATTGCCTGTATAAAAATTATACGCTATACTGTATTCATAACTTTTTTCCCATAAAGGGGGCGGAAATCATGGATAAAAACAACAGACCGCACAGTCGGCGCAAAACGACAGAGTCCGGCTCCGTCGGGGTCGGCAAAGGTGATAAAATCAATACCGGCTCGCGCCCCGTCGGCGGCGGCGTAAGGCCCGGCTCGTCCGGCGATGATAAGCAGTACGCGCGCCCGCAGGGACAGCAACCGGCCTCGGGACAGCAGTATCACGGGCAGACACAGCAGGGACAGCGCGCCTCGCAGCCGTTAAATCTCAAAAAGCTGCTTATAATCGCGCTGATCGTTATCGCCGTCATGTACTTTATGAAAAGCTGCAAGGGCGGCGGCATTTTCGGCTCGGACAGCCCTTCGGGGTCCGGTGAGAGCTATTCCCAAAGCGGTCAGTCCGGCACTCATCAGGGATCGTTACTGTCCGGTCAGCCCACGGCAAACGATACGAATGTCGATCTCACCGTGTCGCCTCTCGCGCGTGAAAAGCGCGTAAAGCCGCTCGGCGGAGGACGCGATACCGTCACCGTCATGGTCTATATGTGCGGCACGGATCTCGAGTCGCGCTACGGCATGGGCACGAACGATCTGCAGGAGATGCTGAGCGCAACGATCTCCGACAAAGTCAACGTCATCGTCGAAACCGGCGGCTGTAAGCAGTGGAAAAACAATGTCGTTTCGAGCGATCGAAACCAGATATACAAGGTCGAGAACGACGGTCTGCGCCTGCTTGAGGATAACGCGGGCAGGGCGTCTATGACAGACCCGACTAACCTTACAGAGTTTATAAAATACTGCAAGAAGAATTATCCCGCCGACAGAAATGTGCTGATATTCTGGGATCACGGCGGCGGTTCGCTCTCGGGCTACGGCTATGATGAGAAAAATCCCGGCTCGTCGACGATGACGCTCAGTAAGATAGACTCCGCGCTCAAGTCGGCGGACTGCACCTTCGATTGGATAGGATTCGACGCCTGTCTGATGGCTACGCTCGAGACGGCTCTCGTGTGCAACAATTACGCGGACTATCTGATCGCCTCCGAGGAGCTCGAGCCCGGCACGGGCTGGGACTACACGAGCTGGCTCACGAAGCTGTCCGAGAACACCTCAATATCCACGGTGGAGCTCGCGCAGAACATCATAGACAACTTCGTCTATGCCTCCACCTCCGCTTCTCCGAGCGCGCAGGTCACGCTGTCGGTCATAGACCTTGCGGAGCTTCAGGGCGCGCTTCCGACGGTGTTCCGCGATTTTGCGTCGTCAACGAATGAGCTTTTGCAGTCGGATAACTACGAGCAGGTGTCGAACGCGCGCGCCGGCGTGCGGCAGTTCGCTCAGAGCAACAGGATAAATCAGGTCGATCTCGTCGATCTCGCGCTTCGCATCGGCACCGATGAGTCCAAAAAGCTCGCGGACGCGCTGCAGGGCTGTGTGAAATACAACAAGTCCACGATCTCGCGCTGCTACGGCGTAAGCATATATTTCCCGTATGAGACTACAAGCTCGGTAAACAGCGCGGTAGCGTCATACAACGACCTCGGAATAGACAGCGAATACACGAAGTGCATACAGTCGTTTGCAAGCCTTGAATACGGCGGACAGATCGCCGCGTCCGCGTCGCAGAATCCGTATTCTCTCGGCGGCGGAGATCTGCTCGGCACGCTTCTTAACGCTTATTCCTCAAGCGGCTCGTCCACTTCCCCGCTCGGCTCGCTTCTCGGCGGCTTTACGGGCTCAGGCGGCGCGGCGCAGTCATCTCCTTCCGCGGGCTTCAGCCTCGACCCGTCGACCGTTCTCGGGCTTCTGCAGGGCTTTTCCGGACGCAGCATGCCGGAGGGATTTGAGTGGGTCGATACACAGCTTATAGCGGACCACGCGCAGAGCATCGCGGACAATTACATAAACCCCGCCCGCATAACGGCAAGCGATAAAAACGGCAAGAGCGTTCTGCGCCTCACCGAAGAAGAGTGGGCTCTGATACAGACCGTTGAGCTCAACGTTTTCGTCGAAGACGGCGGCGGATATATAGATCTCGGTCTCGACAACACGTTTGAGTGGGACGGCGACGATCTGCTCCTCGATTACGACGGCACATGGCTCACGCTCAACGGCAGCGCGTGCGCGTATTACCTCGTGTCGAATACAGAGAACGACGACGGAAGCTGGACTACGGTCGGCAGGATACCGGCGCTTCTCAACGGCGAGCCCGTCAACCTCCGCGTCGTATTCGACGATGAGTACCGCGACGGCGTAGTGACCGGCGCGTATCCGATGTATGAGGACGTCGACGTGCAGGCTAAGGGCGATATCGAGATAGTCGAAGGCGATAGTATCGTACTGCTCTGCGATTATTACGATCTGGACGGCAGTTATTCCGCGTCGTATGAGCTCGGCATGAGCTTTGCCGTGCCGCAGGGCGGTCTTACACTCCGCAACCGCAAACTCGACGTCGACGGCGTCAGCGTCACCTACCGCCTGACCGATATATACGGCAACCGATACTGGCTGCCGGTAAACGGCTGATAGATAAGGTTCAAAATCCCCGAAAGGACGTTCCTTTCGGGGATTTTGAATGCGATGCCCGCTGTGTTGACAGTCGGCGGCGCCGACGGTATAATGTTCGGGTAACAAAGGAGGTCGGTTTTGAATGGCTACCGAAAGGCTTGAGCGCATAAACGAGCTCGCACGCAAGGCGAAAAACGAGGGGCTTACCGACGAGGAAAAGGCGGAGCAGAAGAGGCTTCGTGCGGAGTATCTCGCCGCCTTTCGCGCCAACGTCGAGGCGCAGCTCGAAAACACCTATATTGTCGACGAGGACGGCAACGAGCGCAAGCTCAAAAAGAAGGACGATTGAGGCTCATTTATTGACAAAGCCCCGTCGGGGTGTTAGTATATGCATTGGCGCACGCCGGTGTGGTGGAATAGGTAGACACAGGGGACTTAAAATCCCCCGGCAGCGATGCTGTACCGGTTCGAGTCCGGTCACCGGCACCAAACCAATATAATCCGAACCCGTTTCCGATAGGAGATGGATTCGGATTTATTGTTTTATTTGAACGCTTCGCGAATATCTTCTCCACGAACCTCAAACCCATGGAATAACGAACAGCCCCACAAAATGTGGGGCTGTTCGTTTTAATAACATGATAACAGCAAGCAGCAGTGATGTTTACCTGCTTATTTATGGATTTACCACTTCTCCGGGATTGGCGGCGGAGTGCGCCGTGGACCACATCTTTTCAAATGCCTCCCAGTCGCGTACGGGGCGCAGCTTCTGCCATATCTCGTAAACGCCGTCCGTCATGCCGCTCATTGTATAGGTGTGGCTGTTGGTCGCCTCCTGCACGTCTGCGTAATACCAAACGCTCTTATCCATGTTGTCCGGCCACTTGATCATGTCGTCAAGCAGATGGTCCTTGTGCGGCGCGCGCTTTAACACGCGGTTGACGATCGTCATCGCCTCGGCGCGCGTTATCGGCTGATCTGGATGGAATGTGCCGTCGGGATAACCCGCGACGAGCCCCTCAGTCTGCGCCTTGCTGATGGCCTCCTCCGCCCAGTGTCCGATCGTGTCGGAGAACTTCGACGGACCGACCTTCGCGTCCTTGAAGAAGCGGATCGCCATTGCCGCAAACTCCGCACGGGTGATGCTGTCGTTGGGACGGAAGCTGCCGTTCGGATAACCCTTTATGATCCCGCCGTTTTCCATCGTGGAGATTGCGTTGTTGAACCAATCAGAAGCCTTCACGTCAGTGAAGGAATTGCTTGTGCTCCATATCGCGTCGCGGCTCTCGTCGGTCAGCATGCGGAAGAATATCGTCACGGTTTCCGCGCGGGTTATCATGCCTTCCGGCTTCACCTCGCCGTCGGGATAGCCGATTATATAGGCGTAGTGGTCCTTCGTGTTCAGCTCAGGCGTTGGCGGAGTACCCGGCGTATTCTGCCGATAGTTATTTATGATAGATAATGTGACCGTTTCGTTTTTGGCAAGACTTTTTGCCTTCGCGTTGTCGCCGCCTACCGTCAGCGTATAGCCGCTGACCGCCGCGTCGCTCTCGTTTTCAACGACCTTATAGGTGCCGACCGGTACCGACATCTCCCACTTGCCGTCTTCGATATCGGCGTATGTCACCGTGACGTCGGCAAACGTCACACCCTGATCGCTCGGAGTTCCGCTTATCGTAAAGCGCGTGCCCGCGGGCGTCGTCGCGCCGACGGTCGTCTTCGTGAGCTTCAGCGTCGCCGTATCGGGCTGCTGTACCGTATAGCTCACCGACGGCATCGGGAAATCCTCCGGCTGCCCGTCCGTGCCGTTGCTGTCCACGGGGTATAGCGTCGCGACGGTATTCGTATATAGGGCGTCCGCCGGAGAGTATGTATTGCCCGCTTTGTCCTCCTTGCCGTCGCCGTCCCAATCGTCCACGCCGTATGTGCCGGGAGTCGTCTCCTTCGTCGCAGAGAATTTCGCGGAATACACTAACTGCATCTGCCGGAAGCTCGTGATGTTCACATTAGTCGTCCATGTGAACATATCCTTTGCGCTGTCGTAAACGAGCTCGTACATATAGCCGGACGTCAGGCCCGTATCGGGCGCGAAGCCGTAATGATTTGACGCTATAGTCTCCGCGGCGTATGTATCCACGATATTCCCGCTCGCGTCGAGAACGTTCAGCTTTATTGTCGACGGGTCGTTCACGAAATCGAACTTCTCGCTCATGTAGTCCTCCACGCGCGAGCCCGCGCCGAGAGAATACAGTATATCTTTCTCTACATAGTCGAAGTTTATCGCCTTGCCGCCGTTCAAGTAATTCATAAACCTGTGGTTTAGTACGCCTGTATCTTTATCCCGGACGGCAACCGAAAACGTGTTGTACTTTGCCTTTAGCTGCTGATATACCTGATCGGCGTAATAAAACGCCATATCAATGTTTGACGCGGTCCGCGGAGCTCTCGGCTGAGTCGTCCATTTGCCATTCGCAGCATTTTCAAGCGCAGTCCATCCAAAAAGCCTTGTAAATGTGCCATTCCCATAAATAAACCAACTCAAGTCATACCAGTTCCAGTCGAAATCGTACTGATCGCCGTTGCTCTCGCTGTTTCGCGCAGCCACATCGTCCAAATACGCCTGCCACAGTGCCGGGTCCGGGGTCATCGGTCTGGCAACATTCCCATACGTGTTGCCCTGAGCTGACGGAAGATACAGGTACTCATCATAATAACCACCAAAGGCATTGGCATGCGCTGTAGCTTCCTGAATCGTGGTGGCATATGTTCTTGTGTAATGCGTCTCGTATATCTTTTTGCCCGTCGTCTCCTTCGACCACAGATAGGTAGAGCCGTCGGAGACAAGTATCATGTACTTTCGGCTGTCGGGGACTGTGGTATCGCTCTCCAAAAGCTCCTTTGCCGCGAGGAGCCCGGCGTGCATATTCGTGCCGCCCGTAGACGGTGTGCTTGTGTCGGCTTTGATATCGTCATACTCGGTCGCAAGGTCCCTGAAGGGCGATATCACCGCGGTCTGGAAGAACTTTACTATGCCTACCTTTACGCTCGCACCGGCGGCGTCTGCCTGCGCCTTAAGTTCATCGAGAAGGGCAAGCGCTTGCGGAAGCGTATCCGAATACTGCGATTTGTCAAATACGAACACGATGTCCATGGACATGCTCTGCTCCATACTCGGGAACTGCAGCTTAAGCTCCGCCGTCGTTTCGTCCCACGCGGTAACTCTTTTTATTTGCGGCGTCTGCGCGGACGCGGCAAATACCGACGTCGGCAGGATACCGACGAGAAGCACGAGGACAAGAATTGCGCCGATAAGCCTTCTTATGGTTTGTTTTTTCATATTTCTTCTTCCTTTCAGTGAATTTTTCTCTCTGCCGGTTAATCTTTATTTGCACAGCAAAGCACATCGGTACGGCGGTCGATTAGGACCGCCGCACCGATGTGCTTTGCTTTT
>JAFWVB010000020.1 GCA_017518445.1 Oscillospiraceae bacterium | reverse complement strand
CTGGTCGTCATAGGCGTACATGATGCCAAAGTTGGCGACGACCTCCTCCTTTGCGACAAGACCGGTCACGGTGGCGGCTGTTGGCTTCCAGTCGCCAAAGCCGAGAGGCTTGAAGACGACGGACAGCGGCTGCGCCGCGCGTGCAAGGAGCGAGTCATCCATCGGCTCGACCTCGCTTTCCGGTATGCCCATGCGCTCCGCGACGGAGGTGATGTAATCCTCGGTGACGACCGTGTCGTCCTCATACAGATCGCCGACCATACCGAACCGTCCGTTGACGGAGCCGAAGCCGGTCAGAAACCAGATAATGATCGACGAAACGACGATGACGGTTCCGGCGCGCTTTATAAAGGACCAGCCGCGCTCCCATGTGCCGCGCAGGACGTTTCCCCACGCGGGCAGGTGATAGGCGGGCAGCTCCATTACAAACGGAGCGGGATCGCCAGAGAAAAGCCTTGTTTTCTTGAGCATGATGCCGGATAAGATGATCGCCGCTATGCCGATGAAATAGGCGGACGTGGCTATCCATGTGCTTCCGCCGAAGAGCGCACCGGCGATAAGCCCTACGATCGGCATTTTCGCTCCGCACGGCATGAAGGTCGTGGTCATTACGGTCATGCGGCGATCCCTCTCATTTTCAATGGTGCGGGACGCCATTACTCCCGGTATGCCGCAGCCTGTGCCGACGAGCATAGGTATAAAGCTCTTGCCGGAGAGCCCGAAACGGCGAAAGATACGGTCCATGATAAAGGCTATGCGGGACATATAGCCGCAGTCCTCCAGAAGGCAAAGCATAAGAAACAGCACAAGCATCTGCGGCACAAAGCCGAGCACCGCGCCGACGCCCGCGAGGATACCGTCGGAGATAAGACCGACAAGCCACGGGGCGACGTTCCACCCCTCTAATATTGCGCGCGAGCCGTCTGTCAGCCATGCGCCGCCGAGCATATCGTTTGTCCAGTCCGTCAGCAGTGTACCGAGCGATATGCCGCCGTCGCCGATGGGTTTGCCCATCGACAGTGCGTATACCAGTATCATGACGCAGATAAAGATGGGGAGCGCAAAAATACGGTTGGTGACGATTCTGTCTATTTTGTCCGATGCGGACATAGCGCCCGCGTTTTTCTTTTTCAGACAGCCCTTTATTATACCGGCGATGTATATGTATCGCTCGTTTGTTATTATGCTCTCCGCGTCGTCGTCGAGCTCCTTTTCAGCCGCCGCGATATCCGCCTCGATATGAGACAGTACGTCCTCCGGTATTTTTAGCTGTTCGAACACCTTTTCGTCGCGCTCGAATATTTTTATCGCGTACCAGCGTTGGCGTTCCTCGGGCATATCGTGCACCGCCGCCTCCTCGATGTGGGCGATCGCGTGCTCTACCGCGCCGGAAAACGTGTGCATGGGCGCGGTTTTGTCGTCTTTCGCGGCGTTTATCGCAGCCTCCGCCGCCTCCGTCACGCCGTCCTGCCGGAGAGCGGATATCTCGACCACCGCACAGCCGAGCGCGCGTGAAAGCTCCGCGGTGTTCAGCTTATCGCCGTTTTTACGGACGACATCCATCATGTTTACCGCGACGACGACCGGTATGCCGAGCTCGGTGAGCTGTGTGGTCAGATACAGATTTCGCTCGAGATTTGTGCCGTCGACGATGTTCAGTATCGCGTCGGGGCGCTCGTTTATGAGATAATCTCTGGCGATGACCTCCTCGAGCGTGTACGGCGACAGCGAGTATATGCCCGGCAGGTCGATGACAGTGACGCCGTCATGCTTTTTCAGCTTTCCCTCTTTTTTCTCGACCGTCACGCCGGGCCAGTTGCCGACAAACTGATTTGCCCCCGTCAGCGCGTTGAACAGCGTCGTTTTGCCGGAGTTGGGATTTCCGGCAAGGGCTATTTTTATGTCCATTTTTCCTCCTTGTGAGTTAGCGAAAGCTAACCCGTTTTCGTTAAAATTGCGCCGTGATATCGGCGCGCCTTATTCTACCTCGATCATCTCCGCGTCGGCTTTTCTGACGGAAAGCTCATACCCGCGAACGGTAAGCTCCATCGGATCGCCGAGAGGCGCGACCTTACGCACGAAGATTTCGACGCCCTTTGTTATGCCCATGTCCATGATACGGCGCTTGACCGCGCCCTGTCCGTGCAGCTTTACGACCTTGCAGACGTCTCCGACGCTTACGTCCTTCAGCGTTCTCATAAATCCCTCTCCCTTCAAATCATTATTTTTTCGGCGAGCGCGCGGTCTACGGCGACGCGCGATTCCTTGACCTTGACAATGATGTTCCCTCCGACGGCGCTTATGATTTTAACGCTGCCGCCGGCGACAAAGCCAAGCTCCTCAAGATGCCGCCGAATCTCCGGCGAGCCGCCGACCCTTTTGATTATCCCCTCATCGCCGATGTCGGCAAAAATAAGCGGTATCATGATTTATACACCCTCCGTTTTGTGAGCGCCGACCGCGCAAAGCGGTTAGCGTAGACTAACTACCTGTCGCCATTATAGTTAGCGGGAGCTAACTTGTCAAGACCTTTTTCAAAATTATTTAAAAATTTGCGCGTTGCGCGGCGCAAGCTTTTGTGTTATTATTTCATAAACACGATAAAAAGGGGGCGGCATTATGGCTCTGCAGGAATCCGGAGAAATGTATCTCGAAACCATATTGATACTCGGCAAAAGGCGCTCTTTTGTGCGGGCGATAGACATAAGCGAGGAGATGGGCTATTCAAAGCCGAGCGTGAGCCGCGCCGTCGGACTTCTGAAAAGCGGCGGGTATATTACGGTGGACGACGGCGGCTGTATAGCGCTTACTGAGGCGGGGCTCGCCGTCGCAGAAAAAATATACGAGCGGCACACTCTGCTTACGGAGCTTTTGGTGTGCCTCGGCGTCGATGAAAAAACGGCGGCGGACGACGCCTGCAGGATAGAGCACCACATAAGCGACAAATCGTTTGAGGCGATAAAACGGCACGCGGGACAAAGCGGAGAGCATAAGAGATGGTCGAAGTAAAGTTTTACGATGAAGTTGATGACAGCTTACTCAAATTTGCTGTCATCATTGCGCGGACAGACGAAAAGTGGGTATTTTGTAAGCACAAAGAAAGAGACACATACGAGATTCCCGGCGGTCACCGGGAGGACGGCGAGAGAATTACGGACACCGCAAAGCGGGAGCTATATGAAGAAACGGGTGCGATTGAGTATACGCTAAAACCTGTTTGCGTGTATTCCGTTACTGCGCCGGACAACTTTGGCGGGGAAGAGACCTTCGGAATGCTTTACTGCGCGGACATCCGGTCTTTTGAGCCGGAGCTGCATAGCGAGATCGAGCGAATTGTAATTACGGATCAGCTTGTGGATCAGTGGACATACCCGCTTATTCAACCGAAGCTGATCAAAGAGGCCGCGCGCAGAGGGTTCTTATAAGCCGAAACACAAAATACATCAAATGTAAATCTAAAAATACTAACGCCCTGCAAGCCGAAAACTTGCAGGGCGTTTCTATGTATGCGCCGCAGCGCCGGTGGAAAGCGTGTTTTGCTCTCACATTCGCCGGAGCAGCCAAAAATGATTTTGACCGTCCCGCGATGCCCCGATATTGCACGAGAGATTTCTCTCCTTTGACGGATTTCGCGCCAGCAGAATTCCGAGAATAGTATTCAAGAATGCATGGTTGTAAACGCCTTTTGTATGATCCACCTGAAAGACGAGCGCATATTCCGCGCCGTCCTCCAGCTCTGCGATGTCGTCAAAAAAGTCTTTGACGTGCGCCCATCCGTGCTTTTCATATACGGATATGAAGCCCGGATTGTTCAAAAGGTCGAGGTATTCCGTTTCTTCGCATGTTGCGTCCGCGTCGCTGAACTCGTCATAACCGACCTCTTTGGGCATGTGCTCCGCCATGTTTTGAAAGCACTGTTTTACATTGTCCACGATTTCGGCATACTCTTCAGTGCTTATGCCGAATTCCTCCGTGGGGTCATACTCACGCATGGACTGTGTAACTTTTTCCATTACCTCGTTTAACTTTTCCAATATACGGCTCATTTCGGTCTGATATGACTTTTGGATATTTCTGATTTCCTGCAATCTTTTTTCCGTTTCGGCAATTTTAGCCTCGAAAGCCTGAAAGATCGCGCGGTTATCCTTATCGAGCAGCCCTTTTATCTCCTCTATTGTGAAGCCCGCCTTTTGCAAATTCTTGATTTTTACAAAGGCAAGCGCCTGCTCCTCATCATAAAAACGGTATCCCGACCACTCGTCCACCTTGACAGGCTTGAGCAGATCCACATGATCGTAATAACGCAGCGTCTGAGGGTTGCAGCCGCAGAGCCGGGCAAATTGCTTGATAGTCATATCATGCGCCCCCCCCCTTTCCAAAGCCGTTATATCATTACAGCCTGCTGTAAGGTCAATACCTTTTATGAAAAAAGTTTAAGCGTGCGCCGATTTTATATGTGCGTATCAGAATATCAGACCAGGCGAGGCGCTGTCGTTGCTGAACAGCTTGCCGGAGAGCAGGTTGTCCGCGACGGTGGACAGCGTGCCGATGCCGAGCCCCATGTCCTCGGTAAGCCACATATAGAGAAGCTCGTATGTAAGTCCGGCTATGCTCGCCTTTACATATGGGAGCTGCCAATCATCGACGTCGAGAGCGGCGTCGAAATTTTTTGCCTCCTTCGTGAAAAACGCCCTGTTATGATCCTGAAACAGCCAGCCGAGCCCTTGGCGGAAAAGCAGGGACAGAAACTCCTTGTTCTTGTCCCAAAACAGCAGATAGTCGATGATAAAGCCGTTTGACGCGACGGCGGTATCGCCGGAGCTGCCGGCGTACCGCTGAAACAGACCGTCGAGCATATAGTTTAAGATATCCTCTTTTTTGCTGAAATTTGTGTAAAAGGTCTGCCGAGCGAGCCCCGAACGCTCCGTTATGTCGGTTATCGAAATGTCTGCGAAGTTGTTTTTCATCATAAGCGCGAGCAGCGACTGCGCCAGCGCGTTTTTTGACCTCACCGCCATCGGATTTTCACGTTTCGCCATATTAACGCCTCCGTTTTCTAAGCATACTGCAATTATACCACGTTTCGGCGTTAAAACAAGAGTAAAAGCTTGCACATTTGTAAGATATTTTGTCGATATTCGGCGCTTTCCACACACAGATCGCTTTTTATTCACGCCAGAGGCGGATGTAGCCCCTGTCATTCAAGAGCTTCATTATCATTACGGACAGCGGGGCGAGCACCATTCCCGCGACGCCCGCCGCCTTGAAGCCCGCGTACAGAGCCAAAAGCGTAACGACGGGGCTCAAGCCGACGCGGCTGCCGACGATCTTAGGCTCTATGAAGCCGTGCACGAGCGTTACGATGAGATATGTGACGGCGAGCGCGACGGCTCTGCCGACATTTCCGCATATAAGCTCCCACGCCGCCCACGGCAGAAGCACCGTGCCCGTGCCGAGCACGGGGAGCGCGTCGATGACGGCTATAAACGCCGCCAGGAGCGCCGCGTATTCTATCCGCAGTATCAGAAAAGCGACGGTCAGCTCAAGGAAGGTTATCAGCATTATCGCGGCGTACGACATTAGCCATTTCTCGAGCGTTTTCACAACGTCCGCCTTTATCCCGCCCGCCGCCGAACGAAGGCGCGGCGGTATCTGACGAAGTATGAAGGCCTTTATCCTGCCGTAATAAATACCCGTGAAAAATACCGCCATAATATAGGTGACGATGAAAAACAGTATCCTCGGCGCCGCCGAAAGCAGAGAGGAGAGGCGGGACAGCAGCCTGTCTGACAGCACCGCGGGTAAGCCCAAAAGCCACTCGGAGAGGCTGTCGAGCGCCCCGTACAGCACCGCTCTTATGTCCTCCGGCACAGAGTGTATATAGTTATCCACAGCCGTTTCGACGGATTTCGCCATCTCAGGTATGCCACGGAGTGCGTCCGGCAGGCTTCGGATAAAGGCGGACGCCTCCGAAAATGCCCGTACGCTCAAAAATGCGGCGATGCCGGTGAGAGACAGCAGAAATACGAGCGAACAGATGACGGACATCAATGTTCTGTTTGCGCGAAAATGCTTGACGAGCCACCGAACGGCAGGCTCGATGAAGCCGGAGGTGAGAAAAGCGAGCAGAAAAGGGGCTGTCCACGGCAGTATGAAGCGGACTGAAAACCACAGCGCGAGGGCCAAGCACGCGGCGTAAAGCGTGAATATTATTACGCGCACACTGCGCTTTTGGTCCATCAGTGTCACCTCTGAACAAATATTTTTGCCGAAAAAGTAAAAATTTCTACGAATTGAAGTCAACGCCGCGGTTGCATATAGTGGATATATATGTTAAAATTACAAAATATATACAAGGTATTATACACGCGCGGCGGCGTTCTCGGCGCCTTGCGGCAAGGTTATTTTTTGTCGGGCGGCGCGAGATATACAGAACATGAAAGAGGGCGTAAAAAATGGCAAAAGCGGCAATACTCGGTTTCGGAACGGTAGGCTCCGGCGTAGCCGAGGTGCTGACGATGAATGCGGAAAACATTGCTAAAACCGTCGGCGAGGAAGTGCAGATAAAATACATCGTCGATGTGCGCGATTTTCCCGACAGCCCGTTCGCGCCTCTTATGACAAAAGATTTTTCGGATGTCGAAAACGACCCGGAGATCGATGTCGTCGCGGAGGTGATAGGCGGCGCGACGGTGGCGTACGACTTTACAAAGCGTGCGCTGAAAGCGGGAAAAAGCGTCGTAACGTCAAATAAAGAGCTTGTCGCAAAGCACGGGAGAGAGCTTCTCGCCATCGCGAAGGATATGAACGTAAACTACCTGTTTGAGGCGTCTGTCGGCGGCGGCATTCCGCTCATACGCCCGCTGACGCAGTGCCTTGCCGGAAACAAGATAGAGGAGATATACGGCATACTCAACGGCACGACGAACTATATACTGACGGATATGATAGAAAACGGCGCGAGCTTTGAGGCGGCTCTCCGCGAGGCTCAGCGTCTCGGATACGCGGAGGCGAACCCGTCGGCGGATATAGACGGCATCGACGCCGGAAGAAAGATATGCATTCTCGCGGACATCTGCTTCGGCAAAGAGGTAAGATCTGACATGGTGCCGACGGAGGGCATAACGGGCGTGACGCTTGAGGACGTCGAGGCTGCGGAGAAGCTCGGATATAAGATAAAGCTCCTCGGACGCGCGATGAGTCTTGACGGCAAGACATGCGCTTTCGTCGCGCCGCACCTCGTCCCGAAAGGCAATATGCTCGCCCGCGTGGACGGCGTTATGAACGGCGTGGTCGTGAGGGGCAACGCCGTCGGAGAAACGATGTTCTACGGACCCGGCGCAGGAAAGCTCCCAACGGCGAGCGCGGTAGTCGGCGATATAATAGACGCGCTCCGCCACAGACAAAAGCGCCGAGACATCGGCTGGGAGGCGGGAGAAAGCGCCGACTTCTTCGACCCGTCGCTTCTCAAAACACCGTGGTACGTCCGCGTTGAGGGCGAGACTGCGAGCATAACGCAGCCATGCACGAGGGCGGAGCTCAATGAGGCTCTCGCGGAGAAAACGGTGCTTGCCTCGTTCAGAGTATTGGACTGAGCGGCTCGGATAACATATAATGGATGGGCGGGGCTTATAAAATCTCCGCGCCGGACGGGCGCGGACGGCTCCCGCAAAGTTTGGAGGAAACCGGAATGGCAATAGTAGTACAAAAGTTCGGCGGCAGCTCGGTCGCGAACGCGGAAAAAATAAACCGCGTCGCCGGGATAATCGCCGATAAATACAGCGAGGGAAACGATGTCGTTGTGGTGTTGTCCGCGCAGGGCGATACTACGGACGACCTTATCGAAAAGGCGCACGAGATAAATAAAAACCCGTCGCGCCGCGAGATGGATATGCTTCTGTCTACGGGAGAGCAGATGTCCATAGCGCTCTGCGCCATGGCTCTTGAGAGAATGGGACTGCCGGTCATCTCGCTCACAGGATGGCAGATAGGCATGTACACAAATTCGGATTACTCAAACGCCCGCATAAAGAGGATACGCGGCGACAGGATAATGAAGGAGCTCGACAAGCACCGCATAGTTCTCGTCGCGGGCTTCCAGGGCGTAAACAAATTCGATGACATAACGACGCTCGGCAGGGGCGGCTCAGATACGACTGCGGTTGCGATCGCCGCCATGTTGCACGCGGATCTATGCCAGATATATACGGACGTGGACGGCGTTTACACGACCGACCCGCGGCAGGTAAAGGGTGCGAGAAAGCTCGAAGAGATAAGCTATGACGAGATGCTTGAGCTCGCCTCGATGGGGGCGCAGGTGCTACACAACAGGTCGGTCGAGCTTGCGAAGAAATACAATGTTGAGCTGGAGGTTCTGTCCAGCTATGAGAGAAAACCGGGCACAATAGTCAGGGAGGTTGTAAAAGTGGAAAAAACAAAGGTCGGCGGCATCGCCAAGGATACTAACGTCGCGAGGATCGCGGTGGTCGGGCTTGAGGATGAGCCGGGTATGGCGTTCAAGCTCTTCAGGGTTGTGGCAAAGGAGAACATAAACGTCGATATAATTCTCCAGTCCATAGGCCGCCACAACACGAAGGACATCAGCTTCACAACGAGCAGAAGCGACGTTGACCGCGCGGTAAAGGCTATCGAGGCGGCGAAGGATACGCTCAGGTTTGAGCATATCGACGTAGCGACCGACGTCGCGAAGGTGAGCCTCGTCGGACTCGGCATAATGTCGTCAGTCGGCACCGCTTCGCTGATGTTCGAGGTGCTTTATAACGCTAAGGTCAACATCAACATGATAAATACGAGCGAGATCAAGGTGTCCGTACTCGTTGACGAGAAGGATGCAGAGCGCACCGTCCAGGCGCTTCACGAGGCGTTTTTCGAGGACGAGGGCTGATTAAAAAAACGCGCCTGCGGCGCTTAAAAAGGCAAGATAAATCTCCCCCTCCGCCGTGTTCGGCGGAGGGGGAGATTTATATGACGCGAGGGACTTTGTCAAATCTGCGGGAAAAAAGAATTTTACCGGTAAATTATAGTGAAAATGCATATAAACAGCCTTGCACTTTATATATATAACTGGTATAATCAATAAACAGCAGTTATATAACTCCGCTCATTTTCATCAGCTTATCGCGAATCGCCGCCTCCGTGCGGTTTTTTATCCGCGACAAGGCTTGGAAAAAGGGCAAAATATGGCGAAAAACGCCAATTGGGGGGAAGAAAGAGTGTCCATAAAACTTTTGCACGGCGTCCATGTGCCGCACCGCAAGAACACGGCGGAGTGCGTGCCCGTGCGCATGCCGCCTCCGGCGGTCGTTACGATCCCGATGTCAATGCATATAGGCGCTCCCGCAAAGCCCGTCGTCAAGCCCGGCGACGAGGTGAAGGTGGGACAGCTTATCGCCGAGGCGGGCGGATTTGTATCGTCACCGATCTATTCAAGCGTTTCCGGCAAGGTCAAAAAGCTGGACGAGTATATGCAGTTCAGCGGACAGCCTTGCCAAACCGTCGTCATAGAGACCGACGGCGAGCAGACCGTATTTGAGGGGCTGGTGCCTCATGAGCTGACCGATTTCGACAGCTTCATCGCCGCCGTACGTGACAGCGGCGTCGTCGGACTCGGCGGCGCGGGCTTCCCGACCGCGGTAAAGCTCAAGGCTGACCCCGAAAAGGTCGATTACATAATCGTAAACGGCGCCGAATGCGAGCCTTATATAACCTCGGATACGCGCACGATGCTCGATTATACCGACCTTTTGGCGGAGGGGATCGCGCTTTTGAAAAAGTACCTCTCCCCGGGAAAGGTCATAATAGGTATCGAGGACAATAAGCCACAGTGTATCAAAAAACTGCGCGAAGTGTTCAAGGGCGACGGCGGCGTCACGGTTGACGCGCTTAAATCGCTTTACCCGCAGGGCGGAGAAAAGGTGCTTATCCACAACACGACGGGCAGAATAGTGCCGGAGGGGAAGCTCCCGCTCGACGTCGGCTGCATCGTAATAAACACGACGACTGTCGTCGCCATCGCCCGCTATGTGAAAACGGGCATGCCGCTCGTTGAAAAGCACATAACCGTTGACGGCAGCGCAATAAAGAACCCGCAGAACGTTATCGCCCCGATAGGCGCGAGCATACAGTCTGTCGTCGATTACACGGGCGGCTTTAAATGCGAGCCGAAAAAAATACTTCTCGGCGGTCCGATGATGGGCATATCCGTGCCGGACGCGGAGACGGTCATAGTAAAGAACACCAACGCCGTGATATGTCTCGACGAAAAGGACGCCGCCGTGCCGGAGCAAACCGCGTGTATCCGCTGCGGACGCTGCGTGGACACATGCCCGTTAAATCTGATGCCTGCGGAGATAGAGCACGCTTTTCTCATAAAGGACGCGGAGCGGCTCGGCAAATTAAAGGTAAATATTTGTATGGAGTGCGGATGCTGCGCGTTCGTATGTCCGGCAAAGCGCCGACTCGTTGAGGTAAACAAGCTCGCAAAGGCAATGCTGACCGGCTATCAGAAGGCAAAGCAGGCTGAGGCGGAGAGGAAAGCCGCCGCAAAAGCCGAAAAAGAGAAGCAGAGAGGGGAGGCGGTCAAATGAGCAGTCTGAATATAAGCATATCCCCTCATATCAGAAGCAGCCGCACGACTCAAAAAATAATGCTCGACGTTATCATCGCGCTAATTCCCGCGCTCATCGCATCGGTCGTCATCTTCGGTGTGCGCGCGCTCGTGCTGACCGTCATTTCAGTTCTGGTATGCGTGCTTTGCGAGTATGTGTGGGAAAAGCTCATGCACAGAGAGGTTACGATTTTTGACCTCTCGGCAGTCGTTACCGGAATACTTATCGCGTATAACGTACCCGTCGGTATGCCCGTTTGGCAGCTTATAGTGGGCGACGTCGCGGCGATAATAATCGCAAAAATGCTGTTCGGCGGCATCGGCTGCAACTTCGTAAATCCGGCTCTCGTCGGCAGAATTTTCATCATGTTCTCCTTTGCAACGGAAATAACCACATATACATATCCCGCGGGCGGCGCGGACGCGCTCTCCTCGGCGACGCCTCTCACGGTCATGGATAAGCTCGATTGGAGCAATTTCACACAGCTTTTCCTTGGAAGCCACGGCGGAGTCATCGGAGGGACGTGCGCTGTCGCGCTTCTGCTCGGCGGAGTGTATCTCGTTCTGCGCAAGGTAATAAAGCCGATCGTCCCGCTATGCTTCATCGGCTCCGTCGCCCTGTTTACTTGGGCATTCGGCGGCGCGCAGCCGATACTATCCGTTTTCGCGGGCGGCGTGATGCTCGGCGCGATCTTCATGGCGACGGACTATGTCACCTCGCCGATCACGAATTGGGGCAAGGCGATTTTCGGTCTCGCCTGCGGCTTGATAACCGCTTTTATCCGCGTTTTCGGGAATTATGCCGAGGGCGTGACCTTCGCGATACTGATCATGAACCTTGTCGTGCCGTACATTAACGACCTGACAATGAAAAAACCGTTGGGAGGTGCAGTTAAGAAATGACGAAATCGAATAAATTTGAAGAGATCGTAAAGCCTCTCATAGTCCTAATCGGTATATGCCTCGTGGTGTCTGTGCTGCTCGGCTTCACACACAGCATAACGGCTCCGATAATAGAGAGCAGCGGCGACGCGCAGGCGGATCAGACGAGAGCCGAGGTGCTCGAGGGCGCGACCTCGTTCACCAAAATCAAATGCGATACGGAGGCGCTCGGCATAGACAGCGCGTATAAGGAAAAATCCGGTCTCGGCTATGTCATAACCGCGAGCAACAAGGGCTACGGCGGATCTGTCGTCGTGATGGTCGGCATCGATCCGAACGGTACGGTCGTCGGCTTATCCGTGGACGTATCCACCGAGACGACCGGCATCGGCTCAAAGGCGGGTGAGGCAGAATATACAGATAAGTATATCGGCGCCTCCGGCACTGCCGACGTGGACACCATAAGCGGCGCGACAAAGTCGAGCTCCGCCGTAAAAGCGGGCGTAAACGCGGCTCTCGCCGCATTTGAAGCGGTAAAGGGGGAGTGACGGATGAAGAGAAAGCTCAATATACTTGCAAACGGAATTTTCAAGGAAAATCCCGTCCTCATTCTGATACTCGGCTGCTGCTCGGTGCTCGCCATTTCCATAACGGTATCCGGCGCGCTCGGCATGGGCGCCGCGCTGACCTTTGTTCTCGTCGGCGCGAACGTCGTGATCTCGCTATTGCGGAAGATAATACCGGACAAGGTGAGAATTCCGTGCTATATCGTCGTTATCGCGACGTTCGTTACCATCGTTGAGATGGTAGTTGAGGCGTTTTTGCCGTCGCTTTACGAGGCGCTCGGCGTGTTCCTCGCGCTCATAGTCGTCAACTGCATCGTTTTGGGCAGGGCGGAGATGTTCGCAAATAAAAACACGGTCGCGGACAGCTTCTTTGACGGGCTCGGCATGGGCATCGGCTACACCGTCGTCATCGTCGCGATCGCCGTCTTCCGCGAGCTTATCGGAAGCGGCACGATTTGGGGCTATCGCATAATTCCGGAGGGCTACCAGATCGGCATTGTAAAGCAGACCCCGGGCGGCTTCTTCTGCTTCGGCGCGGCGATGGCTCTGCTCGTGTATTTCATGAACAAAAAGGGCAAGAAGTTCGATCCGCGCATCGGCTGTGACGGCAAATGCGGAAACTGCGGTCTCGGATGCAAAAATCAGGAGGACAACGCCGCGCTTTTGGCGGCGTCGGATAAGGAGGCGGCTGAAGTATGAGCGGTGCAATGAAAATGCTCTTTATACTGTTCACAATGGTGTTCACCGAGAACTATGTCCTCGTCCAGTTTTTGGGCATATGTCCGTTTCTCGGCGTCTCGCAGAGGTTTGATTCCAGCATAGGAATGTCCGGCGCGGTCATCTTCGTCATGACGCTGGCGTCCGCCGCGACATGGGCGATATATACATACGTCATGGTCCCACTCGGACTGGAGTATCTCTCCACCATCATATTCATTCTCGTTATCGCGGCTCTCGTGCAGTTTGTAGAGATCGTGCTCAAAAGGTACATCAAGCCGCTCTATAAATCACTCGGCATTTATCTGCCTCTCATAACCACGAACTGCGCGGTTTTGGCGGTAACGCTTCTGAACATTTCGGAGTCGTATTCATTCCTCGAATCCTGCGTGGACGGGTTCGCCGCCGGCGTCGGCTTCGGGCTCGCGCTCGTGCTGTTCTGCGGCGTCAGAAAATCGCTTGAACGCGCAAAGCCCCCGAAGTGTTTTGAGGGGCTGCCGATAACTCTCATGGCGGCGGCTCTCACGAGCATGACGTTCATGGGCTTTACGGGCATCGCGGAAAAGCTGTTCGGTTAAGGAGGGCGTGATAATGAATCCTGTACTTACTGCCGTTATCGTTCTCTGCGCCATAGGCGCTGTGTGCGCTCTGCTTTTGGTGTTTGCCGCTAAGTATATGAGCGTTCCTGTCGATGAAAAATTTCCCGCGATACGCGGCTGTCTGCCCGGAGCTAACTGCGGCGCGTGCGGCTATGCCGGTTGCGACGGATATGCCACCGCTCTGGCATCAGGCGAGGAGACGAAGACCAATAAATGCACCGCCGGCGGCGCGGACGTCGCAAAGGCGCTTGCAGACGCCTGCGGCGGAAAATACGAGGCGGTAGAGGAAAAGCGCGCCTTCGTAAAATGCGGCGGCGACTGCGAGCACACGGCGCGCAGGGCTGAGTGGGACGGCGCTAAGACCTGCGCCGCGGCAAAGCTCCTGTTCACGGGCGCGTGCTCCTGCGCTTACGGCTGTATAGGCTACGGCGACTGCGCGAGCGTATGTCCGGAGCAGGCGATAAACATGATAAACGGGCTTGCGTATGTAAACGCCGCCCGCTGCACAGGCTGCGGTATGTGCGCTTCGGCGTGTCCCAACGGCGTTATCTCCATTGTCGGCGCGGATGTGCCGGTAAAGGTCAAATGCTCAAGCCGTGACAAGGGCGCGGAGACGCGCAAAAACTGCACAGCCGGCTGTATCGGCTGCGGGCTTTGCGTGAAAAGCTGCCCGTCCGAGGCGATAACAGTCACAGACAATCTCGCCGTGATAGACTATGAAAAATGCATCGGCTGCGGCGCCTGCAAGGCGGTCTGCCCGTCAAAGTGCATCGTCGGTTAGATACAATTTTATAAAAACAGCAATCGGCGCCGTGTTGCGCCGATTGCTTTCTCATGGTATAATGCACGGTATGGATAAGAAAAAGCTCAAAAACGACATATTGCTGATAGCGGCTCTGCTCGTCGTCGCCGCCGCGGTGTGGCTTGCCGTCACGCTTACCCGTACCGACGGCGCGTATGCGCGGGTGGAGGCAGACGGTGAAATTGTGATGACGCTGCCGCTTGACAAAGACGCCGACGTCGTGATAGGCGAGGGGGAGCGCACGAACCGCCTCATAATAAAGGACGGTGCGGCTTACGTCACCGACGCGAGCTGTCCCGACCATCTCTGCGTAAGGCAGGGACGGGCGTCAAAGTCCGGCGAGACGATAGTGTGTCTGCCCAATAAATTCGTCGTTACGATCATAGGCGGCGAGGACGGCGAGATCGACATGGTTTTGAGATAGGGGGGCGGGATGTGAAATCGAAAAAAATAGCGACGCTCGGACTTATCACCGCGCTTGCGATGATACTCTCGTATGTCGAAGCCCTCGTGCCGCTGTCCATCGCCGTTCCCGGAGTGAAGATCGGGCTTCCGAACATCGCCGTCATATACGCGCTTTACAGGCTCGGCGTGAAAGAAGCGTGCGCCGTCTCGCTGGTGCGTGTGTTTCTTGTGTCGCTCCTTTTCGGAAACGCGATGAGCCTCGCGTACAGCGTCGCGGGCGCTGTTTTGAGCCTCGCCGTTATGATACCGCTTATGAAAAGCGGACGCTTCGGCGTGACGGGTACAAGCGTCGCGGGCGGCGTGATGCACAATGTGGGGCAGATACTCGTCGCGATAATCCTGCTTGAGACCGGCGCGCTCGCATATTATCTGCCCGTTTTATGCGTGAGCGGCGTCATAGCAGGAGTGTGCGTCGGTGTCGTATCGTCGCTGATTTTGAAGCGCACGGAGAAAAAATAAGCATCCGCCTGCCGGCGGATGCTTGCTTGCATATGTCAGCAGTATCCGCACAATCCGCGGATGCTGACTTCGCCGCTGCGTACCGTTTCAAGACTGCCGTCTGCGTGCCGTACGACGAGGGCAAAATCGTCATCGATATACTCGACATACACGGGCTCATTTTTGCCGCCTCGCACGAGGACGGCGTTTTTTTGCAGCGAAATGCAGGCTTTTCTGTACGGCTTGAGATATTTTTTGAAGCTGTCCGGTATGTTTTCGCAGATCGCGTCGAGCTTTTTTATTATCTCGGCGGCAAGGCGCGCGCGGTCGGTATGCACACCCGCCGCCGCGTCGATTGAGGCGGCTATATCCCGCAGCTGCTCCGGAAACGGCGATTGGGGCTTATTTACATTCACACCGACGCCGATTATCACCGCCGCCCCGTCCTTTCCCGGGGTTATAACCGTCTCCGTCAGTATGCCGCAGACCTTTTTTGTGCCGAGGATAAGGTCGTTTACCCACTTTATCGCGGGTTTTACGCCGCAGACGTTTTCTATCGCCTCGCTGACCGCGACGGAGGCACAGCAGGTGAGTGGCGTTAGGTCGGATATCGCGCAGTCGGGGCGAAACAGCATCGATACATAGACGCCGCAACCCGACGGCGATATGAAACCGCGCCCGTGCCTGCCGCGCCCGGCGGTCTGGCAGTCCGCAATAACAATGCCGCTCTGAAGCTCCGACACGCGCTTTTTCAGATAATCGTTTGTGGAGTCCAACACGTCAAAATATTCGATTTTGTCGCTCAAATCCGCAGAGAGATGGGATTTTATATCCGAAAAATAACCGTTTTCCGTCATTGCACGCCTCCGAAGCCGCTTTTTATCAGATGCCTATTGCAAATTAACCGGATGAAGAAAATCGGCATCATCAAATGAAACGTCTCTTATTTCCTGCTCGACAATAATACGTACTCCCATTGCCAGAAAAGGCTCATTGTTTAAGTCATGCAGTTTGTACACTTTTGCGCTTAACTGCAGAGCTCCTCTGCTGCCGTCCTGACCAGAGATCCAAAGCGCGTACACTTCATTAAATGACTTATCATCTATATTTGCCAAAGTCAATTCGGCAAGATCTACATCAGAATTTTGACGATCAGGCTCTCCGTACTCTTGAACAAACTGATCATATAGGTTGTAATAGTATTCGCACGCCTCGTTATAACTCATTTTGTTCGTAACGGTATATATGCCAACCGGATCATAATCGGTTATAAAGATGTCTGCCCCCATTTTTATGGCAAAGCATTCAAGGTTTTGAGAGAATTCATAAGTCACGGCGTATATGGCGTCGAATGCATTGACGTTGATATAATCGCCGATCCCTATTATTCTTGCGCCGCGCGCGCGCGCCTGCTCTAATTCGGATATGCTCTTTCGCAAGCGTTCTTCATTATACCATTTTTGAAAACCGAGCGACTCTTCTGTAGTTTTTAAATCCTTTCCGAATTCAAGACACGGAAACGTATATCTCATTGACATTTCATCATAAAAACACTTGCTGCGCGACAATTCAAGCTCAAGCTTATCTGCCTTGAAGGAGCCGTTATTTGTATCCATTACGATTCTGCTCCTATCTATTAAGAATATCCCTTTTAAAAACAATGGAAAAACTAATAGAAGTAATATGATAATCCCAATTATTCGCTTGTAATTTTTCGGATTGTCTTTATCAGGCGATTTTTTACAAAGCATATTTTACACTCCGCAGCTTTTACTTGATTGTCATACTGAACTTATCATATTGTTTTTGATTTATGATACCACACCTTGCGCGCATTTACAAACGCCTATTGCCGCGCTGTGCAAAATACGCGAAAATCAAAGGGCATATTCGTCTGAATATGCCCTTTGCGTTTAATTTGTCCGCCACTTTTTACAGCGGTTTGCCTTACGCCGCTTTGTGACGATGCTCCGCCGCGCCAAAAGCACGATCGCGGCGAGCACGCAGACGGATATGCCGATTATCGGAGTGAGCTCTATGCCGCCCTCTGTCTTGACCTCGAGCCAGAGGCTGTCCATGAGCTGATTTGCCTCGGTCGAGAGGTTTATGAACGCCTCGCCGCGCGAGAGCGTCTCCTCGTCGGGATAGGCGATATCGCTCTCCGTGACCTCCGGGTCCATAAATTCCTTCGCCGCCTCGGACGGGACGGAGTAGCCGAGATATTCAAGGTTCTGACCGGAAATCTCCGGCGAGCAGAGGAAGTTTATATAAGCCTCCGCGTTTTCCTTGTTGGTGCAGCAGTCTGGTATGCACATCGCGTCGATAAAGAGGTTGAAGCCCTCCTCCGGGAAGCAGAACTCGAGATCCTCGTTGTCCTCGACCATCATGAGATAGTCGCCGGCGTAGTAGGGTGCGATCCACGCCTCCTCGCGGATCATCTTGTCGTATATCTGATCCATGACGTAATTCTGGACGAGCGGCTTTTGCTCGACGAGCTTGTAGGTGCAGGCGCGAAGCTCATCCTCGACCTCGGTGTTGAGGCTGTAGCCGAGCAGATTTTCCGTGACCGCAAATGCGTCGCGCGGATTGTCGAACATAAGGATTTTATCCGCATATTTTGCGTTCCACAGGAGATCCCAGCTCCCAACGTCCTCCTCGTCGACGTATTTCGAGTTGTAGATTATGCCGACCGTGCCCCATGTGTACGGCACCGAATAGAGGTTTTCGGGATCGAAGGTCGTGTTTCTGTAAGCGTCGTCTATCGTATCGTAGTTCGGGATATTTGAAAAATCGAGCGGCAGGAGCATATCCTCGCTTATCATCCGCGCGATCATATAATCCGACGGGATTATAACGTCGATAGATTCGCCGCCCGCCTTGAGCTTTGAATAGAGCGTCTCGTTCGAATCGAAAGTGACATAGTTGACCTTTATGCCCGTCGCCTCCGTGAACGCCTTATTCACATCGATATACCCCTCGGAGCCGTCCGAAATATACTGTCCCCAGTTATAGACCGTGACGCTTTTTTCGGCGGCGAGAGCTGCGTTTGGCACAAGGGAAAACGCCAGGGCGAGCGTTATGGCAAAAACGATGATTTTTTTCATACGCCTGCCCTGCCTGTTCTGCCGCGAAAGGCGCGTCGCGCCTGTACGCGCTTTTTCGCGTCCTTCATCTGCAAGAGGTTCATGGCGACCATGACGAGCAGTATCACGATGAACAGCAGAGTAAACAGCGCGTATATCTTGGGTTGGAGCGGCTTTTTGGTGTAGCTGTAGATCTCCACGGGCAGGGTGATGAAGCCTGAGCCGCTGACGAAGTAGCTTATAACGAAGTCGTCGAGACTCATCGTGAACGACATCAGCGCGCCGGAGATTATACCCGGCATTATCTCGTGGATAAGCACCTTGAAAAACGCCTGCCTCGGCGTACAGCCGAGATCCATCGCGGCGTCCCGCAGATCTCCGTCCATCTGCGCGAGCTTCGGCATGACGGACAGTATAACATACGGCAGGTTAAAGGTGACGTGCGCGATAAGAAGCGTGAAAAAGCCGAGAATGCTTTTGATTTTGAGAAACGTCCCCGCGAACGCGAAAAGAAGTGCGAGCGATACGCCCGTGACGATCTCCGGGTTTGTCATCGGAATGTCGGTCACGGTCATTACGAGCCGCCGCATACGGGAGCGCATACTGAATATGCCGAGCGACGCCATCGTGCCGAGCATGGTCGCGATAAGCGACGCTAAAACGGAGATTATAAGCGAATTCAGCAGGAGCCGCAGGAGATTTGCGTCGCGGAAAAGCTCCGCGTACTGGTGGAGCGTAAAGCCCTCCCATATCGCGATGTCGCTGCCGGTGTTGAAGGACGCGACCGCGAGGACTATCATCGGCACATAGAGGAAGATCAGAACGATGATCGTGATAAACCTGTTCAGCCTTTTCACATGATCACCTCCGCCTCACCGTCGGAGAACCTGTTCATTATGGCGACGCACGCGAACACCATTATCATCAGCACAAGGCTCATCGCCGCGCCGAGATTGGGATTGTACGCCGTTTTGAACTGGCTCTCGATAACGTCGCCTATGAGCGTCGTGCCGGAGGAGCCGAGCTTCTGCGAGATATAAAAGGTCGATACCGCGGGCACGAACACCATCGTAAAGCCGGAGATTATGCCGGGGACAGACAGCGGCAGTATAACGTGCCGGAATACCTGCCCATGATTTGCGCCGAGGTCCTCCGCCGCCTCGACAAGGCGATGATCTATCTTCACGATAACGCTGTAAAGCGGGAGGATCATGTACGGCAGATAGTTATAGACCATGCCGAGCACGACCGCGCCGTTATTGCGGACGAGCGGCAGCGGCTTCATGCCGAGAAGCCTTATGGCGTTGTTTATTATGCCCGTGTCGTCCAAAAGCGCGACCCACGCGAGCGTGCGCAGCAGAAAGCTGATGCACATCGGAAGCATGATGAGCATATACAGCAGCTTCTGCGTGGACTCCTTCGGGCGCGTCGCTATGAAATGCGCCGTCGGAAAGCCGATTATAAGGCATATCGCGCAGGATATCAGCGCGAGCCAGATGGATTTCAGAAATATCCCCGTGTAGGACGCTATGCCGGTTATATTCGACAGTGTGAGCGCGCCCGTTATCGAATCGGTAAATGCGTAATACACGACGATGCCGAGCGGGATAACAGTGAAAATGCACATCCAGACTATATAAGGGGCGGCGAGCAGCTTACGCGTTTTCATCTTCCGCCACCTCCTTGTCGTCGGAAGATTCCTCCCCTCCGACGTCAGCGTCGGGATCGCTGAGCTCTTCATATTCCTCACTGTAGGAGCTGTAATCGCCGTAAAGACCGGAATACTTGCTTTTTTTCATGACATGGAAGCCGTCAGGATCGATCTTTATTCCGATTTTTGAGCCGACCGCGCAATAATCCGTGGTCTGTATGAGCCACTTAAAGCCCTTGAAGTCCACGATTATGTCGTACTGCATACCCTTGAAGGTCACGTCGGTGACTATGCCGGTTAGCTGTCCCTCGCGGAAGGGGACGATATCCACGTCCTCCGGACGTATGACGACGTCCACATCCTCGTCCGGCGCAAATCCGGCGTCGAGACAGTCAAATTTCCTGCCGAATATCTCAACGACCTTGTCGGAGCGCATTATGCCGTCGACGATGTTCGACTCTCCGATGAAATCCGCGACAAATGCGTTTTTCGGCTCGTTGTAAATATCCTCCGGCGTGCCGATCTGCTGGATGACGCCCTCGTTCATGACGACGACGGTGTCGGACATGGCGAGTGCCTCCTCCTGATCGTGCGTTACATATATAAATGTTATTCCCATAGCCTGCTGTATGCGCTTGAGCTCGCTCTGCATGTCCTTGCGAAGGCGCATATCGAGCGCTCCGAGCGGCTCGTCGAGCAGAAGCACGCGCGGTCTGTTCACAAGCGCCCTCGCTATGGCGACGCGCTGCTGCTGACCGCCGGAGAGCGTTGTAATCTTTCGGTTTTCAAAGCCGCGCAGAGAGACGATTTCGAGCATCTCCGTAACGCGCTCGTCGATCTCGTCCTCCGGCACCTTTGCTATGCGCAGACCGAACGCGACGTTCTCGTAAACGTCGAGGTGCGGGAATAATGCGTATTTCTGGAAAACAGTGTTGATCTTCCGCTTGTGAGGCGGAACATCATTGATCCTCACACCGTCGAAGTACACGTCGCCTGACGTGGGCACAAGAAAGCCGCCGACGATGCGCAAAGTCGTTGTCTTTCCGCATCCGCTCGGACCCAATAGTGTGAGGAACTCCTTATCATTGAAATATAAATTCAGATCGTCTAAAACGACGTCGCCGTCAAACGCCATTGTTACATTGGACAGGCGAATGAGCTCTTTGGACATTTATCCTCCCCCGTTTCTTTCATTTAATAAAATATAAAATATCAGACCCGGTTCGAGAAAAACCGAGCCCGATATACTATTTATAAATGCATTTGCCCAAAATGTCAATGAAAATTACAGTATGGAAAATATTTTTCCGCGAAGTCGATTTTCGGGACGGTGAACGACCTGCCGTTCAAGTAGGTCAGCGAGCCCGCGTCCGTATCAAAATCAAAGGTCAGTTTATAGGAATAGAGACACTGGCGCGATTCGCCGTACGGCTTATTGAGCCGCTCGCTCCCGTATTTTCCGTCGCCGAGCAGGGGATATCCCGCTGACGACATCTGTGCGCGTATCTGATGCGTGCGTCCCGTTATCAGTGTGCATTCAACGAGGCTGAGGCGCTTCGCCTCGTCCGAGGCAAGAACTCGGTACTGCGTGACCGCGGTCTTCGCGCCCGGCTCGGGCGCGCTTTTAACATAGACCTGATTTTTGACCGCGTCCTTGAAGATATACCCCGAAAGCACGCCGGAGGCGGGGCGGGGGACGCCGTGTACAACGCAGAGATATTTCTTTTCTATCTCGCGGAGCCGTATCTTCTCGTTTATTATGCGCAGCGACTCGGCGTTTTTTGCGGCGATGACGATGCCGCCAGTGTTGCGGTCTATTCGGTTGCAGAGTGCCGGCGCGAATGAGTTTTCATCGCGCGGACGCCACTCGCGCTTCTGGTAGAGATACGCCTGTATCTGCGCGATAAGCGTGTTGTACGACCACCCGCCGTCGGAGTGGCACAGCACGCCGGGCTTTTTATCGACGAGCAGGATGTTTTCGTCCTCATATACAATATCTATGCTCGGCGCGGCGATCTTCAGAAAGGCGTTCTTCTCGTCCGGCGTCTCGAAAAACTCGTCGTTTATATACATCTGCACGGTGTCGCCGGCATTAAGGCGCGAATCGCGCTTTGCGCCCTTGCCGTTTATTTTTATCCGCTTCAGCCGTATGTATTTTTGCATAAGCGAGGGCGAGAGCAGAGGAACAGACTTGCCTACAAAGCGGTCGAGCCGCTGTCCCGCGTCGTTTTTGTTGATAGAAAATTCTTTCATATACTTCACCGTTAAAAGCCTGAATAAAGTACAAACATTATATTGTATGAGCGGTATTTTGTAAAGAAAATATCGCGCGCCGCCGACGCTGAAAAATAAATATGGAAAAACGGTAAAAAAGCTATTGACAAGGGGGATATGAGGTGGTATATTAGCAGGGCGCGTGCGGGAGCGGGCGCGAAAAGGGAGCCGCAAAAGCGAGTGGAGCAAGGGAGAGCGAGTGAGCGCGGAGCGGAGCGGAAGAGCAGCGCGTAGCGCGGAAGGGCTCGGAAAAAAGTTCT
>JAFWVB010000019.1 GCA_017518445.1 Oscillospiraceae bacterium | reverse complement strand
TGCTTCGAACTCAAATCGGAGGAAAAGCGCGCCGTCGATCAGCCGAAAGAGGAGAAGGTCGTCAAGGGCTCGAAGGACGCATTTGTGGAGACGCTGCGGTCGAACACGGCGCTCGTCCGAAAAAAGCTGCGCGACCCGAAGCTGAAGATATTTGAGACAAGGGCGGGCAGAAAAAACGACACGACCGTGGCGGTTTTGTACATCGACGGCTTCACAAACACGGAACTCGTGCGCACGGTAAAGGAGCGGCTCGACGGTATCGACGCGGACGGCGTTTTCAGCTCCGCTGTGCTTGAGGAAGCGCTCTCGGACAGACCGAGGTCGGCGTTTCCGCAGATAATAAGCACCGAACGACCGGACAAATTCTGCATAAATCTGCTCGAGGGGCGCGTCGGGATAATTGCCGACGGACTGCCGCTCGGCTATCTCGCGCCGGGCACATTCGCACAGTTTTTCAAGGTGCCGGAGGACAACTCGCACCACTTTGCGGTCGCGTCGCTTTTGACCGTTTTGAGATATGTCGCGCTCGCCGTAACGATGCTTTTGCCCGCGTTTTATGTGGCGATAGTGCTGTTTCACAACGAGATGCTGCCGACAAAGCTCATGCAGTCGATCATCGACGCAAAACAGCGAGTGCCGTTTCCGACAGCCGTGGAGGTCTTGGGGATGCTCGTCGCCTTCGAGCTTTTGCAGGAGGCGGGACTTCGCCTGCCAAACCCCATAGGCGAGACGATCTCGATAATCGGCGCGCTCATCGTCGGGCAGTCGGCGGTCGAGGCGAGGGTGGTCAGCCCAGTCGTCGTCATCGTAGTCGCCTTCGCCGGTATCTGCGGCTATACGATACCGAACCAGGACATGAGCGGAGCGGTGCGTATATGGCGGTTTGTGTTCGTGATATTGTCCGTCGCCGCCGGAATGTTCGGGCTTGCGATCGGATCGGCGCTGCTCATCTATACGCTCTGCTCAATGGAGAGCTTCGGCGTGGCGTACATGACGCCGTTTGCCGCGACAGACGGCAGGCTGCTTTTGCGGGCGATAACGCGAGCGCCGCTTTATAAGGGCGATTCGGCGGAGAGCGCGCTCAAGCCCGGAAGCAGGTGGCTTTGAGATGAAAAAACGCGTATGCTTATTTATCGCGGCGGCAGTCGCCGTATCGCTGCTCACCGCCTGTTCGCAGAGCGGCATATACGCAAATCACAGTGAGGCGGACGAGCTTGAGCTGGTGCGCACCGTCGGCGTCGATAAACGCGGACAGGGCGTGGAGGTAACCGTAACGACGGGCGTCGGGCTTGACAATTCGCCGCCGAAGATTTTCAGCCAATACGGCGAAACGCTGGCGGAGGCGCTCAAAAAGCTCGGCAAAAATCCCACGGGCAGAGAGGTGTCATTCGCGCATGTCGAGAGCTTTATGATAGGCGAAGCGTCCGCGCCGCTTATGGAGGAGTGCCTCGACTATCTCTCGCGAAACATAGGCGTTCGGCTGAAAACGGATATTTATATTGTAAGGGACGGCTCTGCGTCCGACCTCATAACGGATACTGCCGGACAGAACGACGACGTGACGGAGATGCTCTCGACGCTCAAGGATGACATCGCGCAGACGGGCGAGGGCTATGTGCTAAGCAGCCGTGAGGCTCTGACGTATATCGAGCTCCTCGGCTGCTCGCTCGTCATGGCGGTAAAAAGCGAAAAGAACCGGGATCTCTCCGAGGGTGCGAGCGAAAAAATGGTCTCTCCCGCCGGCTTTGCCGTGGTGAACGGCGACGGGGAGATACATTACATCGACGCCGAAACGGCGCACGGCGTATGCGTGCTTATGGGCAAAATGCGCGAGGCGGAGCTCGTCGTGCCGGACGGCGAGGGCGGCAGGGCGACGGTATCGCTTTCCGTAGGAAAGCTGAAATTCAAGCCGGCTTATGTCGAGGGCGCGCTTAAAAGCGTGGCGATAACCGCGGATTTCAAGGCAAAGCTCGTGGGCTTGAGCCATACGCTCGACATCAGCGACGAGAGCGTGCGCCGCGAGATCGAAAAGGCAATATCGGAAACGCAGGCTCAGAGGCTTGCGGCGGCGGTCGGGCGATCGCACGAACTCGGGCTTGATTTTATGAACCTCGGTTGGCGGCTCAGCATGGCGGGCGCGGAAAAATTTGATGCGTACGGCAGAAAAATATGGGAGACGGATATGGACGGCGTGGAATTTGAGATAGAGACGGACGCAAAGCTCGACAGGGCTTATGAGGCGGTGAGGGCTGTCGGCGGGAAAGGGCGATAACGGCTTGAGAGAGGATAAAATTTCGCGGCGTCAGCTTTTGACGGTAGCGTTTGTCGGCATGTTTTCTCCGGCGGTGAGGGTGCTTCCGGGCGCGGCAATAAGACTCGGCGGGGCGGCGACATGGCTTAGCCCGCTTTTCGCGGCGGCGGCTGGCGCGGGCTTTGCGGCGCTGATCATGTTTCTTATGAAAAACCGCCGCGAAAAGGAGGGACTTGGGGAGCTTGTGCTCCGCAGCGTCGGGAAGGCGGGCGGCAAAGTGATTTTGGCGCTTACCGCGCTGTGGCTGGCGTTTTACTCCGGCTTTGTGCTACGCATATCGGCGGAGCGTATGCTCGCGTCGGTGTTTGAAAAGGGCGGCATGGCGGTTTTTATTGCAGTAACGCTCGGGGTAAGCGTACTCGCGGCGCTCGGCAAGGTGAAAAGCCTTGCGCGAACGGCGGAGATAATTCTCCTGCTCGGCACCTTGCCCGCCGCCGCGGTGCTTTTTTCGCTGTCCGACCTGTGCGCGGAAAATCTGCTTCCGGTCCGGCTCGCCGACATAAAGGGCATAGCCCTCGGCGCCGTGCCGATGGTGGACGTGCTGAGCAAATCCATCTATTTGGCATTTCTCGCCGGACACTGCAAAAAGCAAATCGGCGCGGCAGGGCAGACGGCGCTTTGGGCGGCCGCCGCGTCGGTCGGGTTTTTCGTGATAATGGTCACAACGGTCGGCACGCTCTCGGCGGAGCTTGCAGAGGAAATGGAAAACGCCTTCTTTTCAATGATAAAAAACATAACGATATTCGGGATCGTGGAGCGCATAGAGGCGGTGATCGTCGCCATGTGGGTGCTGACGGACTTCATTCTGCTGTCCGCGCTCATAATGGCAAACGGTGAGATAGTGCGTCTGATACTGCCTGGGGCGAGCCGACGCACCGCGGTTTTGACGATAGCTGCGGCGTCGCTTTTAACATCGATTTTCATCTCCCCATCGGTGTTTGAGCTTCAAATTTTTTCGGAGCGGATAGTGCCCGTTGTAAACCTCGCGTTTTCTATCGTTATTCTCCCATTATCGCTTCTTATAGGAAGACTGAGGCGGGTTGTTTAAGGCGCTTTTGACGGGCTTTGTAAAAAAGAGTCAAAAACACGAAAAAAGTAGTTGACAATGCCTAAACGAGGTGGTATATTAGCAGGGCGCGTGCGGGAGCGGGCGCGAAAAGGGAGCCGCAAAAGCGAGTGGAGCAAGGGAGAGCGAGTGAGCGCGGAGCGGAGCGGAAGAGCAGCGCGTAGCGCGGAAGGGCTCGGAAAAAAGTTCT
>JAFWVB010000018.1 GCA_017518445.1 Oscillospiraceae bacterium | reverse complement strand
TCGGTCGGGAATACGGCACTCGCGGAGTCGGCGGAGCAGCCGCACCTGCACCTGACGATACAAAAGGACGGCGCGACGGTAGACCCGCTCGATTATCTGCCGCGAAAACTCGGATAAGAGCGCTTATGGAGGGGGCAGACGCCCCCTCTTTTTTTCGATTTCGCCTATATATATTAAATGTATAGCGCGGCGACACATTTTACAAAAAAATTTTTTCCGACATGTGAAACTTTCAGCCGCAAAACCCGTCTATATGTATGAAACCGCGGTGTTTTGCCCGCGAGAACGGCAAAAACGAATACATATATCAAAACTTTGACATTTGTATCGCCGTTTTTTGCCGCAAAGAGGGATCGCGGGCGCTGCGCGGCGGTTTCACCACCCCACACGGGCGGCTGTAAACGGAATTTTCCGCGCGTCGTAATTCCTGCGCCGCGGAGAAGCGCCCCGTTATGGAATATTTGTTATGTAGCGCAGCAATGCGCCCCGTGACACGCCCCGTAAATGCCCCAAAATCCGAGATTTAGTCCCCGACGCCATCCCAAAACGGCATATCTTGCGAAAAAATCGAAAGTTAATTTATGTTTTTTTTGAAAAAAATTGGGAGTTTTTTTGGTGTAAAAATTGTTATGGTAAACCAACAGACCGATTAAATACGGTAAAAATGGGGTAAAACGGCGAATTTCAAAACTTTTTCGCCCATTTTGTCGGCTTTATTTATTGTTACTTTTTTGTAACAAAATTAAGCGCAAACAGTTGACAGCGCATATTTTTTATGCTAAACTACAGAAAAATATAGGGCGAGCTTTGCTCTTTTATATATGAGCGGTTTCATTTTCCGGCATGAAATTCTCTTTTTCGCGGCACGCGCCGCGCCGGTTTATCGCCTTATATGGATATGCGAATGCACTTCTTTCCGTTAAGCAGAATATGCCGTTCCCGCACTCGGCGGGCGGCAAGGCGGGAGAGTCTTCATTATGTGTACGGCGGGGCGCCAAAAGCCTCTCAACGCCGCAACGCACCGCCGTACTCCTCCTTTACTTTGTGAGTAAACTCTGAAGACCCGCCTTCGGCACATTGCGGATAATTTCCGCTCTGGCATCGTCATCTTCTCTTGAAATACACAAAGTATTCCTGCGAAAAGCTGACTTCGTCAGAACAAAAATTCTCTCGCAAGCCGCTCTCGGCGGTTCGTTCCTCGTTTACTCTTTGAGATCAAGCGACCCGCCTTCGGCACATTGCGGATAATTTCCGCCCCACGCGCATACGCACACATTTAATTACATACCTCGGTGATACCGCCGCACGGCGTTTCACACATATACAGGCCCGGTTCATGTAACGGGCCGGGCAATCAAATAGAACAAAAATTTTTTAAGGAGGAAACCACTACATGAAGACTTTCAAGAAAGCCCTGTGTCTTGTCCTTGTTGCCGTAATGGCCATCGGCCTTTTTGCGGTAGCGGCAAGCGCAAAGTCTTTGAGTGACTACCGCGACGCGAAAGATGTCAATGCCGATTACAAAAAGGCTGTTGACGTCGACACGCAGCTCGGCATCCTCAGAGGCAGAACAGAAACCGACTATGACCCGCAGGGTACTCTGACCCGTGCGGAGTTGGCGACAATCATCTATCGTATCACCACCGGTGATGTGACAGACAAATTTGTCGACAACTACAAGAACGGCAGCACGTTCAGCGACGTGACGCCCGCCAACTGGTTTGCAGGTTATGTAAACTACAGCGCGGACAACAAGTATCTCGTCGGCGTAGGCGAAGGCAAGTACGACCCGAACAGCGCGTTGACCGGTTATCAGGCAATGGCTGCTCTGCTCCGTACTATCGGCTATGACAAGAAGGGCGAGTTCATCGGCAAAGACTGGACGAGAGCTGTCACCAAGGCTGCCAACGAGTCCAACATCAACGGCGGCATCGTCGCCGACTGGTCAAAGCCGATCAGCCGCGAGGTCACCGCACAGCTCATTTTCAACACCCTTCAAGCATTTTATGTGAGATATGACGCCAACTCTTTGAGCTATTATAGTAATGGCTATGAGACGCTTGCTCGCAAAGTGTTCAACCTGGGCGGCTTTGCTCCCAATACTACGGACGATTACGGCGATCCGGCGCTAATTTGGGTAGACCGGACTACTGGCAACGCAAGAGTCACCGTCAAGGATACGCCTGTCGCGACATACACCAGTCCTGTGCTCGAGTGTGAGATTCTTAAGGCTGCCGGCGTTCCGGAGACCAACAATGGTGTTATCGACGTAACATCGCATTCGAATGATGGTACTTCCGATAGCAACTATACAATGACTCACGCCAACAAGGAATGTGAAGATTATAGCGTAGGCGGCAACGGCGTGCTGACAAAGGTCTATGTCACCGGCAGGGACGCCAAGGGCAATCCGATCCTTTACATCAACAGCACCGAGTTCTACCTTGCAAAGATCACCGCCAACTCTGCCACCACACACGGTGCGAATGGCAGCGCGAAGGGCGAGGTCTATGTCAGCGGCTCTGCCAAAGCGGATCAGACAATAAACTCCAAAGAATATGCTGTGGGTACCTATGTCCTTGTTTCCGCTCCTAATGTTAACGATGCAAGCACTACCGGTTGGGACGTTTTCGGCACTGCTACCAAAGTTGTCGGCAAGTACACCGGCATTAAGACCACACATGATCCGAAGGGCGTTCTTCCGTCTCAGACGACCGTTGAAGTCGACGGTAAGGCATACGGAATTTCCTATAACACTTACTTTGACTATATCAACGTATTGCCGACCACTATCGGCACAAGCTATGACTGGTATGTAGACGCTTACGGCTACGTCATCGGCGTGACTCCGACTCTTGTTCCGCAGAACTACGGCGTAATCGACCAGATGTACTACACCGGCAACAGCTTCGATCCCAACAAGGCAACTGCAAAGGTTGTCTACATGAATGCAAGCAAGGGAGATATGACTGTCACCGAGATTGACGGTACAGCGGCTACCAGCTCAAATATCAAGATCACTTGGGAGGATAATAGCGCTTACTACAGTGTTCTCTACAACCTGACAACCGGCAAGATTGCTTCGCAGAAGCTGAGCGCCGCAACGGAATTCTACCCCGCTAACCCGGCCTATGGCTCTAAGATTGATGCCAAAGTCTTCGCGAAGAACACCACCATGTTCCTCTACAAGACACTCGACAAGGACGGCAAGGCTGTCTACACGACGTACACCGGCTATGCCTCCGCTCCGAGTGTGGCGGGCGCGGCTATCTGGTATGTCGAGGAAGGTTTAACTGCGGACGTCAACGGCAACAAGTATGTTGACTATGTCTATGTTGACGCAACGTTAACTGGTCTCATCGATCTGGCCAGCAACGCTGTGGTTCTCAACCCGGCTCCTGTCGGTCAGAAGTATCTGAATGATAAGTATCCGCTTGTCAACATCTACGAAGTATATGACATGACCGGCAACAAGAGTGAGGTCTATTCAGTGAACCCCAATCTCTTCGGCGGCGTAAGCGGACTGTACCTTATCATGAAGACTGAAGGCGTTGCTTACTTCGCGAATCCGCTTGGTACAGCTATTGAGACTGTGGCTGCCGACACCTACACCGGAACGAACTTCTTCGATTCCGCTACTGGTACGAACTACAATCTCGACGGCAAGCAGATCTACCTGGTTGACGCTTCCGCGACGCCTGTCGTAAAGACTGTTGCTGCTGCTGACGTCACCGCTCTCGGCGGCGCTGCAAATGCCGGCAACGTCCTCTATGTAGTGTCTGTCAACGGTCTCCCGACCTACTACTACATCTTCGTACAGTAAAGTAGTCAGACAGCGATCAGTAAATTCAGTGAAAACTGAATAACAAACAACAAAAACACACCCGCGGAAACGCGGGTGTGTTTTTTTGCCGCCGCCGGTAAATACGCGAAAATGCCGTCGCGAGGGGTTGACAAGCGGCGGAAATGTGCTAAAATATTTAAGTTAAAAGCGCAAAAGCAATTGCGGAACGAGTTTGATCGGAAAGGCTTTCAGAGAGGGGACGGTCGGTGAGAGTCCCCGCCGGAGATCGGACAGCCACTTCGCAGCCGCCCGGGACGACCGGGACGATAGAGCCGCGTTAAGGCTCGTCTGAGACGCCGCGAAAGCGGATAATCAGGGTGGTACCGCGGACAGCCTTCGCCCCTGAATCGGGACGGGGCTTTTTTTATTTTTTACGTAAACGATGAACAAACCGGCAGGATCCGATTTATTCGTCGTTTACTTTGCGGCGCTGTATGAAGCGCAAATATATACAAGGGATATTTTACACATGGAGGAGATAAATATGTCACACAAGCATTACGGGCTAAACGAACTGCGCGAGATGTTCCTGAAATTTTTTGAGACAAAGGACCACCTGCGCCTGCCGTCGTTCCCGCTGATACCGGAAAACGACCCGTCGCTGTTGCTCATTCCCGCCGGCATGGCGCCGATGAAGCCGTGGTTCAAGGGCGAGGAGGAGCCGCCGCGCCGCCGCGTATGCACCTGCCAGAAGTGCATCCGCACGCCGGATATCGACAACATCGGCAAGACCGACCGCCACGGCACATATTTTGAGATGCTCGGCAACTTCTCGTTCGGGGATTACTTCAAAAAAGAGGCGATCGCGTGGAGCTGGGAGTTTCTGACGAGCCCCGAATGGGTCGGGCTTGAGCCGGAGCGCCTATACCCGAGCGTATATGAGGAAGACGACGAAGCGTTCGGGATATGGAATAAAGAGGTCGGAATTCCGGCGGAGCGTATCTACCGCTTCGGCAAGGCGGACAATTTCTGGGAGCACGGCGCCGGTCCGTGCGGACCCTGCTCGGAGATCTATTACGACCGCGGCGCGGAGCACGGCTGCGGCAAACCGACGTGTACCGTCGGCTGCGACTGTGACAGATATATCGAGGTGTGGAACAACGTATTCACGCAGTTTGACAACGACGGCAACAACAACTATACGGAGCTGTCGCAGAAAAACATCGACACGGGCATGGGGCTCGAGAGGCTCGCGTGCGTGTGCCAGGACGTCGGCTCGCTCTTTGAGGTAGACACCGTTATCGGCATAACCGATAAGGTCAGCGAGATCGTCGGCGTGAAATACCACGACGACCTTGAAAAGGATATTTCCCTGCGTATAATCACCGACCACATCAGATCGTCCACGATGATGATATGCGACGGCGTGCTGCCGTCGAACGAGGGGCGCGGATACGTGCTGCGCCGCCTGCTTCGCCGCGCCGCAAGGCACGGAAAGCTGCTGGGCGTGAACGAGCCGTTTCTCTACCGGCTCGTGGACAAGGTCGTGGAGGTCAACGAGTGCGACTATAAGGATCTGCGCGAGAAGCAGGACTACATCACAAGGGTCATCCGCACCGAGGAGGAGAATTTTGCAAAGACCATCGACGGCGGCATGAAGATTTTTAACGAGCTGTTCGACCAGCACAGGGAAAAGGGCGAGACCGTGTTTTCCGGCGCGGACGCCTTCAAGCTCTACGACACCTACGGCTTCCCGATCGACCTCACAAAGGAGATGGTCGCGGAGCGCGGCATGACGGTCGACGAGGACGGCTTCAAGGCGCTCATGAAGGAGCAGAGGGAGCGCGCGCGCGCGGCTACCCTCGCAAGGGGCGACTTCGGCTGGAGCGGCGTCGATCTCGGAAAGGAGATGGCGTCGACGGAATTTTTGGGCTATGACAGCGATGCGTCGGGCGCTAGAATACTTGCCATCATCGCGGACGACGAGCTTCGCGACGAGATAGGCGAGGGCGCGGAGGCGATGGTAGTGCTTGATCGGACTCCGTTCTATGCCGAGATGGGCGGGCAGGTCGCGGACCACGGCACGGTAGACGGCAATAACAGCGTTTTCGCCGTTTCCGACGTCCAGAAGAACAAGGGCGGAAAATATCTTCACTGCGGCAAAATGATGAGCGGAACGCTCAAGGTCGGCGACGAGGTCACCGCGCGTATAGACGGCGGCAGACGCGCCGCTGTACGGCGCGCCCACTCCGCGACGCACCTTTTGGATAAGGCTCTCCGCACGGTTTTGGGCGACCATGTGCATCAGGCGGGTTCGCTCGTCGAGCCGGACAGAGTGAGATTTGACTTCACGCATTTCTCCGCCATGACGGGCGAGGAGATAGACAGAGTGACCGCGATGGTCAACGCCGCAATATTAGAGGGCATGGAGATCGTCACCGAGGAGATGCCTGTGGATGCGGCGAAAAAGCGCGGCGCTATCGCACTTTTCGGAGAAAAATACGGTGACATCGTCCGCGTCGTCGACATGGGCGGCGGGTATAGCGTGGAATTTTGCGGCGGCACGCATCTCGACAACACCGCGAAGGTCGGACCGTTCCGAATCGTATCCGAGGCGTCGGTCGCGTCCGGCGTGCGCCGTATAGAGGCGGTCGTGGGAGAGGCGTTCCTCGCGCAGGCGCAGAAAAGCGAGAGAACGCTCGCGCTCCTCGCCGATACGCTCAAGGCGACGCCGTCCGACGTGCTTCAGAAGGCGGAGAGCTGCGTAAACGATCTGCGCGAAATGCGTCAGCATATAGACAAAATGAAGGACAGACTGCTCGCCGCAGACGTTGACGGAGTTCTGTCAGGCGCGCGCGAGGTCGGCGGGGTAAAGGTCGTGACCGCGGTTAGAAACGATCTCGACGCCGGAGATCTCCGCAAATTGGGCGATCTTTTACGCGATAAGGACGCGGACGTCGCCGCGGTGCTCGCATCTGTCTCGGACGGAAAGATAACGCTTGTCGCCGTGTGCGGCAAAAACGCCGTGGAGAAGGGCGTAAGAGCGGGCGATATAATGAAAAGCGTATCCGAAATATGCGGCGGCAAGGGCGGCGGCAAAGACGTGTCGAAGCTCGACGGCGCGCTCGCGGCTGTGGACGGACTCGTTGCGGAATAGCTCAAATAAGGAGGACTGAAAAATGGCTGATGTGTTGAGATACGACAAGGACTGCATTTTCTGCAAAATAATAAAGGGCGAGATCCCCTCGACGAAGGTGTATGAGGACGAGAACTGCTATGCGTTTCGCGATATAAATCCGCAGGCGCCCGTGCATATCCTCGTCGTGCCGAAGACGCATATCGCGTCGTGCGCCGATATAGACGCGGAGAACGCGCACATCGCGGGCGAAATTTTCACGGCGATAGCGTTCATCGCGCGGCAGGAGGGGCTCGACGGGGGCTATCGCGTCATCACCAACTGCGGCGAGGACGCGGGTCAGACCGTTCATCACCTGCATTTCCATATCCTCGCGGGAGTAAAGATGGGAGAAAGGCTTTTATAAAAGCCGATATGACATAAACCGACCGCCGTATATTCCGGCGGTCGGTTTTTACGCAGTGTGATCAGTCATACGCGCCGCTTTCCTTTCATAAACTCATACATAAGAAAACCGAGGGGGAGAGCAGATGTTCAAGAGCTTAAAAAGGCGGCTCAGCAGGGTAATAAAGGTGAACGGAAAACACGCGGCGATACTGTCCACCGTGCTCGCCGTGGCGCTGATCTTCGGCATAGTGGAGTCTCCGGCGATAATAGGCGCGTCCGCGACGGAGCGCCATCTGCCGATATACAGCGTCGAGCGCGACGGAAAGGCGGTCTCACTGACCTTTGACGCCGCTTGGGGCAACGAGGATACGCAGACGCTGATTGACATACTCGGCAGGTACGGCGTTAAGGCGACGTTTTTCGTTGTCGGAGACTGGGCGGCAAAATATCCGGAGTCCGTGAAGGCTCTGCACGACGCGGGACACGAGGTGATGAACCACTCCGACGATCACGCGCATTTCGCGCCGCTCTCGACGGAGGAGATAATCTCAAACGTAAACCGCTGCAGCGACAAGGTGGAGGCGGTCACGGGCGTGCGCCCGACGCTTTTCCGAGCGCCCTACGGGGAGTACGACGACCATGTGGTAACGGCGATCGAGAGCATCGGCGTCAAGGTAGTCCAGTGGGACGTCGACAGTCTCGACTGGAAGGATTACAGCGCAGACACGATATACAAGCGCGTGACGGAGAGGGTGCAGCCGGGCAGCATAGTCCTTTTTCACAACGCGGCGAAGCACACACCGGAGGCGCTGACGCCGATAATCGAGTATCTGATACAAAACGGATATGAGATAATGAAGGTGTCAGATTTGCTGCTCAAAGAGGATTACCACATCGACAACACGGGCAGGCAGATAGCGAACTGAAAAGAGAAAGGCGCGTCGGCATTTTCATGTCGGCGCGCCGTGGATTTCAGTGAAAAAATCTTGTAGAAAAATGTGTTGACCGCAGCGGCGCGGCGCGTTATAATCTTTAAGTCTGATTGAAAACTTAAAGGAAGGGCGCGGCTCGTACGGACATGAACAGGAAGAAGATTTTTTTGCAGTGGCTTCAGATTTTGGCGGGACTTGTCGTCTTCGCCTTCGGCATACATCTCAACATATACGCGAATATCGGGCTTGCGCCTTGGGACTGCCTCGGTATGGGGATAGCACGGTGTACGAATCTGAATTACGGGCTTTCGATGACCGCGGTCGCGCTGATCGTGCTGATCATAGACCTGTTTCTAAAGGAGCGCGTCGGCTACGGCACTATAATCGACGCGCTTCTCACGGGGAACATAGCGCAGCTTTTCAACGACTTAAACCCGCTGCCGGAAAATAACAATGTGTGGCTCGGGATCGCTATAATGATCGTTGGCTTTGTTTTTATCGCGCTCGGCATGCTGATATATATGAAGGGCGCGCAGTGCTGCGGCCCCAAGGATTCGCTGCTCATCGGGCTCGGCAAGCGGATGCCTAAAATACCTATCGGCGTTGTGGAGATAATTTTGTGGGCGGTCGTGGTGCTTTTCGGTTGGTTGATCGGCGGTCCTGTCGGGATAGGTACGCTCATCGGCACGTTCGGCGCGGGCGTAATCATGCATATAATGTACTCTGCGCTGAAATTTGATCCGCGCGATATAAAGCACAGGGATGTTATAGAGGTTACGAGAGAGCTTGTGCGTGCGGGAGCTAAGAGATCTATTGAGAATGTGAAGTAATTTCATTATTTAGAATAATTTTACGCGCTCCGCGGGGTCCATTTTCTTTTATGCGAAAGAAAATGGACGAAAAGAACGCAAAAAAGGGAGAGGGGATTCCGAATTTCCCCTCTCCCTTTTAACCCTAACCCTTAAAACGGCAAAATGGAACGGCTTCGTTCCCTTTTGATACCCTCCGCGCCGGTCGTGGAAATGGAGTCACCGTTTCGTAGCGGAGCACTGTGTGCTCCATATCCCCTCGCGGGGAGGTTATTATTGTGAAAACACTCTCATATTTCCTCCGTCGCTGAAAGATTCGGAAGAGAACAAAGAGTTCTCTTCCGTCGTTTCAAGGTTGGGGATCAATAAGGGGAAGGGAAATCGAAATCCCTTCCCCTTATTTGTCCTCTTTTTCCTACTCTTTTTCTGGACAAGCAGAAAAAGAGTTACCGTCCCCTTCTGACGCATATCAGAAAAGTTACCCCGCGGAGCATAAATCTATATACTGTGAAAATTCGATTTTTTGCGTTACGCCTGCAGCTCGTTGAACATCCGCACTCCGGCGGTTTTAAGGCGGATAAACAGCACCGCCGCGACAACGGCGAAAAACGCCGCCGCCGAAAACAGAAACGCGGTCGCGCCCATAAACCGTGAAAACAGTACGAAATACAGGATTATCGGAGCTATCGCGATCGCAAGGTTCATCAGCATCGACACCGTGACGCTTCCGCTCTGCTTTACGCAAGCGACCTCGTTTATCCAGTCGAATTTAGGCATATGGAGATTTACCATGATGTCCGCGAGAGCGGCAAACGCCGAAAACGCGATGAGTACGAGCGCCATCGCCGCCGCCTCGACAGCGGTCGCCTTTATCACGACACATGCGACAGCTCCGGCTATGACCGCGCCGCCCGCGGTGACGATGAAATGGCACATCGCCTTTGCGATAAGCACGTCGGAGGCGTTGACCGGCAGTGATTTCATTAGCCACATCGTCTTGCCCTCAAGCGATACGCTCGACGCGGAAATGATATTCATCGAGGATAAAACGCACATCAGCATACAGATTATCGCTGGGACGCTGATGCCCGACAAGCCGTACATGCCGGCGACATTGAGTATGAACTCCTTCCGGATTATAAGCCCGGCGACAACGATAAGCGACATGAGCGTTCCCATTCCGCCGTTGAGCATATACATCGCGCTGCCCGTGAAGCGTTTCATCTCCTTGCCGATAAGAGACGACATAGCTCCGCTCTCACGCAGGCGTTTTTCGACGTATTTGACCCTGCGCGTTCCCGTTTTGGCGGACATTATGGAGATATAGTTGCGGCTGATGACGAAAAACACTATCGCAAACGGAACAGCGGCGCAGGCTATGAATATCAGAAGGCTCCCGAAATTGCCGTATGCGGAGGCAAGCCCCATGTGATACGCCGGAAAAAGCACCCTTCTTACCGTGTCGGCGAGAGCCGTGCCGCTCTCCGTCAATTTCATTATATAGTTACCGGCATTGAAGCAGACATAGAAATACGCGCCCATGAACACGACGTACAAAATGAGCGTTATCGCGTTTTTATTTCGCATTTTTGAGCTTATAAGCGCCAAAAGCCAGCCCAAAACACAGGACAGTGCCATGCTCATAACAGGTATTAAAAGCACGCAGATAAGTACGAACACAAGCTCCAAAACGGAGGTACCGAACAGAATTGCACGAATAACGACAGCCGGAAGCATTACGACGAGCGTGTACGCGAGATTGAAAACATATATCGCGATGACGCGGCTTGCCAGTATCGCGGAGGGCTTTATCGGCATGGCGAGGAGCATTTCGTTGTCCTTCGCCTCGAATATCTGATGCTGTGACATGAAGACACTGCCGATAAAGCAGAACGCAAACGCGAATATGCCCGCCATGGCGTAGTAGAGCCAGTCGAGATCAGCCTCGCTGAAGGTGAGCGCGGTGGCGAAAAATATCGCGCCGAACATGATGATAAGCGCCCCCAAAATGTAGACGATGAGAAAGCCCATCAATATTTTGAAGCCGACGCCGCGCTTTTTCGCGCCCGCCTTTTTCGAGCTTTTGCCTATATTGCTCAAGGTCGCGGCGATGCGCGCCTTTAAGAGTGTACGAACCATACTCACGCCTCCAGCTCGAGAAATACGGACTCGAGGCTCTCGTCGCCCTTGACCTCCTCCATCGTGCCGGAGACGACGAGGCGGCCGCTTTTGATTATCGCGACTCTGTCGCAGAGCTTTTCCGCTACTTCAAGCACGTGTGTCGAAAAGAAGATCGCGCCGCCCATGTCGCAAAGCTCGCGCATAAGAGTTTTTACCGTGAAAGCCGCCTTGGGGTCGAGCCCGACGAACGGCTCGTCCATGATTATGAGCTTCGGATCGTGGATGAGCGCGCCGATTATGGCGAGCTTCTGCTTCATGCCGTGTGAATAGGAGCTCACAAGGCTTGCAAGGTCTTCTGTAATCTCGAACATATCGGCGTATTTTTTTATTTTTTCATCTCGCACGCCCGCGGGTACGCCGTAGATGTTGGCGACGAAATTGAGATATTTTATGCCGGTGTAAAATTCGTAGAGGTCGGGGTTGTCCGGTATGTACGCCATGAGCTTTTTGCAGGCGAGCGGGTCAGTTTTTATCGATTTCCCGCCTATGTATATCTCGCCCTCGTCGAATTTCAGTATACCCGTGCAGGATTTGAGCGTCGTCGTCTTTCCCGCGCCGTTGTGCCCGATAAAGCCGTATATCTGTCCCGGCTCGATGTGCAGGGAGAGGTCGTCCACAGCCGCTTTATCGCCGTATTTTTTCGTAAGATGTTCGATTTTAAGCATTGTATCCCTCCGATTTTCTTTGCTTTTTCGCCAGCCATGTGTTAGATTTATAGTGTATATTTCATTGAAGGATATTATATCATGGATCTTCAAAAAAACAACATTAAAGAGGTTACAATCGGCGCCTACGCATCCGACGGAAACGGCGTCGCCCGCATAGACGGCTTCGTCGTTTTCGTAAAGGGCGCGCTTCGCGGAGAGACGTGCCTCGTCAGAATATTGAAGGTTTTGAAAAACACCGCTTACGCGAAAATCGAAAAAGTGCTTGTCACATCTCCTCACCGCGCCGAGCCGGTATGCCCCGTTTTCGGCAAATGCGGCGGCTGCGATTTCATGCACATGGATTACGAAGAAGAGCTCGCGCTTAAAAGAGAGCGCGTACAGGACGCGCTCACAAGGCTCGGCGGCTCGGATATCCGCGTATCCGCGATACAAGGCGCGGACGAGATATACGGCTACAGAAACAAAGCGATATACGGCGTTTCGGACTCCGGCGGGCGCATAATAACGGGCTTTTACCGCGGGCGCAGCCACGACGTTACAGAGGTAGGCGAATGCGCGATACAGGCGGATTTCTCCGCGCGCGCTGTCGCCGCCGTGCGGGAGTGGATGGATGAATACGGCGTTGCGGCATACGATGAAAAATCTCGCATTGGCTCTATACGCCACGTTTTCTGCCGCTATGCCTTCGGCACGGCGGGCGGACAGGTCGCCGTCGTCTCCGCGGTTAAGGATATACCAGAAGCCGACGCTTTGGTGCGTAAAATCCGCGAAAAATGCCCGGAGACGCGCGGCATTTTGCTGAATGTGAACAAAAGCGCGGGCAATACCGTCCTCGCCGGGGATTTTTACACGCTGTACGGGGACGAGCACCTCGAGGACACGCTCTGCGGAAACGCTTTCCGGCTTTCGCCGCAGTCGTTTTATCAGGTCAACCGCGCGCAGGCGGAAAGGCTCTACGAGCTCGCCCTTGACATGGCGGGGCTTTGCGGAAAAGAAACCGTGCTCGAACTCTACTGCGGCGCGGGCACGATAACGCTGTGCCTCGCCACGCGCGCGAAAAGAGTAATCGGCGCGGAGATAGTGCCGCAGGCGGTCGAAAACGCGAGGGCAAACGCCGAGCGAAACGGCGTAAAAAACGTTGAATTCATCTGCGCGGACGCATCCGACACAGCGGAAAAATTTGCCGCGGAGGGCTTAACGCCCGACGTTGTCGTCGTCGATCCGCCGCGAAAAGGTCTTGCGCAGGGAGTGCCCTCCGCCATCGCCTCGATGTCGCCGGAGCGTATCGTATACGTCTCCTGCGATCCCGCGACGCTCGCGCGGGACGTAAAAATATTCGCCTCGCTCGGCTATGCGCTCTCACGCGCCGAGGCGGTGGACATGTTCCCGCGCTGCGCACATGTGGAAACGGTGGTTAAAATGATTCGACAATGAATTGCGCCTTGCGGCGCATAAAGGACTTTATATGAAACACTTTAAAAAATATTTTTCTCCGATCTTAATATTTCTTGTATTTGAAGCGGTCGGCGTTACGCTTTGGCTGTCGAAGGACAACCCGTTTTATTTGTTCAATTTCAGCTATATCGGGCTGTCCGTATCCCTTGGATTTTTTCTGTTCATAAGAAAGTATAAGCACGCCAGGCGGCTTGTGCAGTTGCTTGTCGGCTTGTATATGCTGGTTTATCTGGGGCTTATCTGCCGCGAAAATATGCAGATCGAGGGCTTTTGGTACTATTTATTCGCCGGTGTTTTTGAAGCCGCAACGATACACTATGCCGTCGCAAAGATATTCGGACCGCTTATTTTCGGGCGCGGATGGTGCGGCTATGCCTGCTGGACGGCTATGGTTCTTGATTTTCTGCCGTATAAAACCCCTGTACAGCCGAGAAAAAAGCTCGAGTGGCTCCGCTATGCCGCCGTTGCCGCCTCGTTAGTCTTTGTCGGCGCGCTGTTTCTTGCAAAGGTTGGAAATATCGAAAGGATCATGTTTTGGTCGTTTATCATAGGAAACATAGCTTATTACGCCATCGGAGTCGCGCTCGCATTTGTTTTTCAAGATAATCGGGCATTCTGTAAATATATCTGTCCCATAACAGTGTTCTTAAAGCCGATGAGTTATTTTTCACTGTTCCGCATAAAGTGCGACAAAACCAAATGCGTCTCTTGCGGCAAGTGTGAGCGGGTGTGCCCTATGGATGTTGACGTTACGGATAATTCAATAAAAAGAAAAAACGGTACGGAGTGTATTCTCTGCATGGAATGCGTAAATAATTGCCCGAAAGGCGCGCTGTGATTATTTGCGAAAAACCAATTTATATAAACACACCAAAACAAAACGGGAGGACGGAAAATGAAAAAATCAAAGGTCTATTTCACCGATTTCAGGACGGCTCTCGGCGTGAGCCTCACGGAGAAGCTCCAAAGGCTTATAAAAGCCGCCGGTATCGGGTCTATCGACATGGAGGGAAAGTTCACGGCGATAAAAATGCACTTCGGCGAGCTCGGCAATCTCGCATACCTGCGTCCGAATTACGCGAAGGCGGTCGCCGACGTCGTCAAAGAGCTCGGCGGGCTGCCGTTTTTGACGGACTGCAATACGCTGTACCCCGGCAGCCGCAAGCACGCGCTCGAGCATTTGGACTGCGCCAACATAAACGGCTTCAACACCGTGACCACCGGCTGTCAGATCATCATAGGCGACGGGCTTCGCGGCACAGACGACGTGACCGTTCCCGTGCCGAACGGAGTTTACTGCCGTGAGGCGTACATCGGGCGCGCCGTTATGGACGCGGATATATTTATTTCGCTCAATCATTTCAAGGGGCATGAGCAGGCTGGCTTCGGCGGCGCGATCAAAAATATAGGCATGGGCTGCGCAAGCCGCGCCGGAAAAATGCAGCAGCACAACAGCGGACAGCCGCACGTCATAACCGATATGTGCCGCGGCTGCGGACGATGTCCGCGCGAGTGCGGCTCCGACGCCATAAGCTATGTCGGTAAAAAGGCGCGGATAGACCCCGAAAAATGCGTCGGCTGCGGACGGTGCATCGGCGCGTGCGCGTTCGACGCCATTGATAACGACAACTGGGACGTGCCGCAGCAGCTCGGCAGGAAAATGGCTGAATATACAGCCGCGGTGCTGGGCGGCAGACCGAGCTTTCACATCACGCTGATAACCGACGTATCGCCTAACTGCGACTGCCACGGCGAGAACGACGCGCCGATACTTCCGGACATAGGGATGCTCGCGTCGTTTGATCCCGTTGCGCTCGATCAGGCGTGCGTCGATCTCTGCCAAAAGGCGGAGCCGATAAGAAACAGCCAGCTCGGGGACAACATGGCGCGCGCGGATTTCCACGACCACGGCGACGTGTGGCACAACAGCAATCCCGACGTCTCGTGGGCGGAAACGCTCGAGCACGCGGAGGCGCTCGGCGTCGGCTCGCGTGAATACGAGCTAATTACGATGAAATAGGATATATGGAGGACGCAGCAAGAGGCGTTTTCGGGGGGGGGGGGGCTTATCGATGTTCGATTACAGAAAATATTTTGATATGTACTGCGAGGAAAACGGGATAGAGCTGCGGCTGTCCTTTGATATGCCGCCTAATTATGAGAACGCAAACGGAATGTTTGACGGCGCGGCGAAAACCGTTTTCATCAACGCTGCGCGCCTCGCCGAAGCGTCTGAGCATGAAAAGGCGTTTTTCCTATTTCACGAGCTTCGGCACGCCTCTCAACAGCTTTGCCCGGAGCAGTTCGGAAGTGATATAAATAGCAGTTCAAAGTACGTCATTATGTACGACGGGACGTGCTATAAGCTCGTCGGCGGCGAATATTTGGAATGTAAGATAGACGGGGACGAGGAATATTTTACAGATCTGTACCTCGGTCAGCCGTATGAGGCGGACGCAAACGCTTTTGCATACGAGCAGGCGTCAAAAATCTGCGGCGATTCCGACGAATTAAGATCGCTTTATAAGTTTTTTATGCCGCGCCGACCCGTGCCGGACGGGACTTATGAGTCGATTTTTGCGATGATAGACGAGAAAACTATGGAGCGGGAGAAAAAAGCGGAGTGCGGCGAATAGGCGCGGGGATTTTTTAGGTCTTATTATGGAAGATATGATATGCAAAACAAAATATCCGCTGCTGTTTCTGCACGGGGCGGGATTTCGTGATCTTAAGCTGCCGGTTTACTGGGGTCGCATACCGAAAACATTGGAGGAGCGCGGAGCGGTCGTATATTACGGAATGCAGGACGGCTGGGCGAGCGTCGAAACCAACGCCGCCGCGGTCGCGGCGCGTATAGACGAGATGCTCGCGGAGTGCGGCGCGGACAAGGTCAATATCATAGCCCACTCCAAGGGCGGGCTTGAGGCGAGAATGGCGGCGTCATCTCTCGGCGCGGGCGGGAAAATCGCGAGCATAACGACGGTCGCAACGCCGCACAGAGGCTCTAAAACGATAGATCGGCTTATGAAGCTGCCGAGGGGTTTTTGGGGGCTCGCCGCTTTTGCCGTGAACAACTGGATGCGGCTCGTCGGCGACAAAAAGCCGGATTTCATGAACGCCTGCGAGGGTTTTCGCACGGAGAGCATGGAGAAATTCAACCGCGAAAATCCGGACGTGCCGGGCATATATTATCAGAGCTTTGCCTGCGTGATGCCGCACCCGCTGTCGGATATAAACCTGTCCACAGCGTGCTTCGTGCTGAACAGGATAGAGGGTGAAAACGACGGGCTCGTTTCCGTTGAGTCCGCGTCATGGGGCGAAAACGTCCGCGTTCTGCGCTCCGGCTCGTTTCGCGGTATATCGCATTTGGACGCCATAGATTTCCGCCGCCGCCCGTTTTCAAAAAACGGCGGAGATGTGCAAGATATATGCGACGTGTATGTGGATATCGCCGCAGGGCTTAAAAATCGCGGGCTGTAATACAAAAGAGGGTAACAGCATGGGCTATATTATGGATTTAAGAAAACATGTCGGACATGAGGCGCTAATTGGAGTAGGGGCGACCGTACTCGTGTTTAACATTAAAAATGAACTGCTGCTGAACTTGCGCAGCGATACCAATAATTGGGGCATTCCGGGCGGTTCTAAGGAGCTGCACGAAACATTGGAGGAATGCGCTGTCATGGAATTAAAGGAAGAAACGAATATAAATGCCGGAGAATTGGAGCTCGTAACCGTTTTGTCGGGAAAAAACTGTTATTTCAAATATCCGAACGGCGATGAATTGGACTGCGTCATAGCGTTATATAAAGTTAAAAACTATGACGGCGAATTAAAAATAAACGATGGTGAAAGTACTGAATTAAAATTTTTCCCGCTTAACGATTTGCCGGAT
>JAFWVB010000017.1 GCA_017518445.1 Oscillospiraceae bacterium | reverse complement strand
TCGAGATTTGCGCCCACATAGTGGGTCTTTATTCCGGCGGCGTTGAGCTTTTCAAAGAAATATACGCTCATTCGGAGGTTTACGTCGCCCACGCCCTCGATCTGGAGCCCGACGGTATTTTCACCCGGATCGAACACGCCGTCCTTGCCGGTGCAGTCGTCCTTGAATTTAAGAAGATAGTTGCCGTTTTCGAGAGCGAATACGTCCTTTGTTTTGCCGGTGTAGATCTTTTTCATAGCCTTTTCCTCCAAAGATGTATTTTTATTATTTGAATTTTTCGTTTGTGAGCCTGTCCGCGTCGAGCACCGCCGCACGGTCGGCTTCGCGCTGCGCCTCAAGCCGCCGCGCAAGCCCCTCGTCGGACACGGCGAGGATCTCGAGCGCGAGATACGCCGCGTTTTTCGCGCCGTCGATCGCGACCGTTGCGACGGGGATGCCGGACGGCATCATGACCGTGCTCAAAAGCGCGTCCATGCCGTCGAGTGCGGCGCTCTTGCAGGGTATGCCGATAACGGGCAGAGTAGTGTTCGCGGCAACAGCGCCCGCGAGGTGCGCCGCCATGCCCGCGGCGGCTATAATAACGGAAAATCCGCCCTCTCTGGCCGTACGGGCAAATTCCCTTGCCTCGTCGGGACAGCGATGAGCGGACAGTACGCGCACTTCGGTCTGAACATTATACTCTTTTAAAACGCCTATGGCTTTTTCGACTACGGGCAGATCACTTGTACTGCCCATTACGATTCCGACTTTTCCCATTGTTACCTCCAGATTTTCTATGATGTGAAAACAAAAAAGACAGACCCATACCAAAACATGATTGCTTCAAAATGAGGTCTGCCCAGGCGGTCGGCACGGCTTCGCATTTCAGCTCCCCGTGGTTGCGTCCACTTCCGCCAGTCACTGAAACGCGGGTCCGGCGCATATCGCCGTCCCATGAAATTTTCGCGGTAAAATCGTTTGAATGTTTTTATTATAAATGAACGCGATGTTTTCGTCAACACATAAATACGACTGAAATAACGTGCTTTTTGAAATTTTTATGTGCATTTCGCACGGCGGCGCGGGGGAAGGCGGTCAGAATTCGCCCTCGCTTTCGGAGAAATACTCGTAATAGTCGATCTCCGTCGCAAAGAGATAATATCTGCCGCCTATCTTGCCGTAAAAGCCTCCCGCTGTGTAATATCCGCACATAACTTACACCTCCCGTAACAGGAATGTTTGCCTTACTGCGGTCATTCTATCACGGGAGGTGTACGATAAAACGGACAAAAGAGCGTTTTTCAGGCGTCAGCTACGCCGGAGAAGAAGTTTACCTTGTCCTGCATATAAAATTCGGTCGACTTCTCGCCTATGGGCATTTCAGAGCGCCCTTCGGGCGGGGAGGGTATCTCGCCGTCCTCCGGCGGTTTTTGGTCAGGAGCAGCGTCCGGCTTTTTCGGCGGCTCCATTCCGAACCCGTCGGGATTTTCAGGCGGCTCCATTCCGAAGCTGTCCGGGTTTTCGGGCGGCGGAAGCTCCATAAAGTTCGGGCGGCCGACCTCAAAGCCGTCCTGAGGCTCCGGCAATTCACCCTCAAAGCCCTCGGGCAGCTCCCATTCGGGGCGTACGTCGCCTTTTTCCACAAATACTCTGCCGAAGTCGCGCACGTCCGTTCCGGTGTAGCTCTGCCGCGTTCCGCCGGAATATGATACCGCGGAGGCGTAAACGCCGCAGGTCTGCTCGCCGTCGAGTGTGCCGCCGATATGGACGCCGCAGGTTGCGCCGACCTCAAAGCGGGGACAGGAGACGATCGCGCCCATATATCTGCGCGCATTCACGCCGAGAAGCTCGTCCTCCGACGGGGCGTAGGCGAAAATGACCTCGCCGTTTTCATTCGTGACGACAATGGCTTCGTTCGGGTCGTTATATTCGGCAAATTGCAGATTCATCGTGACCTGACCCGACTCGCTCTCCGCCCAATCCATAGTTGAGCCGAGCGCGACGACCGTCCCGCCGTTTATATATGAGCCGAGATCGCTGTCAAGTCCGGCGTCGGCGGCGGGATTTGCGCTCGATATGACAGTGCCGCCGTTGATGACCAGCCAGCCGTTTGAGTCTATGCCGTCGCCCTCCGTGCCGAGCCCCGCGATGATATGCAGGTGGCCGCCGTTTATCGTCGTGACGGAAACGCCGTCCTCATTTGTGTTTATGCCGTCGTCATTTGACATTATATTAATGTTTCCGCCGTTTATCGTGAGGTGCATTTCCGTATCTAACCCCTCGTTATCGGCGGTGATGTTGAGCGTGCCCGTCTCGCCGCCCTCGATGTTCATGGACATATAGGAATATATCGCGCCGTCCTGCTTAACGAGCTTTTTCTGCCCGTCCGTGTCCTTATATATCTTGGCGACGTGCGAGCCGTTCACGGCATTTACGCTGTCGGGCGCTATTGTGATTACCGCGCCCGCCGCGGAGGTATCTACTTCGCTTACCGCGCTTTCGGGGCTTAAGTTTTCACAGCACTCATATACGCTTTTGAAAACTATCGCGGGGGCGACGGAGCAGGAGATATCCGCGCCGTCCAGAACGAGATTTACGACGGCGGAATTGTCGTTAGCGGCGTCGTCACCGAGATCGACGAGTATCTGCCCCTTCGAGAGCGTGCCGGAAATGCGGTACGTACCCGCCTCGGTTATATTCACGACCGTGTTTTCGGCGGCTTCTTCGGCGGTATGGCGCTCGTTTTCACCGCCCTCGCCGTAGGGATTGCCGCTGTCATACTCGGTTTTGTCCTCATAATAGACTATATCGCGGCTTATATACACCGCATTTGAGCCGTCATCACCTACAGTTTCGCCGTCGAGACTTACGCCGGAGTCCGAGAGCGAAATGAGCCGCTCCGATGAGCGATGACCGTCGGAAACGTGTCCGGAGTCCTCTTCGCGCGTGTTTTCTGCGGCGGGCGAGGCGCAGCATGTGAGAAGTGACAAAATCGCCGCAAATACGACGGCAACATAAATGAGCTTTTTCAAAAACAGCACCTCCAAAGCGGTTTATGCGGTCATATTATCATGTATTTTTGAATATTTTGTGTTGAAGAAACGAAAAGATTGTAAAATCGGCTTTAAACGACCGCGGATGGCTCGCAGCGGCGTTATAATACTATGGACAAAAGCGAAATCGTGTATTATAATGTCGATGTCGGTCGGATCGGCAATGCCGCGCCGCTCGGCAGCACCATGTGTGTTATTATTATAACATTCCGCAAAGGAACAAGGAGGAAAACATGAAAAAAGTATTGGCAGTATTACTCATTGCCGCGCTCGTGCTGACTATGGCGGCATGCGGCAGCAAGCCCGCCGGCAAGGACAACGCGGACAAGAAGGGCAATGAAGAAGTCGAGACCGCTAAGTCAGTCTACACAATCTACAACCGCACCGGCGCAGACCTCACCGAGGCCTACATCTATGAGGCGGGTTCGTCCGACAAGGGTGAAAATCTCGCGGATCAGTTCCACGGCAACCACGCCACGATAGACCGCGGCGAGCTGCCGAAGGGCGTAGACTTCGTGCTTGAGTTCACGAACGCGGACGGCTACACCGGAAAGTTTGAGACGCTTCACGCAGAGGAGGCTCCGATCACCCTGCTCGCCGAGGACGCAAAGAGCGGCGCGACTGCTATCGCGTTTGAGACGCCGGTAGAGCCCGCGCAGTACAAGATCGTCAACAATTCCGGCGAAAAGCTGACAGAGGCGTACATCTATCCGGTTGGCTCCTCTGACAAGGGCGAGAACTTTGCCGAGGGCGGCATGGAGCCGGGCGCTGAGGTCGACGTTGATTACGGCAATCAGTCCGTAGACATCAAGTACATAGTCGAGTACACGACCGAGAGCGGACGCAACGAGCACTTCGATACGCTCTCCGTCGAGATAGCGACGCTCTACATCCTCGCCGAGGACGCCATGACCGGCGCAACCCCGCTTTCATTCCTGCCGCCGCAAAACTGAGTTAAAACGCGCGGCTTGAGATGAAAAGGCTCATTCGCAAAATAATATCCGTTATGCTTATCGGCTTGTGCCTGGGCGGCTGTACCGCCCCGGCACAAGTTCAGCATGATGGGGGCTCTGACGGCGATAAAACGGCGGAGCTGACGCGGTTTGAGGCGACATATTTAGACCTTTTCGACACCGTGACGACGCTCAAGGGCTATGCGGCCGACAGGGACGAATTCGACGCGGAGGCGGACAGGATATACGAGTCGCTTTTGAACCATTACCGTCTGTTCGACATTTACACGGCGTACGACGGCGTGAACAATCTCAAAACCGTGAACGATATGGCGGGCATATCGCCCGTTAAGGTCGATCCGGAGATAATCGCGCTGCTCGAGCTTGGGAAAGAAATATGTGAAAAAACCGGAGGGAAAACCGATATAACGCTCGGCGCGGTTTTGTCGCTTTGGCATGACTCCAGAGAGTCCGGTACAGAAGATCCGGAACACGCGGCTGTGCCGGATTTTTCCGCCTTACGGGAGGCGAAAACGCACACCGGTTTTGAGCTTTTGGAGATAAACCGCGAAAACGGCACGGTATATCTGACCGACCCGCAAGCGTCGCTCGACGTCGGCGCGATCGCAAAGGGCTACGCCGCGGAGCGCGCGATGCAGGACGCGCCGGACAGCTATATTCTGAGCGTCGGCGGCAATGTACGCACATCCGGAAGCAAGCCGGACGGCTCTCCGTGGGTCGTCGGCGTACAGGACCCGGACTCGCCGGAGGGCGGCTCGCTCCAAAGGCTTTGCATTGACGAAGCATCCGTCGTAACGAGCGGCGATTACCAGCGCTACTACACTGTAGACGGCGTGCGCTACCACCATCTCATAGACCCCGACACACTGACGCCGGGTGATAAATTCCGGGCGGTGACGGTCGTCTGCGCCGACTCCGCCGCGGCGGACGCGCTCTCGACCGCGCTTTTCCTGTCGGATATGGAGGCGGGTCGTTCGCTCGCGGAGAGCTTCGGCGCGGAGGCGCTGTGGATCGCGGCGGACGGCACGGTGACATACACCGACGGCTTTGAGGCACTCATAAAAGACGACAGTTAAAAAATAATAAAAAAAGATGGCTGCGAAAGCAGCCATCTTTTTTATGCTCCTTTTGCGGGGAATTTGAGGAAAAGAGTCGAAAATTTGAAATTTTATGGCGTGCGCCTCATGGTATAAAGCTCACTATTTTATTAAAATTATGACAAATTATGGCAAAAGGCGCCCGCAGAGCATGTCGAGCTTGCGATTATCCTCGCGAGAAGCGGTTATTTTTGGAGCGTAAAAACTATTTTTGGCGCATTTCGCCGAAAATGGTTTTTTACAAGTGCGCAGCGCTGTGATATTATACCCGCAAATCGGCGGGAGTTATGGTCTTTTCGGCATAACGATGATCGCCTTTTGAAAGGACTCCCAATTCAAATTCTGTCCGCAGTTGTCGCAATAGTGCTGATACTCGCGGCAGACGGTCATTTTGCACCGCGGGCAGATCGGCAATGTATTGAAACAGCCGTTATCCCGAACGCTCTGCACATGAGTTACCGGCATAGGAAGCCTAAAGCTGAGCTGCAGCTGCAGAGCCGGCAGCAGACGGAGCTTTTTGTTTTTAGGCGCGAGCGGCTCCGGAGACGCTTTTGATTCGGATGATACGCCGATACGCTTCGTACCGCCGCGCTTTGAGACAGCCCAGCTGCGGCGTTTGCGCGCCGGGTCAAGAGGGAAGACGGCAAATGACGGTTTGATTTGAAACATTTAAAATATCCTCTTTCGGTCAAAATACAGCTTTGCGGAAAAGCCCTGCCACACGCAGACTATGTCCGCAAACCGTGCCTGCGATAGTTAAATTTTGGTTAATGCGGAAACGCTAATCAAGCGCTTAATTTGGCGAAATTCCGTTTTATATAGACGCATATCCACTTACTTTTAGAGAGGTGAGGGGCGAAAATGGAACTGACAAGCACGCAGGAGGTTATTTTAAGGCTGAAGGCGATCAGGAAAGAGAACGAGTTGACGCTTGCGCGCATTATGGACATGATCGAGGCAAACGGCGACTATCTGTCCATGACGACGCTGCGCCGCGTATTCGCGGAAAATTCGGAGCAGGACGACAGCTTCAGCTACGACAAGACGATACGCCCGATAGCGCGGGCGCTGCTGTTTCAAGACGGCGGCGACGGCGAAAGCGCCGTGACGAAAGAGGAAATAGAAGGCTTGAAGGCGGTTATACGGCTGAAAAACGAGGTTATCGACTATATGCGGGCACAGATGAGAAATACGCAGGTGGAGCATGAAAAGCGGATAATTTTTCTGATGGATCAGATAGACAAAAAGGACAAGCGAATGGACGAAAAGGACAGCATCATACACAAGCTTATGGACAAGCTTTTATAAAATGCGTTTGCATACAAGGGCGCGCACAAATTAGGGCATTGGCGGTTTTCCCGCAGTTATAAACGCCGCCGAAATGATGGCAAAGCACCCCCGACTGAAATCGAGAGATTTCGATCGGGGGTGCCGGCGTATAAAGCGCGTCAGACGGTTTTTAATGAGCGCAAATAATGCGTTAATTGCCGGTCTGGGGTGGAGCGAGTGAAACGAGCGAAACCCAAAAATAAAGACACGCCAAAGCGTGTCTTTATTTTTGTAGCCTGTTAGCACCTTTGCAATCCGGGTAACGCCAATGATAATTCAAGACAACTCCGGGACGAAATTCGCCCCCATAGTACGGCAGAAGACAACTTGAGGCAACGCAAAAGAATCGTCCATTTTTGTTCAAGCCTTGTTGTGATTACAACCCTAAGAGTTACCCATTATGTCCAATATATTATCTGCCCCATGTGCAAACCGGGTCAAGATAAATGTACAGGTCATCATCACCGGAAATAATTTTAGCACGCATTCTGATATTTGAACCCACAGTTAGGTAAGAAGGTCTGGTTTTTCTATCCCACTTAAAGTCAAACATGCTAGCGTTTTCGAGAATAAATAGTGTCGCACCTATTGAATCTGCGCTTGCGTTCTCTGTAGTGTAAGTGCCAGGAATAATAACATAGCTGTATATAGTGTCATATTGAGGGTTAGGCTCTAGGAATAATATACAACAATCAAATTCAATTATACGTCCTTTGTATTTCCCTACAAATGCTGTTTGCAAATCGGGATTTACACTTGTGAGTGAAACCAAATTAGCAAAGTCTTCATTGTTTTCAATTGTTATAATGTCATCATCGGGCTTAACTCCTTCAGTTTCTAAAGAAGAGGGGGCCTCTGTTTCTGTTGGGTCTGCTTCTGTTGCCGGTTCAGAAACAGGTTGCGTCTCAATTGCAGTTTCCGTTTCCGTTGATAAAGTGTCATCCTCTTCTGTATTTTCTGAAAATGATTCGGACGAACCTTCAACATTGTCATCTGGACGATCAAGACGAATAAAAATTGTGCTAAAGCCTTTATAATTCAAGCTCAACGAATAGCCATCTGGATTATCTGCATAAAAGTAGGTGTCACCACTGCGATAATCAACCGAAAATCCTGCATCTTTGCATGTGTTAGCATATTCAGAAAAATCTTCTTTTGTCATATGTCCGACATAGATGACAAAGCTGTCCTCGTATTCCCATTCTATTCTTCCAAATTTGCTTTTTGGTTGTGGGACCAATCTTCCAGCTAATGTGTCTGGCCATGTAAAGTCAGCCATATCTTTCGGTGCATCTAAATTAAGCGTCATATCTTTGTCGGGAAAAAGATACAATTCCAGATGATAACCGGTTTCATTAAAAGCATCGTAAGAATCTGCAAGTTCTTCTGCTTCAATACAGAAACCTCTATTTTTACATTCGCTAACATATCTCTGGTAATCATCAATTGATACGCTTTCAAACCGAGCGCTAATTGAATCCGAAGAGTCGTACAAATAATCAATTGAAAGATTGGGTAAAGGCAATATTTGTGCGAGTTCTGTTTTTGGCCATTCATATTGCCTCTTGCTACTGCAGCCACATAGCATCGTAATAAGAACAAGTATGATAAATATGACAGAAATAGCCTTTTTCATATGCAATCCCCCATCTAAGCATTTTTTCAGTTTATTAACACCATATTTATACAACATTCAGACGATTTTTGCAACCTTTATCACAAGACATTTGGAAACAACAAAAAAACATCTTCTGCCCATGGTAGACAAAAGAGTTTTTTTGCTGGTGGACGATGTAGGGCTCGAACCTGCGGTGCGGACGCAAAGCGTCCGACCGCAACTATTCCGTCTGCTTCGCAGACTCAACGTGCCTTCGGCACGGGTCGCAGGTTCTCGCATACTGTTGACAATAAGCAAAAAAAGACCACCGCAAGGGTGATCTTTTTTGCTGGTGGACGATGTAGGGCTCGAACCTGCGACCTTCCGCACGTCAAGCGGATGCTCTACCAGCTGAGCTAATCGTCCGTATCGGCGAGTGTTATTTTAACCCAATCACCGCCCGCTTGTCAAGAGAAAAACAAAAATAAATTCGAGATCAAGCGAAAAAGCACGATCCCGAACGGAACGCGCCCGTTCGGGATCCTTTCAGTCCTCCATCTGCTTTCCGAGGAAGCCCGCCACGGTCTGTGCGAGCTTATATTCGACCTCGCCGACGGCGGAGCCGTCCTCGGAGAAGAAGATCACGCAGCCCATCACGTCGCCGCCGGAGATTATCGGCGCCGCCACGGAGATGAAATATTTATCGACGCCGTCGACCAGCGCGCGTCCGCGTTCGCCGTCCTTGTGCTGATAGACTTGGCGCCCCTCCATTATGCGCTCGATCTCGGGGCTTACGAGCTTGTCGATAAGCTCGCGCTTCGGCGCGCCGCAAACGGAGATTATTGAGTCGCGGTCGGCGATCGCGGTGCGGCAGCCTGTCGCCTTGCAGAGCGTTTCGCACATTTGGGAAGCAAATTCGTTCAGCTCGCCCATAGGCGAATACTTTTTGAAAATCACTTCTCCGTCTTTTTCGGTGTATATCTCCAGCGGGTCGCCCTCGCGGATACGCATGGTGCGGCGGATCTCCTTTGGAATGACGACTCTGCCGAGGTCGTCTATTCTTCGAACAATACCGGTTGCTTTCATAATCAAAACTCCTTCGCAAACATTGTCGCCTGCTTATTTTTTGTGAGGCGAGGCAAAATATACATGGTTTCTCACGGATGCTGAAATTTTCGGATAGGAAAATATAGGTGACAAAATGCAAAGGCATAATCCCAAATCGGCATTTTTTGTAACAAAATTGTGTTGAATTCGGTGGAAAATTCTGATAAGGTCAAAAAGAAATGCTGTTTTCCCTGTCGGGATATATTAATCAATTTGACGTGGAGCAGGGAGATTATATAATTGAAAAAGATGCCGGAGGGAAGAAATGACAAAAAAGAAAAAGCGAAAATGAGCGTTTATTGCCGTGCCCTTGCTTTCGGTTGTCGCAACGGCGATTTTCATCGGTTGCGGCAAGGTGGCTTCCCGCGTCGCTGACATGGAGCAGCTTCCGGACATTACCTCTGTACAGGCGTCGGGATACGGAGTGTGTGAGGAGAACTATTCCTATAAAGACGATGTGGAGGTATTTTATCCGCGCATAGATATATACGGCGATAATGCGGCGGCGGAAAAAGTGAATGACGATATTAAAAACGCGCTATTTGCCGGGCTGGACGAGGCTGAAATAGAAAGCTATCCGGGCGTACTTCAATTAAATACGCAATATGCGATCACATATTACGATGATAGCATATTCAGTCTTTTTGCACACGTCGACGTAGCGCAGGGCGGTATGCGTGGCGCGGAATACTGCGTCGGAAAGACGTATTCCGTGACGACGGGCGAGGAGCTTTCGCTAGGCAGTTTTGGCATAACAAAAGAAAAATTGCAGTCCGCCGCGGAAAAGAAAACGGTTTATCTGTCCCCGGTACTTCAAATGCTGCATGAATACGACGAATCTCTTTATTCGCCGGATACATGGATCGAGAGCTTGGATATTGATGACTGCGACACGTTCTTTTTGAGCGAACGCGCCGTAAACCTAATCGTTCCCACGGCTCCGAATATGCATGAGTATAACGGAATAATGCAGATCCGGTTTCATTGGGACGGCTGACCTAATATGCGAAATTGGCGGCGATAGGGGGAGCAAAAACGCGGTTTTTCATGCCGAAACGGCGAAAATTGCAAATTTCATGACGTGTGCCTCATGGTATAAAGCCCATTATTTCGTTAGAATTATGACAAATTCTGATGAAAGAAGGGGTTTTATGAGAGATTTGTATATTGAGGCGCTGAAAGAATGCTTCAACAACGCCCTGCTCCACTGCGAATGCCGAAAACACTCGACGCACGCGCAGATGGCGAACATTCTCGCTATGGACGTGCGCTCGTACGCCGACCTCGACCACGGCAGAAGCTGTTGCAGCAGTCTTACTCTGGCGAGATATTTGATCTACTGCAGCGACGACCCGCTCGAATTTCTCAATGAGCTCCGCGGCGCCTTCGAGGAGATCGAGGCGGCGAAATCGAAACCGTAAATCATTGCTTTTTAAGATATTTTTGCTATAATTGTTTTATAAAATCGGCGCGGAGCTGCCGCGCGTGAAAAGGGAGAAGCTCGATATGCCCGCTCGACCGATACTCGACGTATATCTCGCCGCCGTGCCGGACGATACGGAGGTTTTGCCGGTCGCGTCGGAGAAGCGGCGCGCGTATATAGCCTCGGCATCACACAGCCGGGCGCGGAGGGAGCGTTACGCCGTATGGCGGCTTTTGGAGCGCGGGATAGAGCGCTCGTTTGATCTTCGTGCGGAGGCGCTTGAATTTACCGAAAAAGACGGGATATGGAGTTGTGACGGGCTGAGTTTTTCGCTGAGCCACAGCCGCGGCGTCGCCGCCGCCGCCGTGTCGAACGGCGCTGTCGGCGTTGACGTTGAGTCGGTCGATGGATTTGCCTCCCGCGTGCCGGATTTTGAGCGCGTTGCGCGCCGGATATGCTCAGATGACGAGCTTGCGCGCGTCAAAAGCCGCGAGGATCTTCTGGGTATCTGGACGAAAAAGGAGAGCATATTTAAATGTATCGGCGAGGGCGGCGTTTTCTTAAAGGAGACGGACGCCGCCGCGCATGAGACGCTGACGCGAGAGCTTAAAATACCCGCGCCGTGCGTTTTGTCCGTCTGCGGGGAAAGCCTCCCAAACACGCGCATATTCATCGTCTCCGGCGATGAGCTGCGCCCGATTTCAAATGAAGATATGACCGGCGGCTGACTGCCGCGATCAAATTCACAAATGCGCCCCGACGGGGCGCGTTTATTTTTATCCTTGATACCGGCGCTCCGCGGTGATACAATAGTCGCATCGGCGGATTTTTGCGTCCCGCCGCATACTTTGATATTTTCGAGGTGAAGCCGTGGTATGAAAAAATTTCTTGTCGTGGTCGATATGCAAAAGGATTTTGTGGACGGCGCGCTAGGGACGGCGGAGGCGGTCGCGATCGTGCCGAACGTCGCGGAGAAGATCCGCGAATTCGACGGGAAGATATTCGTCACGTACGACACGCATTTTGAGGACTATCTCGACACTGCCGAGGGCGGGAAACTGCCCGTGGAGCACTGCGTAAAGGGCACGGACGGCTGGCGGCTGAACGGGGATATCGAAAGGGCGCTTCGCGGAAAAGACTATACGCAGGTCGAAAAGCTCACCTTCGGCTCCGTCGACCTGCCGTGGCTAATCGAGGACGCGGCGGACGGGGACGATTTTGAGATAGAACTTGTCGGACTCTGCACCGATATATGCGTCGTCAGCAACGCGATATTGCTCAAGGCCGCCTTTCCGGAAACTCCCATATCGGTGGACGCCTCCTGCTGCGCGGGCGTCACGCCGGAAAAACACGCGGCGGCGCTTTCCACCATGGAGAGCTGCCATATAGACGTAAAATAGCCGATTTTATCGATTTTAAATACGCTGTAAGGAGATGTCATTTTAATGAGGCTTCAACCTATCGTGGTATCATTGCTCGACACGGATCTCTATAAATTCAACATGAATCAGGTCATTTTTCACAAGCACACCGATCTGTGCGGACAGTATTTTTTCAAATGTCGCACCGAAAATGTCGTTTTCACCGAGGAGATGGAGACGGAGATAAAGGCGCAGGTCGATCACCTCTGTACGCTCCGCTTTACGAAAGAGGAGCTTGACTATCTGCGCTCGATCCGTTTCATAAAGGACGACTATGTGGAATTTCTGCGGCTCTGGCATCCGATACGCGACTATGTGAAAATAGACCGCTCCGAGGACGGAGAGTTGTCTGTTTCGGTTGACGGCCCGCTGTTTTCCGCGATGCAGTTTGAAATATACCTGCTCGAGATAATCAACGAGGTGTATTTCAGAATGAATTACGACTATGAAACGCTTCTGAAATCCGCCGAGGAAAAGCTCGACGCGAAAATAGCCGCGTTCAATGACGGCACGTACACCTTCCCGTTCGCGGAATTCGGGTGCAGGCGGCGGCTCTCGCGCGAGTGGGAGGACACCGTCGTAAAACGCTTCGCGTTCGAGACTAAAAACTGCGCCGGCACGTCCAACGTGTATCTCGCGATGAAATACGGTATAGCGCCCATAGGCACGTACGCGCACGAATATGTGCAGATGTACCAGGGCATAGACCGCATACCGCTCGCATATACAAATCATTACGCGATGGAGGACTGGTACGACGAGTACCGCGGCGACAACGGAACGGCTTTGACCGACACGATAACGACGGACATATTCCTGCTCGATTTCGACCGCTCCATGGTGAACAACTACACAGGCGTGCGCCACGACAGCGGCGACCCGTACGAGTGGGGCGAGAAGATGATCGCGCACTATAAAAGCTACGGCGTAGACCCGAAAACGAAGCTGCTGCTGTTCAGCGACGGGCTCGATTTCGACCGGGCGCAGGCGCTTTACGACTATTTCAAGGACCGCGCAAAGGTCAGCTTCGGCATAGGCACATTCTGCTCGAACGATACCTGCGAGCGCCCGCTGAACATCGTGATAAAGCTCCAGTTCGTAAACCGCCGCCCCGTCGCCAAGCTGTCCGACACGGTCGGCAAGGAGATGTGCCGCGACGAGGAATTTTTGCAGTATCTGAGGGAGTCTGTGGAATTTCGGCTCCATATCAATAAAACGACGTAAATTACGATTTTTCAATAATGCTTTACCCGGGAAAACGCCCCAAAAACACAATTCCCCGATGCTTTATGATGTGATTTTGCAGGAGAAATAAATTATGATACTTGAACTGAAGAACATTGACAAATCCTTTGGAGAAAAGCAAGTCCTCAAAGGGGTTTCCTTTACCGCAGAAAGCGGAAAAGCATTTGGCTTGCTCGGAAGAAACGGCGCAGGCAAGACGACAACCATCCGAATTCTGATGAATGTTTTTCCAGCCAACGGCGGTGAAGTGTTGGCAGACGGCAAACCGATAGATTATAACAAAGTCGACTTCGGTTATCTTCCCGAAGAGCGAGGGTTATATCCCAAAAAGCCGATCATAGATCAGCTTGTGTATTTAGCGGAGCTGAAAGGCATGGCGCATAAAGATGCGATAAAAGAGGTGGATCACTGGCTTGATCGGCTCGGAATGAGCGAATACCGGAACAAGCGTCTGGACACTCTTTCAAAGGGCAATCAGCAGAAAATCCAACTAATTACGGCGCTTGCCCACGACCCGCAGGTCGTGATCCTCGACGAACCGTTTTCCGGTCTTGATCCGGTAAACGCAATGCTTCTCAAGGATGTTGTAAAAGAGCAGATAGCCAAGGGAAAAATCGTTCTGTTTTCAAGTCATCAAATGAACTACATAGAGGAATTCTGTGACGGTATTGCCATTATCAATGCGGGAAAGGTGGCGCTTCACGGAGATCTGCACGACATAAAGCGAAACTATGTGCGCGATCGCCTGGTCGTCAATACTACGAAGCCAGAACAGATAAAGACGGATTTCGGCAGCGCTTGCACGGTCACGGACAATGGCTCGCTGCTTATTCAGCTTGCACATCCCGATGATAAAAAATCGACGATGAAACGCCTCGTTGAGAACTACGATATCGATGAGATGAAGGTGTTTGAGCCTTCTTTGAACGATATTTTCGTAGAATATGCCGGTGAGCAGGTGTGAGGAGGCTCAGGTGATGAAACAGTTTGGAACAATACTTAAATTTGAACTTAAAGGGTATTTGAAAAACAAGATTTTTGTCGGCATAACGCTGTTTCTTGTGATCGCGATCGCCGTCGCAATGTTTATTCCCAACATTGCGTCGATTTTCAAATCTGAAGATGGCGAAGCTGACGCAGCGGATCTCCCCGTTATGCTCGTGCACGCAGAGGACGGTGAGCTTTCTGCGCTTGTAAAGCAGTATTTTGATGAAGTGTTCTCTGAATACAACGTAAAGGTTGCCGACGGAACGGTTGAAAATGTAAAGGAAGAAATTACTTCCGGCAGTGCGGAATGTGCTTTTGTAATGGACAGCGCGGATTCTTATACGTACTATGTAGACAATCTTTCGATGTATGACTCAAACACCGATATAGCAAATTCCGTATTGCAGGAAGTATATCGGGTGACGGCAATGGTTCAATACGGCATTACGCCCGAACAGGCGGGCAATATTATGTCTGCTCAGATCGAGAGCCGCACTACCGCTCTCGGAAAAGATCAAATGCAAAACTTCTTTTACACTTACATTTTGATTTTTGCATTGTATATGGTCATCCTGCTTTACGGACAGATGGTAGCTACCAACGTTGCCGCAGAAAAAAGCTCGAGAGCGATGGAGGTGCTGATTACAAGCGCAAAACCCATCAGCATGATGTTCGGCAAGGTCCTTGCCTCTTGTTTTGCGGGATTGATACAGCTTGTTGCCGTTTTCGGCTCGGCTCTCGTGTTCTACAATATCAACAAGTCCTCTTGGGGAGATAATATGATCATTGAATCTATTTTCAATATCCCTGTCGCCCTGTTTGTCTATATGCTCGTGTTCTTTATTCTCGGATTCCTGATGTATGCTTTTATGTTTGGGGCGATCGGCTCAACCGCCTCTAAGCTTGAAGATATAAACACATCGGTAATGCCGGTCACATTCCTGTTCATCATTGCGTTTATTGTGGTGATGACTTCGATGGCAAGCGGAAACGTGGACAATACATTGATGAAAGTGTGTTCCTACGTCCCGTTTACCTCCCCTATGGCAATGTTTACAAGAATTTGTATGAGTACGGTTGCTCCCTATGAAATCGCCGCTTCGATCGCTGTTCTTGTCGGCACGACCGTAGGCGTTGGCTTCATAGCGGCAAAAATATACCGTGTCGGCGTGCTGCTGTACGGCACCACCCCGAAAATCGGAGCAATTATCAAAGCCGTCCGGAAAGCGTAAATAACAGAACGATATATTAAATATAAAGACCGCCTTGGGGCGCGCTCCTTACGGAGCCCGCCCCAAAGCGGCGCTTTTTTATATCGAATTTTCCTTATTCCTCGATGAACAGCACGCCGAGGCACTTCGGACCGCAGTGGGAGGATATCGTCGCCCCCGCCATCGTGTGGTGTACCTCACGGCAGCCGGAAAGCTCCTTTACGAGCTTTTCAAGACCGTCCAGAACGTCCTGCCCGATCTCGCCGGACTCGGTTATAAATATATGCCCGGGGCGTATCTTTTTGTTTTCGAGACGCTCCGTTATATACTGCCGATAGACCTTGTCGATGCTGCCGCGGTATTTTTTGTATATCTCGAGCTTGCCGCCGCGCATTTCGAGAGCCGGCTTTATCTTCAGCATATTCGCGCCGAACGCGGCGACGCCGGTGCAGCGCCCGCCCTTCCACATAAATTCGAGCGTGTCGAGCACGAAGCTCGTCGAGACCTTGTCCTTTATACTTTCTATATGCGCGGCGATCTCCGACGCGCACATTCCTCTGTCGCGGCACTCCGCCGCCTCGATCACGAGAAGCCCTATGCCGCTGGACAGCATGCGGCTGTCAATGACATAGACGCCCTCGGTCTCGTCCGCCGCCATCCGCGCCGCGCCGTAGGTGCTTGAAAGCTCCGAGCTTATGTCCAGGTGCACGACCTCATACCCCTGCTCCGTCAAGGATGAGAAGAAGTCGATGAAATCCTGGATGCTCGGCGCGGCGGTCTTTGGGAGCATACCGTCCTTGTGATACCGCGCGTATATATCGGCAGTGTTGAAGCTGTCGCTGTCGAGAAACGTCTCGTCGCCCATGACGATGGTGAGCGGGACCGTCTTTATCCGAAAACGCTCTATCAGATCGCGGGACAAGTCTATAGTGCTGTCCGCCGTTACCATTACCGGTTTTTTCATATACCGCACCTCAATTCAAATTTTGCCCGTTCCCCCGTGCCGTTGCCATCTGCGAGGAAATACCGGATAAAATTTTACCATAAATCCGGGCGCAGTTCAACAAAATTATATACAAAATTTCCGCCCGCGTGTATCCGCCCGCTGTCGCCATAAAAGCCTTGACACCGCGGCGCTTTTTCCATTATACTCATTTAACAAACCGACGGTATTATAATGCAAATCCTCTTAAAAGCGGCGCTTGCCGTTTGCTTGGGTATACGGCTGATCTGGAGGGATGAGAGTGACGCTGAAAAAATTTTTTGAAGAAAACCGCGCCGCGGCGCTCGCATTTTCCGGCGGCGTCGATTCGTCTTACCTGCTGTACGCGGGCGTGTCCGAGGGCTGCGATATATGCGCCTATTACGTAAAAACGGAATTTCAGCCGCAGTTTGAGTTTGACGACGCGGTACGCTTCGCGTCGGAGATAGGCGCAAAGCTCAAAATAATAGAGCTGTCCGCCCTCGCGGACGAGGCTGTGCGGAAAAACGCGCCGGACCGTTGCTATCACTGCAAAAAACGCATATTCTCAGCGATATCGCGCGAGGCGACGCGCTACGGCTACAGCCTTATAATAGACGGGACGAACGCCTCCGACGACGCCGATGACCGCCCCGGTATGCGGGCGCTCGACGAACTCGGCGTGCGCTCCCCTCTTCGGGAGTGCGGCATGGCGAAAAGCGAAATACGCGAGAGATCACGCATCGCCGGACTTTTCACCTGGTCAAAGCCCGCCTACGCCTGCCTTGCGACGCGGACGGCGACAGGTACGGAGCTGACCGCCGAGGGGCTGGAGACAACGGAGCGCGCCGAAGGCGAGCTTGAGGCGATGGGCTTTCGCGATTTTCACATCCGCACGGTAGGTAAAAGCGCGAAAATACAGGTAAAGAAAGAACAGCTTGAAAAAATACTTGTGTGCAGAGAGCTTATATTGGAAAAGCTCGCGCCGTATTACGACGGCGTTACGCTGGATCTGGAGGTGCGCTGATGGGCTGTGATATGCGAGATGTTCTGAATATGGTCAAAAGCGGTGAAATGTCCGTCGATGACGCCTTGCGGCATATGAAAAAAGCCCCGTTCGAGGACATCGGATACGCAAAGGTCGATCTCCACCGCGGACTGCGGCAGGGGACAGCCGAGATAATTTACGGCGCGGGGAAAACGCCGGAGCAGATCATCGGAATCGCGGAC
>JAFWVB010000158.1 GCA_017518445.1 Oscillospiraceae bacterium | reverse complement strand
TATATCAGACGCAGAAGGCGCTCGATAACGCGAAGCACGCCGTGCGCGACGGCGGGATAATCATTCTCGTCGGCTCGTGCAAAGAGGGCATGGGCGAAAAGACCTTTACGGAGTGGATGAACGAGGCGAAGGAGCCGCGCGAGCTCATTGACCGCATCGCCGCCGAATTCAGGCTCGGCGGGCATAAGGCGGCGGCGATCGCGATGGTGCGCGAGCGGGCGGACATCTATCTCGTGTCCGACCGCGAGAATGAATTTGCGATAAACGCCTTCATGAAGCCGTATCCGACCGTTGAGGCGGCATACCGCGCCGCGGTCGAAAAGCTCGGCGAAAACGCGACCGTCATCGCCATGCCGTACGGCGGCTCTACACTCCCTCGAGCAGAGTAAAATTGAAAAATATAATCAGTCGCTGCAAGCGCAGCGGCTGATTATATTTTTATCAAATTTTATCTTATGACCGCCCCGTGTTCCCGCCCTATGGCGTCGAGGATTTCCCGCATTACCCCGTCCGCCTCCTCGTCCGTGAGCGTGGCGGTATCGGAGCGCATAACGAGCGAGAACGCGACGCTCTTTTTTCCCTCAGGTATGCCAGTGCCGGTGTAAATATCGAACAGCTCCACATCACGTAGGCGTTCGATCCGAGGGTCGGTCCCACTTTTATCGCTTAAACTCAAAAGTCAAAGCCTCAGTCCTCGAACGGGAACCTGTAGTTGAGACCGCACTCGTCGCGCAGAGCGATAAACTCCCTCTGTATCGCCTCTCCGAGCGGCACTCCTCGGTCCTTTCTCTCCTGCCACGCGATATGCTCCTTCTCGCCTGCGGTGTATATCCGCTCCGCGCCGGGAGCCTTTTCCGACGCGCGCAGTCCTCTGCAGATCTCGCCCGCCGTGTGACGGAACGTGTCGAGTCCCATAAAGAACTCGGGATTGATAACAAAGAAGAAATGACCGAGGCGGTAAAATGTGTTGTTGCCGTCTGCGTCCTTTCCGCTTAACCCCTTCATGAAGGGGCCGCCTGCGAGAGCGGCGGAGAGGATCTCGACAATTGCGGTGAAGCCGTAGCCCTTGAAGCCGCCCGTCTCCTCGCCGATGCCGCCGAGGGGAAGTAGCGCGCATTTGCCCGCGCGCATATCACTTAAAATCTTTCCGGAATCTGTTTCGGTGCTGCCGTCTCGTGTAACGACCAGACCGGCGGGGGCGTCTTTTCCCATGCGCGCATAGAATTCGAGCTTGCCATTCTGGATGGTTGACGTGGCGCAGTCGAAGTTGAAAGGGAAGTCTTCATCGGTGGGCATAGTGAAGGTGAGCGGATTTGTGCCCATCATCGGCTCAACGCCGAACGTGGGGGCAACGGAGGGCCTCGCGTTCGTACCCGATATGCCGATCATGCCGGCCTTTTCCGCCATTGTAGTCCAATAGCCCGCGATACCGTAATGAGTGGAATTGAAGACGGCTCCGCCCGCCATGCCGAACTCGCCCGCCTTTTCGATGAGCTTTTCCATCATCCTGTAGCTTGCGACCATGCCCATGCCGTTATTCGCGTCCATGACAACCGTTGTCGGTGTTTCCTTGACTATCTCGATATTTGTCACGGGCAAAAGCGTGCCGTTTTTTATCCTGTCGAGATAAATGGGCTTGAAGCGGTTGCAGCCGTGGCTCTCTATGCCGCGACGGTCGGACTCGAGCAGAACGTCGGTACAGATCTTTGCGTCCTCCTCGGGGACGCCGTACGCCTTGAATACATCGACCATGAAGCTGCTTACCAGCTCCCACGCCACATACGGCCTTGTCTCTTCCATATGCTTTCCCTCCATAACTGTTTTTCGGTGGCTGTACTGTATACAACACCGGTATGTTCATTCAAATCATACCACAAATCTCCGCTGTTTTACAGCCTATTCGCAAAAAATATACAAAACGGTGAAATCAATTCTTCGCGTTTTTTATCTTATGACCGCGCCTTGTTCTCTTTTGAGGCATTCGAGTATATTTTCCATTACCGCATCGACCTCTTCATCAGTGAGCGTGGCGGTATCGGAGCGCATGACGAGCGAGAACGCGACGCTCTTTTTTCCCTCCGGTATGCCAGTGCCGGTGTAAATATCGAACAGCTCTATGCCGCGCAGGAGCGGTTTTCCCGCCGCCGCGATCGTCTTTTCGAGAGAGCCGACTGTCGTTTCCGTGTCACAGACCACCGCGAGATCGCGCGTCGTCGCCGGGAATTTCGGAAGCGGCGCGTACACCGGCGTCGCCCCCGCGCACTCATAGAGCGCGGCGAAATCGAGCTCGGCGACATACATTTTCGTGTCAACGTCATAGTTTTTCGCAACCGCCGGATGCACTTCGCCCAACACCCCGATTTTTTTGCCGCCGACCGTCACTTCGGCGCAGCGCCCCGGGTGATACGCGGGATCCGATGTGTCCGCGGAATATTCCGCGCCGCTTATGCGCACTGTTTTCAAAACGCTCTCGACTATGCCCTTGAGCGCATAAAAATCCATGTCCGCGCCGTAGCCGCCGATGACCAGCTTTTTCGGCTCGTCGGCGAGCCTTCCGCCGTTTTTCAGATATATCTTACCTATCTCGTAAAGGCGCACGTTGTCGTTTCGCAGCGCGCGGTTGTGCGCGAGTATATCGAGCATACTCGGCAGTATCGCCGTGCGCATGACCGACGTATCCTCTCCAAGCGGGTTGAGTATTTTGAATGTGTCGCGGCGCGGGTCGTCCTCCGGCATCCGTATTTTATCGAATACGGCGGGGCTGACGAACGAGTACGTCACGATCTCGCTGCAGCCGCAGGAGCGGCATACATTGCCGAGCGCGCGCTCGAATTTCTGTATATCCGAATAGCCGCCGCGGGTGGTCTCGCCGCGCAGGAGCGTGTTCGGTATCTTGTTGTAGCCGTAAAAACGCGCGACCTCCTCCGCGATGTCGGAGTAGTGGCTTACGTCGCCGCGCCACGACGGAACGGTTATGATGTCTCCGTCGAGCTCAAAGCCGAGGCGCTTGAGTATATCGCGCATGGCGTCCTCTCCGAGCGACGTTCCTAAAAGCGCGTTTATTTTTTCGGGTTCAAGCATTACCTTCGTCTGCTCCGGCACGTTCGGGAATACGTCCACGACGCCGTCAACGACCTCGCCGCAGGCGAGCATTTCTACAAGCTCACACGCGCGGTCTACCGCGCCGACGGTGTTCATCACGTCGAGCCCCTTTTCAAATCTCGACGACGCGTCCGTCCTCATGCCGAGCGCGGCGGCGGTGCGGCGCACGGATACACCGTTGAAGTTCGCGCTCTCAAACAGCACCATCGCGGTATCACCGACGATCTCGCTGTTCGCGCCTCCCATTACGCCCGCGACGCAGACGGGCTTATGCCCATCGCATATACACAGCATATTCGTCGTGAGCGCCCTATCGTTTCCGTCGAGCGTCTGTATGCTCTCTCCCTCGCGCGCGGTGCGCACGACAATCCTGCCGCCGTCGACGCATGAAAAATCAAAGGCGTGCATCGGCTGTCCGTACTCGAGCATGACGTAGTTCGTGATATCGACGATGTTATTTATCGGTCGCACGCCGGAGCTTCTGAGCCTGTCTCGCAGCCATTTCGGGCTCGGCGCGATCTTTACGTTTCTGACCATCCTCGCGGTGTAGCGCGGGCAGAGCGCGGGATCCTCGATCTCTATCTTCACAAGCTCTCCCGCGTCGCCGCCGCAGCCTTTCACCTCGGGCGTGTGCATCTTCAGAGGACGGTCAAACGTCGCGCTCGCTTCTCTCGCAAGCCCGATGACCGAGAGGCAGTCCGGTCTGTTCGGCGTTATCTCGAATTCCACTATCGAATCGTCAAAGCCGATGAATTTGTTGATATCGTCGCCCGGCTGCGGGTTTTCCGCCATTATATCCGGGTCTGAATTCAGGATAAACAGCCCGTCCGCTGCGCTGTGCGGCCAGTCGTGGTCTGTCATGCCGAGTTCCTGATACGAGCAGCACATGCCGCGCGACTCCACGCCGCGAAGAACACCGCTCTCTATCCTCTTGCCGCCCGGAAGCTCGCTTCCGTCAAGGCACACGGGAACAAGGTCGCCCACTTTCTGGTTCTGCGCGCCGGTGACTATCTGCACGGGCGAGCCCTGCCCGACGTCGATTTGGCATACCCACATGTGGTCGCTGTTTTCATGCCGCGCCATCTCAAGTATTTTTCCGACAACGACACCCTTAACATCGTCGCAGGGACGTGTGACGACCTCGACCTTAGAGCCGGAGAGCGTCATCGCCTCGTCAAATTCTCTGTCGCTTATATCGCTGAGGTCAACGAACTCGTTGAGCCATTTTCTGCTTAAATCCATTTCGTCCTCCAATTTTCATTGCTTTTCTCCGTACGATTCGCATCAGACCGGATATTTTGTGATATACCGTTTCTTCCATTGCCTTCCTCTGAAGCAAAATATTTCTTTTTGCTCCGCAGGACCCATTTTCTTTTGCGAAAAAGAAAATGGGCGAAAAGAAATCGCCAAAGGGGGAAGATTCCGAATCTCTTCCTGACGGCTTCGCCTGCCGCCGGACATTTATGCTCGCATAAATGTCATTACCCAAAAAGGCTTTGCCTTTTCGGACGGCGACCGATTGAACGCGAGGCGGGTCTTGCCCCCTCGCGCACCCCCGCTGCTCTGTTTATGTACCTGTGGGCGTTATTAAGACACCTTGCGGGGAAGTTCTTTATTGCAAAAACACTCTAATATTTCCG
>JAFWVB010000157.1 GCA_017518445.1 Oscillospiraceae bacterium | reverse complement strand
TCTGCATATTGAGCGCGAACTCCTTGCTCACTTCGGTGGGTGCGTAAAGCGTTTCCGCTCCGCAGGGCTTTTTATCCCCGTAATAATTCTGGTGGATGCTGATAAGAACCGCGTTATCGAGGCTTTTCACAAGCTCCAGACGCGCCCTTTGATCCGCGACCTTTTTAGCGCGTATCGTCGTCGCCTCCGCAGGATATTCAATCGCCTCTGTCTCGCGTGTCATAGTGACTGGAACGCCGAACATGGCGAGTATTAGCTGCGTGCGGAGCGCGATATCGAGATTTACCTCGCTCTCCCTCAAGCCGGAGGGCGACGTCGCCCCGCCGTCCTCGCCGCCGTGTCCGGGGTCGAGGATAAGATTTATGCCGTAATCCTCTCCAAATGAGCCCGCCGGTACGGCGTCGCCGTTAAAAAGGCTTAAAATTATGACAAAAATCAGCGCAAACGCCGCAATTTCAGCGGAATATCTGAATTTTTTCCGAACGCTGTACATAAGGCGGTCCTCCGTTTTCCGAAAAGCTGGATAAATAATTATATGAATTCGCAAAACCACGTATGTACACGTCGTATAAATAATATCACAAATGCTGTACGATTAAAAGTACAATAACATAATCCCGCGCCAAAGCATAGCATGATAACAGATGCGGCTCTTTACGCGCCGCATTACCAACGGCTTTTGCCGTATAAGAATTGGAGGAAATCTTTTGAAGATCGACATTGAGCGGGCTGCAATGTCAGCCGGCTGCAATTATAAAAACGGCACGCTACCGTCCTGCGCGCCGCTCGCTTCGACATTCGTGCCGGAGCAGCAGACGGAGCCGCCGAAATACGGCGTGGACGAGGCGCTTACGCGCGGAACGCTGTTCCCGGGGCTCGATCTGCCGTTCATGAATATCGCGAACACCTCAAATCCATACAGCGGCACGCCCCTGGGCGAGCTTATGGCGCTCAAATTCGCGATAAAGGAGCTCAATCTCTATCTCGACACCCACAAGGGCGACAAAGAGACGTTCGATATGCTGAAGGAGATCATCGCGCTCTATGACGAGGGGCATAGGAAATATGTCAAAAAATACGGTCCGGTCAAGATAGACGACCTTATGTATTCGGAGAAATACGACTGGCTCGACGGACCGTGGCCCTGGGAGTTTTGCGAAAGGATGGGCAAAGACTGATGTTTGTTTATGAGAAAAAGCTGCAATATCCCGTTAAAATAAAAAATCCAAACCCCGCGCTGGCGAAATTCATAATCTCGCAGTACGGAGGACCGGACGGCGAGCTCGGCGCGTCTCTGCGCTATCTGAGCCAGCGGTATTCCATGCCCTACCCCGAACTCAAGGGTCTGCTTACCGACATAGGCACGGAGGAGCTCGGTCACCTCGAAATGGTAGGCGCCGTCGTGCATCAGCTCACGCGGAATATGAATATAAACGAGGTCAAGGCGGCGGGGCTCGAGGCGTATTTTGTGGATCACACCGCCGGAGTTTATCCGCAGTTTGCGTCCGGCTATCCGTGGTCGGCGTCCACGATGCAGGTCTCCGGCGACATGATCGCCGATCTTGTTGAGGACATGGCGGCGGAGCAGAAGGCGCGCAAAACATATGACAACATACTGCGCCTCAGCGACGACCCCGATGTGAACAACGTTATCCGCTTTCTCCGAGAGCGCGAGGTCGTGCATTATCAGAGGTTCGGCGAGGCACTGCGGCTCGCGCAGGAGAAGCTCAATCAGAAGAATATCTACGCGATAAATCCAAGCTTCGATAAATAAAACCGAATGCCGTAAAATGGCAAAAATCCGAGGTCAATCCGACCTCGGATTTTTGCTGTATATTTCGATTATTTAACGTTTTCGATAAACCGAGTGAGCATTGCAGCTATTTCCGCTCTTGTCGCGGTCCCCTTCGGGACGAGCGTGTCGGCGGCGCGACCGTTGATTATACCCGCGCCGACCGCCCACTGCATGGCTTCAACAGCCCACGCGGAGACGTCCTTCGCGTCCTTATACGAGAGGATATTCGTGTCCTTGCCGACGCTCACGTCATAGCCCTTGTATTTGGCGTAACGGCACAGCATTACCGCGAGCTGTTCGCGCGTGATGTTGTCATTTATGCCGAACTTGCCGTTGCCATAGCCGCCTGCAATGCCGTTCGCGTCAGCCCATTTTACGGCGTCCGTGTACCATTTGCCGCTGTCCACGTCATCGAACAGATTTTCGCCGGAAACCGCCGGCTCGCCCTCGAGTCTGTACAGTATCGTAACTACCATCGCCCTTGTCGTCGTCGCGTTCGGCGCGAATTTATCCGCGGAAACGCCGTTCATCAGTCCGTTTTCAACGACATAGTCAACGTACTCATGATACCATGCGTTCGCGTCCACGTCATTGAACTTCTTCGACGGGCAGTCGTGCGTCGGCGTCGTCGGTTTCACGTAGCCGCCGGTGGGGCCGCTTGGGGTTTTTGCGGTCCAGTGAGCGAAAAGCTCTGTGTTCTCGGGGAAGATGGTTTCGAGCGTCACCGCCTCGCCGCCTTCCAACGCCGTGAACCAGCCATCGAAGTAGTAGCCCTCGCGCGTCGGCACGGGGAGCGACGCGAGCTTGCCGTCCTCGTCGGTATCGGCGCTCGTGAGAGTTACGCTGCCGCCGTTCGCGTTGAAGGTGACTGTGTGGACGCCGGGTTTTACCTTTATCGGGACCTCTATGGTCTTCGTCACGCCGTCCTTCGTGTAGGACACAAAGACTGCGACGTCGCCGTAGACCAGCGCTCTGTCGGGTCTTATAACGCAGTCATCAAGCTCTAAGACCATTTCACCGTCGTCGTTGTAAACGGCCGCTACCTTCAGACCGTCCGGGTCGAAGCTATCGCCCGCGAGGTAGGTATCCTTATTCGGATATTGCTTGATTACGAGCTCGCGAAGCCCTTTCTCTGCCTGAAGCTGCCAGACGGCCGTAGCCGTGCCCGTGTAGTTGCCCATGCCCTCGATAGTGAGGGTCTGCGGGTCAGTACTGCTCACCGTATCGCCGCTTTTTATCGTGTAATCCGTGCCCTTTTTAAGCTCTATCAGATTCCCCGCACCGTCATTCCAGTAGACGGAGGTGATGACCACCGGATTTTCGCTTCCGTCATATATAGCCTGCTCGTCGGGCGCGCAGGTGACGACGGCGTTCTCGAGTTCGCGGAGCCAGACCAGCTCGAAGGTCACGTCTGGATCGTCCGCATACAGCGTACACTTGTCGTAATAACCCCGGTAGATCGTAGTGTCCTGACTGTTTTTGAGCCGATAGCCGGCAAAGGTACTGCCCGCGGGCGCGGTGACGGAGGTGGGCTTGCTCGGCAGCGTGTAGTCGTACGAGGTCGGATCGCCGTCGAACGTGACGGCAGCCATCTCGCCGTCGCCGCCGTTTACGTCGAAGCTCACAGTGTACTGCTGCAGTACCGTGAAATCAAGGGTGTAATCCTGCGAAGCCGTGGCGTTCGTGACCGTGAATTCGATATTCTTATCTCCGGCACCCGAAATCTGATTGATGCCGCTCACGGCCTCGGAGCCGTCTACCGGCGTGACGAAGACCTCTATATCCTCCGCCGCGCCGGGAATGGGGTTGGCGAGCTTATAAACGCCGGAGGCGTCTTTCGTCGCCAGGACGCGGACCTCCGAGCCGTTCAGCGTATAGCTGACCGCGACCTGCGCGACGTTGACGTTTGCCGCGGTATCATCGCTCCATGTGCATATGATTTTCTGGTCGAAGGGCTTGTAATTGCTGTTGGTCCCCCCGTAATTAACGGTCGCGGTCGCGGTCGTACCGACAGACTGAGCACTCGCGCTAAACCAGAGAGTGTTCTCATCGGGATCCAGCTGCGTAGAGGGAATCTTGGCGTAATCCTCATTCGAGTGATCGACCGCGGTAAGACCCGGCGGGGGCGCGGGCAGCCTGACGGTAATACCGTCGTCGGAGGTTCCCTCCTCCGGCACGGTGACGTTTATATCCGGGGCGTTCCACGTCGCCTTGTCGATGGTGATGTTCTCCTCCAGCACCAGACTCCCGGCGAGGAAGGAGATCGTATCCTCCGACAGCGTGAGCTTCACGTCGTACACCCCGGCGTTTGAGGGCGGGGTTGCCGTCCAGAGCGTACTGTCATCAGGCGTACCCTTCGGCGCGTACTTCACCGTGAGACCATCCAGCGCATTAGTATATGCTATGCCGCTGTTTCTCACGGGCGTGACGGCGACGGTCTGCCCGTCGTAGTCGTGCGTCTGCTTTTCGATGGATGCGGGGACGAACGCCGCCTCCGTTATGGCGGCGCGCACGGCAGGCATCTCGGCCCAAATCACGCCGTAGTAGTCGCCGATACCGTATATCGGCACCCAGTGGGAATCTTGCCGGATCCAGGTGCTCGGCAGGACGGTCCAGTCCGTGCCGAATTTGAGGGTATTCGTAATATCGGTCCCACCCTTATAGAAATGCACATGGCTGCGGTCAGCCTCGCTGCTGTACAGACTGTTGGCGGCGCCGGTGTGCGTGAATGGGTCGATCGTGACGGTGAGCGTGTTTATATTGGTGCGGCTCCCGGCGTCCACGACCGTCAGCGCATTCTCGAACGTGACATCGCAGGTATCCAGCACCCACTCGTTCGTCCCGTCTATATGGAATGTCACGTCGTAGACCCCGGCCGCTTTCCACGGCTCCGCTACCGGCGTATTGCCCTGCGCATAGCTGACCGTGTAATCGCCGACCTTCCATGATTTCCCGTTTGCTGTGTCCCCGTCGAGCTTGTACAGGTAGTGGCGGGGGTGGTCCTCGTCAACGCCCGTCAAAGCGCTTACATTTGAATAAGAAGTGTGCGTCCAGTTGTTGCCTATCATGCCGCCCCCGGTACACAGCTCTAAGCCGCCTGCCGTTACCTCGCCGTCGTCTTTCACAGCGTAGGGCCCGATGCCGAAATCATCGTCGCCAACGGTCGTAGTCCACTTATGGAAATAGAACCATTCGGGCTGCGCTTTTACCTTCTTAGGCGACCAGGCGGCCTCCGCCGTACCAGTATAAGCGCCGATACCCTGTATTACGAGCTTCTGCGTAACATTTTCTCTGCCATAGGCGCGCTTGGAGCCGCCCGCCGTTATGACGTAGTCGGTTCCCTCATGCAGCACCTTCCCGTTCAGCGTGACGCTGTCGATGACCACGTCGACGGGATTGTCCATGCTGCCGCTGGCATTGAACCCGTTTGAAAAGAACTCGGGCTGTTTTGTCGGGTCGATGTTGATGACCGCGTCCGAGATGTCGATCGGGTCGGCCGCCCGCGCCGGAACGCTCACGACGGGCACAAGCCCCGCGAGCATTACGAACGCGAGAAGCACTCCCAATATCCTTTTCATTTTCATGCTGTACCTCCCTGCTATGTTTATATTTCAATACACAATTATGGAATACTATATTTTATATCATTTTTTCCAATTTGTAAATCACCCAAAACAGTGGCAAAAAGGGTGAGGCGCGGATATGAAATCGTCGTATTACAAGCGATAAAACACCGCGCAGACGGTTTCCCGTATGCGCGGCGTTTTTTATTGCTTTGCCGTATGATTATTTTCCCATAGACTCCGCGATGGCGTCTGCCAGCATGTTGAGCTCAGTAACCTTGTCGGCGTTGAGCGAGGATGCGAGCGTCAGCCTCTCGTTGAGCACCGTCATGTTCTTCAGCTCCTCGTCTATGAACTTCTGCATCAGATCGCCGGATTTAACAGCCCATGAGCCGTTTTCGATCAATGCGAACGTGCGGTTCTGGAGGTTCAGAGCCTTCATATCCATGAGCAGGTTGTGCATGGCGGGATAGATGCCGAGGTTGTAAGTCACGGACGCGAGCACGATATGGCTGTACTTGAACGCGTCGGAGATCATGTATGAGACGTGCGTTGAGGAAACGTCGTGTACGACGACGTCCGTAACGCCTCTCTCGCAGAGCTTGCTCGCAAGAGACTGCGCCGCGTTTTCCGTGTTGCCGTACATCGAGGCATAGACTATCATGACGCCCTTGTTCTCGGGCTCATACTTGCTCCATGTGTCGTATTTGCCGATGAAGTACATGAGATCCTTGCGCCACACGGGACCGTGCAGCGGGCAGACGATCTTGATAAGATCGAGTATGCCGCCGGCTTTTCCGAGAAGGAGCTGGATATGCGGACCGTATTTTCCGACGATATTCGTCAGATAACGGCGGGCGTCGTCCAGCCAGTCGCGGTCGAAGTTGACCTCGTCGGCGAAGAGCTTGCCGTCAAGCGCGCCGAACGAGCCGAAGGCGTCGGCTGAAAACAGCACGCCGTTCGTGAGATCGAAGGTGACCATAGCCTCCGGCCAGTGCACCATCTGCGCGAACACGAAGGTCACGGTGTGCTTGCCGAAAGAGAACGTGTCGCCCTCCTTGACCTCTATAAGCTCGTGCTTGTCGACATGGAAGCCGAACTGACGCATGAGCATGAACGCCTTCTCGTTGCTGATAACCTTGACCTTGGGATAGCGCAGGAGCACCTCCTCGATACAGGCGGCGTGATCCGGCTCTAAATGGTTTATGACAAGGTAATCGAGCGGTCTGCCGTCGAGAACGTATTCCAGGTTCTCAAGGAGCTGGCGGCACGCCGACCAGTCGACAGTGTCGAACAGAGCGGTTTTCTCGTCGAGCAGGCAGTAAGCGTTGTAGCTCACGCCGCGAGGGATCGGGAAGCAATTCTCAAACAGAGCGAGGCGGTGGTCGTTTGCGCCCACCCAATACAGATCCTCGGTAACATTACGTACGCAATACATAATTTATCCTCCTTTCCTTATTTACGCCGGTATGAACTGGTCCTTGCCCTCCGCGCACTCGGGGCATACCCAGTCCTCGGGCAGCTTTTCAAACAGTGTGCCGGGGGCGATCTCGCTGTCCTCGTCGCCCAATTCCGGTACGTACTCGTATCCGCAGCCGCCGCAGACATAACGCTTGCCTATCGGTTCCGGCTTCGGCGGGAGAGGCCGCTTCATCTTTACCATCGGCGGCGCGGGCTGCTTCTCACCGCAGTCGAGCGCGGCGGCAAGCAGAGGCAGTATCTCCATAACATCGCCCACGATGCCGTAATCGCAGTTTTTGAATATCGGGGCGTTGCCGTTCTTGTTTATCGCAACGATCGTCGACGCGTCCTTTATGCCCTTGAGGTGCTGGGTCGCGCCGGAGATGCCGCAGGCTATGTAGAGGTTTCCGGTGAATTTCTGACCGGACATACCGACATAACGGTTGAGCGGCAGATATTTGAGAGTTTCAGCCACGGGACGCGACGAGCCTATAGCGGCGCCGGCCGCCTTCGCGAGCTGCTCGACGAGCTTCATGTTCTCCTTCTCGCCTATGCCCTTTCCGGCGGAGACAACGCGCTCTGCAAGCGGTATCGGCGTGTCCATCGGAATGCCGACGCTGAAG
>JAFWVB010000156.1 GCA_017518445.1 Oscillospiraceae bacterium | reverse complement strand
TGGGAGGACTTTTGTCCTCCCTTTTAGTAAACGAAAAATAACCGACGCGCGCCGAAAACGTGCGGTATTGCATAAAAGGAAAGTCTTATGAAATTATTTGACAGCTTCAGGAAAGAACTCGTATTAGCGATATCCGCATTTACGTTTTTTTGCATTGCGCCGATAATTATGCTTTCAATTGAACCGGAGCAAGCAGAAGCGATCATCGCCGGATTGGCGCTCGGCAGTGTTGGCGGGAGTGTTTTAGGGGTTGCCGCGCTGCTGCTCAACAAAAAAAGAAATAAGCTCGTAGTCGCTCTTTCGGCGATACCCATTTGTGTGTTCGCTTTGCTTTTGGCTTTTTATGTCCTGTATCTTTTCTACATATAAATGTGATAAAATAATGCAATAATCGTCCGAACATTGAGAAAACATGGAAAAAGATCACAGAAAATCGAGGTGAAAACATGGCGGTCAAAATAATTCACGCGGCGGATTTCCATTTGGACTCGCCGTTCGACGCGCTTCCCGCGGAAAAGGCGGAGCTTCGCCGCGCGGAGCAGCGCGGGCTTATACGAAAAATCGTCGGCGTTGCAAACGATGAGAATGCCGACCTCATACTGCTGTCCGGCGACCTTTTCGACAGCGACGTGTCGTATCACGAGACGGGCGAAACGCTGAGAGAGGCGTTTTCCGATACGCGGGCGCGCGTCTTTATCGCGCCGGGAAATCACGACTATTTCTGCTCAAAATCGCCGTACTCCTACGTTAAATTCCCCGAAAACGTACATGTCTTCAAGTCTCCCGCGATAAGCCGCGTCGATATACCTGAGCTCAACTGCCGCGTCTGGGGCGCGGGCTTCTGCACGCCGCTTTGCGAGCCGATGCTTACGGGCTTTTCCTGCCCGGACAGAAACATGATAAACATTATGGTCATGCACGGCGACCTCGCCGGCGAGACTTATAACCGTATTTCAGCGCAGGAGATAGCGGACTCAAAGCTCGATTATCTCGCGCTCGGGCATGTCCACTCCTTCAGCGGGATAATGACCGCCGGAGGGACAATCTACGCCTACCCCGGCTGCCCGGAGGGGCGCGGCTTTGACGAAACCGGCGCAAAGGGCATCATCGCCGGCACGGTCGAAAAGGGCGCGTGTGAGCTGCGCTTTGTGCCGCTCGGCGGGCGTGAATACGGCGTGCTGAACGTCGATATGACAGGAAAGGACAGCGCAGCCGCGGCGCTCGAAAGCGCCATGCCGGAAAACGCGGATAGGGACATATACCGCGTCGTCTTTACGGGCGAGAGCGCGGATAGCGTCGATATTCCCGTCGTACGCGAGGCGTTCGGGGACAGATTTTTCCACGCGGTGTTCATTGATAAAACCGAGCGCCCCGGCGATATATGGCAGGGCGCGGACGAAAATTCGCTTCGCGGCATATTCTTACGGCGCATGAAAAGCGCTTTCGACGCCGCCGAGAGTGATGAAAAGGGACGTATCGAAACAGCGGTGCGATACGCGCTCTCCGCGATAGACAGAAGGGAGGGGTGGCGTCCGTGAAGATAAGGGAAATATCCGCCTCATTCGGAAATCTGAAAAACGTAACGCTGGAGCTTCGCGACGGGCTTAACGTCGTTGAGGCGCCGAACGAGTCCGGCAAATCGACGTGGTGCGCGTTCATACGCACGATGCTTTACGGGCTGAATTCGTCGGAGCGCGACAGGGCGGGCCATATCGCGGATAAAAACCGCTACCGCCCCTGGTCCGGCGAGGCGATGGGCGGCACGATGGAGATAGAGCACGGCGGGAGGCGCATAACGCTCCAGCGCTCCGCGCTCGGCTCTGCGCAGATGAAAAAGTTTTCCGCCGTATACACCGATACCGGCGTCGAGATCGACGGACTGAACGGCTCGAACGCGGGCGAGGCGCTTACTGGCGTGTCGGAGGCGGTCTTTGAACGCACGGCGTTCATCCGTCAGTCGGGCATACAGATAGACCAGACAAGCGACCTCGAAAAGCGCATAGCGTCGATAATATCCTCCGGCGACGAGCAGCAGTCGTATTCGGAAATCGACGGACTTTTGCGTTCGTGGCAGAGGCGGCTGAAATACAACAAATCCGGCGCGATACCGCAGCTTGAGGCGGAGCTCGTCGCCGCAGAGGCGCAGTACGACGGCATACAAAAAGCCGCCGACGGCGTCGCGTACATGCGGCAGGAGGCGGAAAGACTTAAAAACGTCCGCGCACAGCTCGAGGACGATCTCAAAACGATAGAAAAGCTCGAGCGCCGCGCCGAGGCAACGGCTGTGTGGGACGCAAAGCGCGTATCCGAGGAAAAGCGAGCGGAGCTCGAACGGGTGACAAAAGCGCTGACCGTGAACGGCAGACCTCTCACGCGGGAGGATACGGCGTCGCTTCGCGAGGCGTGCGCTCCCCTGCCCGCGCTTGAGGAGCTGTCAGAAAAAGCGGCGGACGCCGTTCGGGAGGCGTCGAACGCTCTCGACATGGCGGAGAGCGCGAAAAATGCTTCGCGTATATACCCGATGAGCTGTTCTGCCGCAGCGGAGAGAGCCGCGAGGGCGCTTGAGCTTGAGAAAAAAGACACGGAGGCAAGGGCGAGGCTCATATCTAAAAACGCGCGAAACGCGCTGTTCGCGATCGCCGCGCTGCTTATTTTGGGCGCGGTCGGCGCGTGCTTCGCGCTTAAAAACGCGCTTCCGTCCATCGCCGCCGCGGTCGGGGCGGCAGTCGGTGTTTTCGCGTTTGTAAAGTCAAGAAGCGCCGATACGTCCGGCGAAGAGCTTGCCGCGCTTTTGACGGAGGCGGGCTTCAAATCTGCGGGTGAATTGAAGGCGGCGGGTGACGAATATGCCGCGCTGTGCGACGCTGTCGAAAAGGCGGTCGCCGATCGGGACGCCGCCGAGAGAGGCTTTGAGGCGGCAAAAGATGCTTTTCATAAAGCGCGTGACGCCGCCGCCGAGAAGGTGCGGCTTTTAGCGCCGGACGTCAGCGACGTGTCGCTTATCGCGCCGCGAATTTCAAAAATAGAGGAGCTTATAGACCTTCGCGCGCGGGCTGAATTTGAGTCGTCAGCCGCCGAAAACGCATTTGAGGCACTTCTTTCAAAGCACGGCGGGACGATGCCGGAGCTCGACGAAACGTATATCAAAGTTCCGATGCGAAGCCGCGAGGATACGGAGTCGTATCTCGCTCGCATAGGCGCACAGCTCGAGGAGCAAAATGAGAAATACAACCTTGCGGCGGGACTTTTGAAGGCGATGGGCGACCCCGCGGTGATCGGCGGCAGGATAAAGGAGCTTCGCGTAAAGCTCGCGGAATGCCGCGAAAAATACGACGCTCTCACAACGGCGATCGACGTTTTGTCGGACGCTAACGAGGAGCTTGCGACGCGCTTTTCGCCGCTTATAAGCGAAAAGGCGAGCGAGATAATGCATAGGCTCACGGGCGGAAGATACGAAAAGCTCGTCTTTGACAGGAGCTTTTCAGCCGCGGTCAAGGACGAGAGCGAGCCTGTCAGCCGTTCCGCACTCGCGCTCAGCACCGGCGCAAACGACCTTTTGTATCTGGCGCTTCGGCTTGCGATGTGCGATACGGTGATGCCGGAGGACGAGCCGTGCCCGATAATACTCGACGACGCGCTCGTAAATCTCGACGATACGAGGGCGGCATTGGCGCTGTCGGAGCTTTGTGAAATTGCGAAAAAAAGACAGGTGATACTGTTCACCTGCCACAGCCGCGAGGCAAAACTCCTCGGCGGCGACAAAACGGTCAATATAACGAGCGTAGATAAGTTTAATTAAAATAAGTCCTCCGCCCCAAAGGGGCGGAGGATCTTTTACTCTATCGAGATGAGCGAGCAGCCGGCGGAGCACTCGTCATAAAGCTCATACGCGCAGGCATAAGTGACCTTGACTATCGTATCAGGAAGTATTCGCATGAAGTAAAACTCCGCCCACGGGTCGTTCGTACCGTCCGTAAATCTGCGGCTGTATATGACCGTGCCGTCCGGTCGCGTCGTTGTGAGATTGCCGAGCCCATCGAGATAATCGATTAGCGCGTCCTCCGTATCGGCGACCTTTTTCGTGGTTTCGACCATTATATATACCGCGCCGTCGTCTGTCTGCATATACACGCCGTCGTCCGGCTGGGCTTCGTCCGGCATAAGGTCGAAAATGTCCGGCATCGAAACGGCAAATCTGCCCTTCGGGTCCTCATACCGCGTGACGGCGGTCATGTCAAATCGGGCGGCGTTTTCGGGCGCGTCCTCGCGCATTAAGGCGAAGGTATAGGGATCCTCGTCATTTCGTGTGAATATCTCAGAAAAGCCGTCGCCGCCGTCTGTCTCAAGGAGCAGCTTGTCGTCCGAAACGGCGTTTCCGGAGAGTGAGAGCGCGTCCGTGGCGACGGAAAAGCGAAAGCCGTCATTTTCCGCGTCGCGGATAACGACGACGCCGGCGCCGCTCTCATATACGCCCTCCCAGACAGCCTTAAATTCCTCCGGAGTCAAGGTCTTCGTCTCCTCGCCGTCAGAAGGCGGCGCGTCAATATTCTCCGGCGATTTTTTGCAGGCGGAGAGCGTGAATACTATCATAAATGCGAGAAAAATCGCGGCAATACGTCTATATCCTCTCATTTTTTCTCCTGTTCCGGCTGTTTGCGGTCAAAATTCTTCTTTGGAGATATTATATAATTTCCGTCGGCAAAACACAAGAGATAATAACCTCAATTGCATTGCTGTTGTCGTTTCGCTCATATTCCCGCCGGTTTCGGCATACATTGTTCTATCGGGGCTGTTTGCACGGTCAGCGCGATGGGACAAGGAGGCGGCATTTGAAAACGAAACACAGAAAGCGGGCGGCGCCGCGCCGCGCTTTTTTGCGGCTTGTTTGCGGCATTACCGCCATAGCCGCGTGCTGCGTGCTTATACGCGGCGTCGCGGAGAAAGGCTCTCTCGCGGCTTTCGACGGCGATAAGCTGATGAGCTCCGCCGCCGATGGGATAAAAGAACTCTGCGATAAAAAAGATAATGTGCCGACAGCGTTTGCGGCGCTTCTGATGCAGTCGTCGGTTTTGAGGCAATACGGTAATTTTGATGGAGTCACGGAGTCAAAAAAGCCGTCGTCGAAAAAGCCGATTTACGGCACGCTCTATTACGATATGCCGGCGTCACAGATTGAAAACGCGGAGCCGCACTACCCCGCGGAGGGCTATGTGCGGGCTGAATATGAGAAAAAAGAGGCGTATATAAACATAAAAAACAACTCCGGACTGGAGATAAACGCACCAGAGTTACTCCGCGAGGATCTTGATTTTTCAGTCTCCGGCGACTCTCCCTCGGTGCTTATAATACACACGCACAGCAGCGAGGCGTTCACGCCGGAGGGTGACGACGTTTATGAGGCGTCGGACATATACAGGACACAGGACTCCTCAAAGAGCGTCATCGCGCTCGGAGGGATACTCACAGAGGAACTGAACGGCCGCGGTATCTCTGCCGTGCACGATACGGGAGTGTACGACTATCCGAGCTATGCCGGCTCGTATAACCGCGCCTGCGACGCGATAATGGGCTGGCTGGAAAAGTATCCGTCCATCTCCGTTGTGATAGACCTGCACCGCGACGCATCTGAAAAAAACGGAAGTCTCGACTATAAGACGACGGCGAATATAGGCGGTACGGAATGCGCGCAGGTGTCTCTCGTCGTCGGGACAAATTCGGCGGGGCTTGAGCATCCGAACTGGCGGGAAAATCTGAAGTTCGCCATGTGTCTGCAGTGCGCGTCGGAGTCGCGCTATCCGTCGCTCATGCGGCAGGTAACCGTGTCGCAGAACAGGTATAACCAGCATGCTACGACAGGCTCGCTCATTTTAGAGGTCGGATATTGCGGGAACACGCTTGAGGAGGCGCGGCGCGCCGTAAGACTCTTCGCGGACGCCGCGGCGGACGTACTGCTGCCGCAGGGGTGAGTTAAACATTTTGCGCATTGGCAAAGCCAATGCGCAAAATGTTTATGATTCTGTGTCGGGGATATTTCCGGCGATGGAGGCGGCGTTTACGGCGCTTATCGCTGCGGCTCCCGCGAGTATCAGCCGGGAATACAGATCCGTGAAGTCAGCCATCGCCGCGATGCAAAGATATGAGGCGAGGAAGCTGAATATGAGCGTATAGCGCGCGTTTCCGCGGTCAAACGCGAAGCCCGCCGAGAAGTAGAGCGAAAGGAGCGCCGCCATGAGCGCAAAGCACGGCAGGGCGTAGTTCAAAAGCTCCGGATCGGTCGAATTTTTCCTGTAAAATATAACGAGCCACAGGCAGAAAAACAGCGGGGCGACGACAGACGCGACGCGATTTGAACTGCCGCTTTTGCGCCTCCATGCGCCAAGCGCGAGGCTTATCTGCGTTATGCCGGACAGCACCGCGAAGAGGACAAAGGCGTAATCCGTGACGCTTATATGTGTCTTGCGGACTGACAGATAGTAAATAACGCCGCCGACGCTGATCGCCGCACCGCCGAGCATTGCCGCGAACAGGCTTAAGAGCCCGTTTGCGGACAGTGCGTTGTATGACTTCGGCGCATTGCCGCGGTGCAGCTTTATGATGATGTACACCTCGAAAACAACCGTCACAACGACCGAGAGCGCGACGAGCAGCAGCGTGTATTTAGACCAGCGCTGTGCAAGTCTTGTCACGGGATCTATCGCGTAAATAAGTTCGCTTTTTCTGATAAAATAACCGCCTACTCCGGCGATGAGCGCCAGAAGCGGCATAAAATTGATGTTTTTTCGCATAATCAGTTTCCCATTCAAATATATTGTTACAGCAGGATCGTCCCGCTGAATAATTATTTTACACCATAAATTTTGCACAGTCAATGTATATGAGGTCAAAGACTTTGAAACGAATGATATTTATATCCCTGACGGCGGCGCTGTTTTCGGTCGTCTTCCCTATCGTGCTCGGCATTTTAACTCCCGCAGAGCGCCCTAAAGAGGAACCGTCTCCGGTCGAGATAACGCCTGAGATATCCGTCGTCTACACCTCTCCGGAGGCGCAAGGCACTGAGGACGGCGAGGTTGAGGTCGTCGTTTTCATCGACGGCAAAGCTCAAAAAACCGATATGCACAGCTATCTTGTCGGCGTGCTCGCCGCGGAGATGCCCGCGTCCTTCGAGCTTGAGGCGCTTAAAGCGCAGGCGGTAGCGGCACGAACGTTCGCCGTATATAAAATGAAAAACGGCGGCTCGGAGAGGTATCAGAACGCCGATGTGTGTACGGATATAACCTGCTGTCAGGCGTACTGCGACGAGAACGAGATGAGGGAGAAATGGGGCGCGGAGTTTGAAAGCATGCTCGGGCGCATCGAGAGCGCGGTCAAGGGGACTGACGGCGACTGCTCCGTGTATGAGGGCGAGCCGATATTCGCCGCGTTCCACTCCTCCTCCTGCGGAAAAACCGAGACGTGCGCCGCGGTTTGGGGCGGTGAGATTCCGTATCTCATAAGTGTGGACAGCCCTGAAAACGGGGACAGCGTTCCCAATTACACGAGCCGCGTGTCGGTGAGCTATGACGAATTTCTGAAAACCGTGAAGGAGCGTTATCCCGAAGCAGAGAGCGGCGCGGAATGGGTGAGAGACACGGTGAACGATGAGAGCGGCAGGCTCAAAAGCGCGGTGCTGTGCGGCGTTGAGGTGTCCGGCACGGAGATTCGCGGTATGTTTTCACTCCGAAGCGCCGCGATGGAGATAAGCTGCGACGAGTACGGAGTGAATTTCGTTACGACAGGCTACGGTCACGGCGTCGGCATGAGCCAGTACGGTGCGAACACGCTCGCGGAGAGGGGCTTTGTCTACAGCGATATAATCGCGTGGTACTATCCCGGAACGGAACTTATGAGCATAAAGGACCTGACATAGATCAAGGGCTGCGCCGAGCGCAGCCCCTATTATTTTGCGTTTTTATCTATCGCCACATTTACCCTGTCGCTGACATATACCGCGAGCGCCATTTTGATAAAATCGGGTATGACATACGGCAGGACGCACATGCCGAGCGCCGCAGGCAGGCTGTAATATGTACCACTGCGGGCGAACACGGCGGTGAACCAGACCGTGCCGATCATATAACACAGTATGAGCCCGACGGCGAGAGACGCCCATCTTAATGAGCGGCGCGAGGTGATCCACGGCTCTGTAAGCATATAGGTAAGCCCGGTGAACAGAAAGCCGATTATGTACCCGCCCGTCGGTCCGAAAATGTGCCCTGCCCCGCCCCGAAATCCGGAGAATACTGGAAGCCCGACGAGTCCCATGAGGATATATATGCCTATCGCCGCCGTGCCGTCTTTTCCACCGAGAAGCAAAAGCGCGCAGAACACGCCGAACGTCTGCATTGTGAACGGCACCGTGAACGGAACGGTAAGCCATGAGCACACGCAGATCACGACCGCCATTAAGGCGATATATGTAAGCCGCTTAAATTTACTGCGCAACGTCTGTCACTCTTTCCGGCTCTTGCCCCAGAAGAAAAGCGCGACCGTACCCGGACCGGAGTGAGAGCCTATGACCGTGCCGATGTCGTTTATCTCGACGCGACCGTTTAATTTCGGAAAAGTCTCCTCTACAAGCGAGGCAACGAGAGATGCGTCCTCTATGCAGTTTGAATGGCTTATGTAGCATTTCCCGTCGTAAGATGTGCCCTTGTCGGCATATTCGACCATTTTTCGGACAATAGCCTCTATGACCTTTTTCTTGGAGCGTATCTTGTCCACCGGAATGAGCTTGCCCGCATCGTCCACATGGAGCAGGGGGCAAATGCCGAGCACGCCGCCGACAAAGCCGGCGGTTTTCGACACGCGGCCGCCCTTTATGTAATATTTGAGCGTCGTCGAGAAAAACCAGTGATGAAGCTCCAGCTTGTGCGCCTCCACCCACGCGGCGAGAGTGTCGATGTCCATACCGCCGTCGCGCAGATCGGCGATCTTATCCATTAGCAGCCCATAGCCGGACGAGGCGGCGAGCGAGTCGATGACGATGAGCTTTCGCTCCGGAAATTCCTCCGCCAAAAGCGCCGACGCCGCGAGAGCGGAGTTTACAGAACCGGAGAGCCCGCCGGAAAAGGCGATGTGCAGAATATCCCTGCCCTGTTCCAAAAATGTCCTGAAATAGCCGCAGTATTCATCTATATTTATCTGGCTTGTCCTCGTCTCGGCGCCGTTTTCCATCGCGGCATAGAAGTCGGGAAACGGCATCGAAGCGCCGAAATCGTCGGGCAGTATGCGCCCGTCTATCTCATAGTGGAAGCAGATGTATTTTATGTCCCGCGCCTCCAAATGAGATTTTTTAAGATCGACTGTCGAGCAGCAGCTCAAAATAAATTCTGCCATGTCAATAATTAACCTTTCAATTTTTTAGTATATTTTTGAGTATAAATGTGTTGACTTATTATAAAAGTAGTGGTAGACTTACCACAACATATAAAGTATTGTACCATAACATGGTATCTCTTTCAAGTTATCTGCTTGAAAACAGCGCACACGGGAGAGTTACGATGGAAAACAAGATCAGCGCAGCAAAAAAATACTGGCGTCGCTTTGGCTTTACTATGACCGTAGTAAGGTTGATTTGCGATGCATAAATTTATGATGATAATTCATAAAGGGTGCGGCACAGATTAACCACTGCCGCGCCTTTTTTATCTTTTATCCATGTTTGCTTTTAGGAGGTCTATCCCGCATGACAACGGTTACGGTGGCAGCGTCAAAAAAATACGACGTTATTATAGGCGGCGGTCTGCTCGCGGACGCGGGGCAGTATATCGCGGACGTCGTCTCCTGCCGTAAAGCCGCGCTCGTTTCCGACGATACGGTGTTTTCACTGTACGGCGGCACGCTTCAAAAGAGCCTTGCGCTTTCGGGAATCGAGCCGATTACATTTATTTTCCCGCACGGGGAGTACAGCAAGAGTCTTTCCGTATATGGCACGCTTTTGGGTGCGATGTGCGATGGCGGGCTTTCGGTAAGCGACGCCGTTATTGCGCTCGGCGGCGGGGTCGCGGGAGACCTCGCGGGCTTTGCCGCCGCGACGTACAGGCGCGGCACCGCTTTTATACAGATACCGACAACGCTGCTCGCGGCGGTCGATTCTTCGGTCGGCGGTAAAACGGGCATAAATCTCGAGCGCGGAAAAAATCAGGCTGGCGCATTTTATCAGCCGTCGCTCGTGCTGTGCGACACGGATACGCTCAAAACACTGCCGGAGCGCGAATACAAAAACGGCTGTGCCGAAATAATAAAATACGCCATGATAGGCGGATACGGGCTTTTTGAAGAGCTTTTTGACTTGCCCGCGCACGTGCAATATGAGGACGTTATCGCAAAATGCGTGGCGATAAAGCGCGATATCGTAGAAAAGGACGAACGCGATACGGGTATTCGCAGGCTTCTGAATTTCGGGCACACGGTCGGGCACGCGATAGAGGTGTGCAGTCGGTACACCGTGCCGCACGGAGAGGCGGTCGCCGTCGGCATGGCGGTCATTACATCCGCCGCGGTGCGTTTCGGTATATGCTCCGCCGATGTGGAGAGGGCGCTTTATGAGGCGCTCGGCAAATACTCTCTGCCGCGCAAAACCGCATTTTCGGCGGAGGTGCTCGCCGCCGCCGCAATGAACGATAAAAAAATACGCGGAGACCGCCTCACGCTTATCGTGCCGGAGGCTATAGGTCGGTGTGCGATGACCGATATTCCAAAGGTTGAGCTTGCAGAATGGCTTCGGGCGGGTGGTCTAAAATGAACCGCCTAATAAAAGCCGGCGCACGGAGCGGGCAGATCGAAGTGCCGCCTTCGAAGGCATACGCGCACAGAATGCTTATCTGCGCGGCATTTGCTGATAAAAAAAGCTCGATACTCTGCGACGGCACGTCCGATGATATTATGTCAACCATTCGCTGTCTATCCGCGCTCGGCGCGGGTATAGACCTCGGCGGCGGGCGTATAAGCATAGAGCCGATAGGTACGAAAAGGTTATGCGGCAAGGCGGAGCTTTACTGCGGAGAGAGCGGGTCGACGCTGCGGTTTTTGATGCCGATCGTCGGCGCACTCGGCGCGGACGCGGTGTTTCATCTTGAGGGCAGGCTGCCAAAGCGCCCGCTCACGGCGCTCGCTGAGGAGCTTAAAGCGCACGGCATGAATATAGATAGAGACGGAGATCGCATCTTCTGCTCCGGTCAGCTCCGCGCAGGCAGCTACCGCATAGACGGCGGCGTATCCTCGCAGTTCGCGTCCGGGCTTCTTCTCGCGCTCCCCCTTCTCAACGGCGACAGTGAAATCTGCATTGAGGGCGATTTGGTTTCCGTGCCGTACATCGAAATGACTCTGGACGTGTTGAGGCGCGCAGGAGCGGATATACAGAGATACGGAAGCCGCTTCACAGTCGCCGGAGGGCGTCGTTACGGCGCGTTTCGTGACGAAACCGCTCCGCGCGACTGGTCGAGTGCCGCCGCATTTCTCTGCATGGGTGCGCTGTCAGAGGAAGGGATAACGGTCGCCGGAATGGATACCAATTCAAAACAGGGCGACATGGAAATAGTCGATATACTTCGAAAATTCGGTGCGGAAATAGAAGTTTCCGGCGGGCTGATAACCGCGCGTCGGCGGCAGCTTCGCGGGCAGGTCGTGGACGCCGCTGATATACCCGATCTCGTGCCGGTTTTGAGCGCGGTCGCCGCCGCAGCGGATGGCGAGACGCGGATAGTGAACGCCGGACGGCTTAAATACAAGGAGTCTGACAGACTTATCGCCTCGGCGGATATGCTGCGCGCGCTCGGCGCGGATATAGAGGCAACGGGCGACGGACTTGTGATAGTCGGAAAACCGCGCCTTGAAGGAGGCTCGGTCAATTCCGCGGGCGACCATCGGATAGCGATGGCGGCGGCGGTCGCCGCGTGTGCTTGCAGGGGCGATGTTGAGATAATCGGCGCGGAGTGCGTCGGAAAGTCATATCCCGATTTTTGGAATGATTTTGAAACTCTGGAGGTTTTGTAAATGAGCAGCAGCTTCGGTGAAAATATAAGGCTCACGCTTTTCGGGCAGTCGCATTCCGAGGCTGTCGGAATGACGCTCGATGGGATACCCGCCGGAGAGCGGCTCGATATGGACAGGCTTATGCGCTTTTTAGCGCGGAGAGCGCCCGTCGGCGATGTATATTCGACCGCGAGGCGCGAGCCCGACATTCCGGAATTTCTGTGCGGACTCACTGAAAACATCTTTTGCGGCGCTCCCGTGACGGCGATAATCAGAAACACGGACGCTCGTCCTCATGATTATGAGGCGTTCAAAAACACGCCGCGCCCCGGGCACGCGGACTACACAGCACAAATGAGATACGGCGGTCACAATGACCGCGCGGGCGGCGGTCACCTCTCCGGCAGACTGACGGCTCCGCTGTGCATAGCCGGAGGGATATGCCTGCAGCTTCTCGAAAAAGAGGGTGTTGAGATAATTTCGCGCATAGCGTCGATAGGCGCGGTGTCGGATAACGGAGAGCTTACCGCCTCCACCGCGGGAAAGCACTTCCCCGTCGTTGACGATACGCAGGGCGAAAAAATGCTCGCGCTTATCGGGGATGTAAAGAAAAATGGGAACTCGGTCGGCGGCATTATCGAATGCGCCGCGCTCGGTCTGCCAGCAGGTGTCGGGGACCCGATATTCGGCGGCATGGAAAACAGGATAGCGCAGATAATTTTCGGCATTCCCGCGGTAAAGGGAATTGAATTCGGCGCGGGCTTTTCAGCCGCGAAAATGACGGGAAGCGAAAATAACGACGAATTTTGCCTTGAAAGCGGGATATTAAAAACGAAAACGAACAACTGCGGAGGCTTGCTCGGCGGAATAACTAACGGCATGCCGCTCACCTTCAGGGTCGCGGTGAAGCCGACGCCGTCGATAGCCGTCACGCAGAAAAGCGTCGATCTAACATCCGGCTCGGAAACGGAGATAAAAGTTACGGGCAGGCACGACGCCTGTATCGTTCCGCGAGCCGTGCCTTGCGTTGAGGCGGCGGCGGCGATAGCGATATACGACGCGCTTCTCGGACGAAGGAGGGGCTGAAGCGTGGATATTGCGGATTTTAGGACTCGGATAGACGAGATAGACGCGAAAATAGTCGAGCTTTTCAGCGAGCGTATGGACGCTGTCGCTGAGATCGCGGCTTATAAAAAGGAGCGCGGACTGCCCGTAAGGGACGCGGAGCGTGAGCGCGAAAAACTCGCCTCGGTCGCGTCGCGGTCGCCGGATGCGATAAGGGAATATACCGACGTGCTGTATTCCGTTATCATGAAATTGAGCAGGAGTTATCAAGAAAAACTCACGGGCGGCGCGGGGCTTAAATGCGGGCTTTTGGGAAAAACGCTCGGTCACAGCTATTCGCCCGCGATACACAAAATGCTGGGCGGGTATGAATACGCGCTTTACGAAAAAGATGAACCGGAGATAGAGGAATTTCTGAAAAGCGGCGAATGGGACGGGCTGAACGTGACGATCCCGTATAAAAAAACGGTGTTACCGTTTTTGGACGCGCTCGGCGCGGACGCCGCGAAAACAGGCAGCGTAAACACGATAATAAGAAAACCGGACGTCGCTCTTTACGGAGATAACACGGACGTGTACGGATTTAAGGCGCTTATAGGGCATTCCGGCATAAGGGCGGAGGGCAAAAAGGCTCTTGTCCTCGGAAGCGGCGGTGCGTCCGCCGCGGCGGTATCGGCGCTTGAGGCGCTCTGCGCGGAGGCGGTCGTTATAAGCCGCACGGGTGATAACAATTACGGAAATCTCGAAAAGCACCGCGACGCGGAGCTTATAATAAACGCGACGCCCGTGGGGATGTACCCCGAAAACGGCGTATCGCCCATCGATCTGCAGCTGTTTCCAGAATGCCGCGGCGTGCTCGACGCGGTGTACAATCCGCGAAAAACCGCGCTTTTGCTTCAGGCGGAGGAGCTCGGGATACCGTGCGCGGGCGGGCTTTATATGCTCGTCGCGCAGGCAAAACGCGCATCGGAGCTTTTTACGGGCATAAGCATACCGGACAGCGAGACAGAGCGGATTTTCCGCGAGATCGCGTTTTCGACGCAGAACATCGTGCTTATCGGCATGCCGGGAGTCGGAAAGAGCACCGTCGCGGCGGCGCTCGGAGCGATTACGGGCAGGGCGGTTTTCGACTCCGATATCGAGATAACGCGCCGCACGGGCTTCTCGCCGGAGGAAATAATCGCGCGGGATGGTGAAAGCGCTTTCCGCGACGCGGAGGAGCGGATAATTTCGGGACTTGGAAAATGTCCGGCGCGGTGATTGCCACGGGCGGCGGCGCGGTGACACGCGAAAAAAACTATGCCTCGCTCCGCCAAAATGGTATAATAGTCCGGCTCTGCCGCGATATTTCCTCACTGCCGGACGGCGGGCGTCCGCTGTCTCGGAAATACGGCGTGAGCGAGCTGTACGCGGAGCGCGAGGCGCTTTATCGTAGATTTGCAGATATTGCCGTGGAGATTGGTCCCGACGCGGAAGGTTCAGCGCGTAAGGTCCTTTCAGCCGTGAGCGAAAAAGTGCGAGGTGGAGCATGAAAATTCTTGTTATAAACGGTCCGAACATAAATATGCTCGGCGTGCGAGAGCCGGAGATATACGGCAGGGAAAACTATGCGTCGCTCGTCGCGTTTATCGAGCAGACGGCATCTGACGAAAATATCGCGGTCGAGTGCTTTCAGTCAAACCATGAGGGCGCGATCGTGGATAAAATACAATCGGCTCTCGGCGTTTTCGACGGTATCGTGATAAATCCCGCGGCTTACACTCACACGAGCATTGCGATACTCGACGCGCTTAAAGCGGTTAATATACCCACGGTCGAGGTGCATATTTCAAACGTCGCGGAGCGCGAATATTTCAGGCAGACGTCATACACGGGTATGGCGTGTATAAAAACTTACGCGGGGCTTGGATTTGACGGATATAATCGGGCGCTTTTATTTCTCAAGGCATATCTTGAAAGCGGCGGCGCCTGCACTATATAGATATTAAAACCGGAGGTGTGCCTCATGTTTATTTTGGCGGGATATTGGCGCCGCGCGCGCCGAAAATGCTGAAAAACGGATAAAATATAAAAAATACTATTACATGAAAGGAAATGTGTATTATGGATATCCCATACAAAATTTATCTGAACGAAGACGAGATGCCGAGAGCATGGTATAATCTGCGCGCCGATATGAAAAACAAGCCCGCGCCCCTGCTCAACCCCGCGACGCATGAGCCGATGACGGCTTCTGAGCTTGCGCCCGTGTTCTGCGAGGAGCTTATCGCGCAGGAGCTTGACAACGATACGGCGTATTTTCCGATACCCGACGAGGTCTTTAATTTCTACAAGATGTACCGCCCCTCCCCGCTCGTGCGCGCTTACTGCCTTGAAAAAGAGCTCGGCACGCCCGCGAAGATCTACTACAAATTCGAGGGCAACAATACAAGCGGCTCGCACAAGCTCAACTCCGCGATCGCGCAGGCTTATTACGCGAAAAAGCAGGGCTTAAAGGGCGTTACGACCGAGACGGGCGCGGGTCAGTGGGGCACGGCGCTGTCTATGGCTTGCGCGTATCTCGGACTCGACTGCCGCGTTTATATGGTCAAGGTGTCGTATGAGCAAAAGCCGTTCAGACGCGAGGTCATGAGGACTTACGGCGCGACCGTCACTCCGTCGCCGTCGATGTCGACGGAGATAGGCAAGAAAATCCTCTCGGAGCACCCCGGCACGACCGGCAGTCTCGGCTGCGCCATATCCGAGGCGGTCGAAGCCGCGACGACGACCGAGGGGTACAGATATGTGCTCGGAAGCGTCCTGAATCAGGTCCTGCTCCACCAGAGCATAATCGGGCTTGAGACTGAAGCCGCGCTGAAAAAATACGGTATAAAGCCCGATATAATCATCGGCTGCGCCGGAGGCGGGTCGAATTTGGGCGGACTTATCGCTCCGTTCATGCGCGACAAGATAAAGGGCGTCGCTGATTACAGGATAATCGCCGTCGAGCCGGCGTCATGCCCGAGCTTTACTCGCGGCGTTTACGCCTATGACTTCTGCGATACGGGCAAGGTCTGTCCGCTCGCAAAGATGTACACGCTCGGCAGTGGCTTCATCCCCGCCCCGAACCACGCCGGCGGACTGCGCTATCACGGCATGAGTTCCACGCTGTCACAGCTCTACGACGACGGGCTTATGGAGGCGATCTCGGTCCCGCAGACAGAGGTATTCAAGGCGGCAGAGCGTTTTGCGCGTGTCGAGGGCATACTGCCCGCACCCGAAAGCTCGCACGCGATAAAGGCGGCGATTGACGAGGCTGAAAAATGCCGCGAGACGGGCGAAGAAAAGACAATTGTGTTCGGTCTCACCGGAACGGGCTACTTCGATATGGTCGCATATGAGAAATTCCACGACGGCAAGATGGACGACTATATCCCCACGGATGAGGACCTCGCAGTCGGTCTTTCACAGCTTCCGAAAATATAACGCATAATTTGGGCGTCTCCCGCCGAAAAAGCGCCGGGAGACGCCAAAGGACAGGAGAAAATAAAATGGATTATAAAAGAATACTGACAGTTCAGGATATATCGTGCGTCGGGCAGTGTTCGCTTACTGTCGCGCTGCCGATACTGTCGGCGTGCGGACTTGAGACGGCGATACTGCCGTCGGCTGTGCTTTCGACGCACACGGCGGGCTTTACCGGATACACGTTCCGCGATCTGACGGACGATATGCCCGCGATAAAGGCGCACTGGGAGAAAGAGAATATAAGGTTCTCCGCGATCTACACGGGATATCTCGGAAGCGCGAAGCAGATAGAGTATGTCAAGGATATGCTCGCCTCGCTCGGCACGACGGACTTCGTCAGCATAGTCGACCCCGTTATGGCTGACAACGGCAAGCTGTACCCCGGCTTTGACGCCGATTTTGTCGAGTGCATGAAAACGCTCGCGTTCGGCGCGGATTACATAGTCCCGAACATAACCGAGGCGTGCTTTCTTACCGGCACGGAGTACCGCACGGAGTACGACGATAAGTATATAAACGACCTGCTCGGTAAACTGATCTCGGCGGGTGCAAAGAACATAATCCTGACGGGCGTGAGCTATCGCCCCGGAAAAACCGGCGTCGTCGTGTGCGACGGCGAAAAAACGGATTACTATGAGCACCGGCTCATCTCAAAGGGCTGCCACGGCACGGGCGACGTCTATACCTCCGCTTTTGTCGGCGCGCTCATGGCGGGAAAAACGCCGCTCGACGCTGCGCGTATCGCCGCGGATTTCACCGTCCTCTGCATCGAGAACACGCATGGCGACGAGAAGCACTGGTACGGGGTTAAATTCGAACCTGTGCTGGGCGAGATCATAAGCATGATAAACGCGTAAATCAACGCTCAAAAATAACATCGGACGGCAAACGCCGCTCGATGTTATTTTTTACATACGCGAGCTCACATATAAACACAAAGCCACGCAAGGACACACGCAAGAACACAAGCGCCGGTGCCGAAAAAAAGCTCTTTCGCGGTGTGGCGTTTTATGCGGAGCGACGCCCAAAGCATAAGCGCGTAAATGAGCGCCGCAATTATGAATCCGAGCGCTTTGAAGTAGTAGATACCTATCAAAAGAGGACCCGTCGCGCCGCAGGCGTGCCCGCTCGCCCTTAAATTCAGCAGCTTATTGGCGATCAGCAGCAGCAGCACGGAAAACAGATAAATCGAACAGATGAATATTAGCCCGCGGCTCCGGTGAAACGCGGTGCTGTAGACCATCGCCGCGATATATCCGACGCAGGACAGCAGAAACGCGAGGTCGCGCTGACCGTCCCTGCCCTTCGCGCGGAGCTTCGGCACGGCGGCGGAGATAGGATACGCAAGCGTCGGCAGCACCGACAGAAAAAAAACCGTCGCGGCTACGTCGAGCCACGATCTGAATACGTCCGTGTTCGCCAGACAGAGGACAAGCACCAATATCGCCGCCGTCGTCGGCGGCACGGTCGCCGCCCTTAAAACAAGGGCGGTCTTTTCGGAAAAGCTCTTTTTTTGTTCCATGCTTCGAGGTCTCCTGTAATATCTTGAGCGGCTCGCCGCTCTGCATTTTCTGTCTCCTACAACATATAATCTAATCTTAAAGACAAGATAACACGTTTTTGTTTCCATGTCAAGACAATTTTTTATATAAAATACTTGTTATTAAAATTATATGTGGTATAATAACTGCAAAACAGGAATTATACCGCGCGCCTCGCCGCCTGTTTTAACGGCGCATGGCGATCTTATGTTCGAGGGTGAGTGAAATGGCATACGATAAGAAGCTTGTCGCGGGAAAGCTGCGCCGCTGGGAGAAGTATTTGGAGCAGTATTCCCTGCCGAAGTGGGACGACCTTCCGGACTTCGGACTTTATATGGAGCAGGCGCTGGCGCTTTTGACCGGGTATCTCGACTATCTGCCGCCGGAGCTCAAGGAGGAGCAGTTCATAACTGCCGCCGCGATAAACAACTACGTCCGCAAGGGCATAATGCCGAAGCCGGTAAAAAAGAAATATTACCGCGTACACATGGCGTATCTCGTTATGATATGCTCGCTCAAACAGAGCCTCGGCATTACGACGCTTAAAATGCTGATACCGGACGGGCTGTGCGAGGCGGAATTTAAGGAGATATATGACAAATACGCTCAGCGGCACAACAGGTCAACGCACTATTTTATAGGGCAGGTGCGCTCCGCCGCGGCGGGCATACTCGGTCACGAGATGACGGGCGAGCTCGCCACCTGCGACACGGGCGAGCTTATCATGTCGTCCGCCGTCGTCAGCGGCTTTTCGCGGCTGCTCGCTGAAAAGCTGCTGCTGCTCGATAACCGCGAGGCGGGGAATGAATGAAAACAACATGAGAAATGCCGTTATTTTAAGGGCGGTTATAATGTCGATATTTGCGGCGGTCGGTCTGTACGCGGCATATTTTGCCGTGCGTTTCAGCGGCATTTTGTTTTTGGTCTACTGCGTCGCCCTATCGTCGGTATTAGGATTTGTCTTATACAAAAGCGGCGACGGCTTACGAGCTTTTGTGTATGTTTTTTTGGGGGGGGTTCCTGCTTATAATTATATTTTCGCTCTCTTTTTTAGACATTTTCTGGATCATAAACCCCATCAAATTAGGATACCGTCTTTCAACCTCGGTATTGTGGGCTGTAGTTATTTGCGCACTTTACAGCTTTGCGGTATTTGTCTTAACGGGGCTCGTGTGCGGGCGTTTGTTTTTAGTAAATAAAGTAAGATAAGGTGGTATTTTATATGAAAAAGCTTCGTTTGATTATTATAATTCTTTCTGCCGCCGCAACGATAGCCGGGATCGCGCTTATGTTTGACGCGCCCTCATATATTGTTGCCTCATGCTTTGGCGTCGGCGCTATCGGTAATTTGTGCGCGGCGGTGATGTATACAATAATCAAACGCAAAGAAAAGAATAACGAATAACACAAAATAGGCATAAAACAAGGCGGGGGCAAAAGCCCCCGCCTTGTTTCTTTGCGTTATTTTGTCCTCGGTTATCAGCCGTTTAACAGCAGCAGGCAGAAGACCAGCGTGAAGAGCGCGACGGTCTCCGCGATACCGATGACTATAAGATAGTTAGCCGTGCCCTTTCCGGTAGCGCCGAGAGCGTCCGCCGCGGCGGCGGCGCACTTGCCCTGGAACAAAGCCGAAAAGCCTATCGCGAGTCCTCCGAAGAGTCCGCAGCCGAGCGCGAGCCCCGGATTGCCGGCGGCGCTGCTTCTGATGAAGTTCATCAGAAGGAAGCCGTAGATCGTCTGCGTGAGAGGCGCGCCCGTGAACGCGACCATGATGAACGGAGCGGGCTTTCCGCTTGCGTAGCACTTTTTCCATGCGCCGACAGACGCCATGCCGGCAAAGCCGGCGCCGAACGCGGAGCCCGCGGCGGACAAGCCGAGAGCCGCAGCCATACCCAAAAATGCAAGATTCATAACAATTTCTCCTTTTTATTTATGTAAGTTTTTTATTTATCCAGCGCTTTGAACGGCTCATACGGTATGCCCGTCCATTCTATGCCCGCCTGCCCGGAGAATTCAAGCACGTTCAGACGAACGCCGTGAACGACCACGGACAGGAAGCACATTATGATGTTTATTACGTGTCCGATTATAACGACGGCGGCGCCCGCGATAACGAGCGGACCTTTCATTCCCGCCGCTATCCCGTTAAAGCTCTGCGAGATCGCGACGCCCGCCATGCCGACGGCAAAGAGCCTTATGTAGCTCATCACGTTGCCGAAGCAGCTTATCGTGTTTAGGAACACCGTGAAGGTATCCTTCGCGCCCGCCGCGAGTCCTTTTCCGAAGGACACGTCAGGCGACATTGCGCCGAACAGCACCACGAGCAGGAACGCCGCGCCTATCGCGATCGCCACGGGCATCAGGCTTATCTTCTCGCCAAGCACCAAATTGAGCGAGAGCATATACATGGCGACTATCGCGATCGTCCAGCCGAGATCCGCGATCCACGAGAGGTCTTTTGCGGCGAGCTTCTTTTTTATGGAAAGTATCGCGCCGAGAGCCATCTGCGCGGCGCCTATCGAGAAGGAGAACTTCATGATGGTGTTCTGCGAAGCCGTGCTGTCAAGCCCGAAGCGCTCCGGATATGTCGCGAGGCTCGGTATAACAAGCCTTTTGAGAAGCGGGACGCTCATCGCGCTCTCCATGCCGAACCATGTGCCGGTTATCGCGCCCCATACTATCGTTGCGATAGACAGGACATATAACAGGAACGTGATGTCGGTCACCTTCTTCTGCTTTGCGTGCAGGGCGACCGCGCCGATCAGAATTATCGCGCCGTATGCCCCGTCGCCGATTATCATGGCAAAGAAGAGTATGAAAAACAGGAAAAACCACATGGATATGTCCTGTTCTCTGTAGCCGGGCAGGATGCCGAGCACGTCGAATACCGGACGTATGAGCTTTGATACCCTGTTGTACTTAACCTTGGTCGGTATCTTGTCGTCATCGTCGGATACATCGTCTATTGCCCATGCGCAGCCCTTTTCAGCCGCCATGCGCTTGAAGGCATCAAGCTCGCTCTCGGGAATGTAGCCGGACAGCCACACAAAGTCGTCGTCGCAGTCCGCGGTTTCTGACGCCTCCGAGAAGCTGATCTCGTTTCGCAATCTCAATATCTCCGCCTTAAAGCTCGCATCGTAGACGGACGCCGCGCGAAGCGCCGCTTCGCACTCTTTTATGCCGTCCTCCGCAAGCTCTATATCGCGGCGAAGCTCCGACGCGCCTTTTTCGGGGAGCACAAGCTCCGTCGCGGGGATCTCCGCGGGGAGCGCGCCGAGCACGGCGACCGCGCGCTGTTTATCGACCGGCGAGAGGTTTATGAGCTTAACGTTTTCATCCTGCGCCGCCGCACGATATTCCTTTTCTCCCATGCGGTAGAAACGGAAATCAAAGCCCGCGTCACGCAGAACCTCTATCTCCGACGGCGAGAAATCGCCCCACGCGGAGAGCCTGTCGAGCTCCGTTTTCGCTTGACTTATCTCCTGCATGAGCGCACTTTTTCGCTCAAGCGCGTCGAGCGCGGTCTCGTATATTTTGTCGAAATCCTCGCCCGAAATTATCTCCGTGCGCAGCTTTTTCTTGGGGTCGGCATAGTCGCGCAGCGCCGTCGCGGTCTTGGTGAGCGTCTGAAATCTGTCGCTCACCGCCCTGTCCGCGCTCTGCTTTTCCGCAAGGTGCATAACGCCGACGTCGCGAAGCCCGTTTAACATCGCTTCTTTTCCGGAGACGGAGGTTATGATATGTACGATCTTCATTTTTTCTATCATACGCTACGCCTCCTCTAACTTTTTCTTTGAGATCTTGCCGCGGACGACTGCCGCGGTCTGCTGGTCTCCGAGATACACCTGTATCACCCGTATGTTTTCCTTTGCCTCGGGTATCTTCACCTTTTCAAAGAGGTTGACCCTTTGGGAGGTCGTTTTCAGCTCCGACTCCAAAAGCTCCGCCCTTTTTTTGAGTGTGGAGGCAAGCGCCTCCAGCGCGGCGATGTCCCGCAGCTTGAATACAGCAGTGTCGACCCAAAGCGGATAATCCGCCACATTATAGTCGATGTCCTTAAACGTCAGCTCCTCGAAGGACGGCACGGTGACGCCGGCGATGTTCTCTTCGCCATATATCACCCTGTCGGGCTGCACGAGATTTTCGAGCCGTTTTGCCTCCTCGAATATCTCGTTTTCAGCGAAAACTGCCACCCAATCGTCCAGATCGCCGATCATGCGGACGCGCTCGGCTTCCTTTTCCTCAAGCTCCGCGCGGACGCTCATTATCACCGACTGAAGCTGCTGTTTTTTGAGCTGCAGCGTGGGCAGATAGCGGCGAAACTGCTTTAAGTTCTCCTTCTGCTTCTTCAGTTCGTTTTTTGTAAGTTTGATAGCCATGAGCCGCTCCTTTTAATAAGCCGCCGTGTTCGGCCATCTCTCCTTGATAAGCGCGGTCTGCAGACCTGTCTCGTTTGGCTCAAAGCACTCCGCGAGGATCTCCCAACCGAGGTCGAGCGCCTCCTCCAACGGGATATTGACGGAGAGATCCATGAGCTTATTCTCGAACAGCTCGCCGTATTTTATGAGCTTGTCGTCCCACTCCGTCATGTTGAAGCCCATCGATCGCTTTTCAAGGCTCTCATTATACTGTGAATATAGGCGTATCATACCGTCCATCAGTGCGCGGTGGTCGTTTCTCGTCTTGCCGTTGACGTTCTGCTTGAGACGCGAAAGCGAGCCGAACGGCTCTATATGCCCGTTTTTGAGGTAATACTGCCCCTCCGTGATATAGCCGGTGTTGTCCGGGACGGGGTGCGTCACGTCGTCGCCCGGCATAGTCGTAACGCCGAGGATCGTGATGGAGCCCGCGCCCTCTATATCGACCGCCTTCTCATAACGCGCGGCGAGCGAGCTGTAGAGGTCGCCGGGGTAGCCGCGGTTTGACGGAACCTGCTCCATCGTTATCGCCATTTCCTTCTGCGCGTCGGCAAAGTTGGTCATATCGGTGAGCAGCACCAAAACCCGCTTGCCCTCAAGGGCGAACTGCTCCGCCACGGCGAGTGACATATCGGGGACGAGCGTACACTCAACTATCGGGTCTGCCGCCGTGTGGATGAACATGACGGTGTGGCTCATCGCGCCGCCCTTTTCGAGCGTGTCGCGAAATTCCATGTAGTCGTCGTATTTAAGTCCCATGCCGCCGAGGATTATAACGTCTACCTCCGCCTGCATCGCGATGCGCGAGAGAAGCTGGTTATACGGCTCTCCGGAGATGGAGAATATCGGAAGCTTCTGGCTCTCGACGAGCGTGTTGAACACGTCTATCATCGGGATACCCGTGCGTATCATGTTTTTCGGCAGTATGCGCTTTGACGGGTTGAAGGACGGACCGCCTATCGGTATCATGTTCTCGGTAAGCGCGGGTCCGTTGTCTCTCGGCACGCCCGCGCCGTTGAAGATGCGTCCGAGCAGATGCTCCGAGAATGAGACCATCATCGGTCTGCCGAGAAATCTCACCGGATCAGTAGTGCTTACACCCTGCGCGCCGGCGAACACCTGGAGGGAGACGATGTCCTTATCCAGCTTTATGACGTTTGCATAACTGTCGCCCACAAGCGCGAGGTCGCCGTTTTTTACGCCCTCCGCCCTGACGGTGACGACATTGCCGACTATCGAATCGATTTTTGTATATATTTTCTGCATTTTCCGACCTCCTAACGCGCGACCTTTGACATGTAAAGGTCAGAAATCTTCCGCTCCTGCGCGGCAAACTCCGCGGAGCCCCACTCCGTTCCGTGCCAATCGAGAAATTCCTGTCGGAGCTGGTTGAAAAACGCCCTTATATCGCGCTTGTCGCTTATGTCATAGCGCTGCGTCATGGCGTCGTACAGAACGTCGAACTCCTTGCGCTGTCTGTCCGGCGCGCACGCTGCGTCGATCGGGTCGAAGGAGTTTTGCTGGAGATATACCGCGTCGAGAAGCTCTCCCTTCTGATAGACGATATAGTCCTCGCTCGACGTACCCTCCTCGCCGACGACCTTCATCATCTGATTGATCTCTATGCTTCGCACGAGTGTTCTGCGGGCATTTTCCATGCGCTCCGTATCGACGACGCCCTTATACTTTGACCACGAATCAACCGGGTGGATCGCCGGATATTTGCGCGCGTCCGAACGCTCTCTCGAGAGACCGTGGAACGCGCCGACGACCTTCAGCGTCGCCTGCGTCACGGGCTCTTCAAAGTTACCGCCGGCGGGCGATACCGTGCCGCCTATCGTGATCGACGCGAGCTTTTCGCTGTCGAGGCGGACAACGCCCGCCCTCTCATAAAACGCGGCGATCGTGGATTCGAGGTACGCGGGAAACGCCTCCTCGCCGGGGATCTCCTCAAGACGGCCGCTCATCTCGCGCATCGCCTGCGCCCAGCGGCTTGTCGAGTCCGCGAGAAGCAGGACGTCAAGCCCCATCTGTCTGTAGTACTCCGCAAGCGTCACCGCCGTGTAGCAGGACGCCTCTCTCGCGGCGACCGGCATAGACGACGTGTTGCAGATTATTATCGTTCTCTCCATGAGTGAACGACCCGTTTTGGGGTCTGTAAGCTCCGGAAACTCCTTTAGCACCTCGACGACCTCTCCCGCGCGCTCTCCGCACGCCGCGACGATAACGACGTCTATATCGGAGTTTTTCGCCTGCATGTGCTGAAGCACTGTCTTTCCCGCGCCGAAGGGTCCGGGCGTGCAGAAGGTGCCGCCCTTTGCCACGGGCAGGAACGCGTCTATACTCCTTATCTTCGTTACCATAGGCTCTGTCGGGCGGAGCTTTTCCTTGTAGCACTTGACAGCCTGCTTTACCGGCTGAGTGAATATCATGGACAGCTCTTTTTCCTCGCCCTTGCCGTTCTCTATCACGCAGATAGTCGAGCGGACGTTGTAGATTCCGGCGTCCTTTACCGACTTGACCTTCCAGTCGTCGCCCTTGAGGGTAAACGGCACCATTATGTGATGTGTGAAAAGCCCCTCAGGCACAGTGCCCACCGTGCTGCCCGCCTTGACGGCGTCTCCCGCTTTGACAGCGGGCGTGAAATCCCAGTCCTTGTCGGGTATGGCGTCAAGATATACGCCTCTCTCCAGAAAGAATCCGCACTTGTCCGCAAGGGCGGGCAGCGGGTTCTGGAGCCCGTCGAACACCTGCGCCAAAAGTCCGGGTCCGAGGTCGACGCTCATCAGCTCGCCGGTGAATTCGACCGGATCTCCGACCTTGATTCCGTTTGTCATCTCGTATATCTGCATGCTTACTTCCCC
>JAFWVB010000016.1 GCA_017518445.1 Oscillospiraceae bacterium | reverse complement strand
TATCCGGCAGACGCCTTCTGCCTGGGAGACCTGCTGGCCTTCCGCTTCGTCGGCAGGCTGGACCGCAGCCCCGTCGACCGTCCCGACGAGGATATGGAGGGGTTGAGCTGGTCCATCCTGGCCCTCACGGAGCAGGATTGGACCTCTCTGATCGATTCCCTGTGGAACAGTGACGAGGTGATGGACCTCTCGCTGAATTTCGGCACGCCCCGGGCGGAGCTGGCCTTCAACGTTACGGAGGCCGGCGCGGACGAGGAGATCGCTGACGGCGTCTGGGAAGAGCTGGACCGCATCTCCGCTGAAAAAGAGAACGTCTTCTTCGGCACGGCCACCATCAGCTATTCCCGCGCCGAATACTACGCCCTCTACGGCACCTTCTTCTTCCTGGGCGTGCTGCTGAGCATCGTCTTCATCGTGGCCGCGGCCCTCATCATCTACTACAAGCAGCTCTCCGAGGGCTTCGAGGACCAGAGCCGCTTCGCCATCATGCAGAAGGTGGGCAATCTAAGCGGCGGAAACCAGCAGAAGGTGCAGCTTGCGAAATGGCTGTTTGCAAAGCCGAACGTGCTGATACTCGACGAACCGACGCGCGGCATCGACGTCGGCGCGAAATATGAGATCTATACGCTTATGAACAAGCTCGTTGAGTCGGGCATGAGCATCATAATGATCTCATCCGAGCTGCCGGAGATTCTCGGAATGAGCGACAGACTGTACGTCATGGCAGGCGGCCGCATCGCCGGAGAGCTATCGGCGGAAGAGGCGACCGAGCAAAAAGTCATGGCTATGGCCGTTAGATCGTAGGAGGTTTCAAAATGGAAAACACAACTCAAAAAAAGCAGGGCTTTTTCGGTGAGCTTTTCGATCTCGCAAAGAAAAACATCCGCGATTACATGATGTATATTGCGCTTGTCGTTATCATGGCGTTTTTCGCGTGGAGGACGCACGGCGCATTCCTGCAGGCGGGCAATATCAGCAATCTGATAAAGCAGGTCGGCTATGTCGCCGTCCTTGCGATAGGTATGACGCTGATACTTATAATCAGACACATCGACCTCTCCGTCGGCTATGTCGCGGGCTTTGCCGGCGCAGTCGCCGCAATACTCATGACTCAACACGGCGTAAACCAGTGGCTCGCGATACTTATCGTGCTCGTCCTTGGCTTTGTCATCGGTCTGTATCAGGGCACGCTTGTGACGCGCGTCGGCGTTCCCGCGTTCGTCACGACGCTTGCCGGTCAGTTCATTTTCCGCGGACTGCTGAACCGCTCTCTGGGCGCGACCGGCACGATAATCGTCCCGAACAAGGGTTTTAACGCGCTGTCCAACGGAGTCATTCCCGACATACCGGGCGCAGACAGATTTTTCAGCTGGATAAATAATATGCTGGGCATAAATTTAAGCTTTCATGTGCTGACGATGCTTATAGGCTTCATTACGGTCGCCGTTCTTGTCATCACGCAGATAAGGTCGCGCCGGAATAAGCTGAAGTATAATTTCAAGGTCGTTTCTATACCCGTGTTCATTATAGGCATTGTACTCGAGTCCGTGATCATCATGTATGTTATCTGGATACTTGCGGCTTACAGCGGTCTGCCGTGGACAGCGGTGATAGTCGCCGCGGTGCTCCTTGTCTACAACTATATGCTCAACAAGACGAGGCTCGGACGCTATATCTACGGTATCGGCGGCAACGACCAGGCGGCGGAGCTGTCCGGCGTAAACGTAAAGCTTGTGACGCAGTTCGCGTTCTGCTCGATGAGCGTTCTCGCCGCCCTTTCCGGCGTGCTCTACACGTCGCGCCTCCAATCCGCGACACCCACTGCCGGTCTCGGATTTGAAACCGAGGCGATCGCCTCATCATTCATAGGCGGAACCGCCGTAAGCGGCGGCGTCGGCAAGGTCACGAACGCCGTCGTCGGCTCCTTCGTAATCATATCACTTACAAACGGCATGAACCTTATGAATGTCGATATATCCTATCAGTACATCGTCAAGGGTCTGATCTTCATCATCGCGGTCGCTTTCGACGTGAGATCGCGCCGCAAGGCTAAGTGAGGCGGGAAATATGTACTATATCGGCTTGGACGTCGGAGGTACGAATTTAGCCGCCGGAGTTGTGGACCGGGACGGAAATATACTGCAAAAGCTGAGCCGTCCTGTGGACAAACGCATGACTGCGGACGAGCTTTGCATCGAGCTCGGACGGCTCGCCGTTGACGTGTGCGCCGCCGCGGGTCTCGGTATCGGCGATATAAGCGCCGTCGGCGCGGGCTTTCCCGGCATGGTCGATAATGAAAAAGGCGTCGTGATAAGCACACCGAACATGCCGTTTCGCGGCACGCGCTTTCGCGAGCTGTTCCGGGCGGTGTGCGACGCAGACGTATATCTCGGCAACGACGCGAAATGCGCCGCCATAGGCGAATATATGGCGGGCGCCGCAAAGGGCTGTGATCCGGCGGTCGTCGTGACGCTCGGAACGGGCATCGGCGGCGGCATGGTGACGGGCGGTAGGCTCTTCACCGGCTATGCCGGCTCCGGAACGGAGATCGGGCACATGATAATCAGACCCGGCGGCGTTCCGTGCGGCTGCGGCAATCGCGGCTGCTGGGAGCAGTACGGCTCCGCGACGGCGCTTATCCGCATCACGCGCGAGGAGATGGAGCGCAGTCCCGAAAGCCTTCTCTGGGAGCTCTGCTCCGGCGATATCGGCAAGGTTCAGGGGCGCACCGCGTTTGACGGCGTAAAGCGCGGCGACGACGCCGCGCGCCGCGCGCTCGACACATACCTCGAGGGGCTGGCTCTCGGACTCTCCAACATCATAAACATCCTCCACCCGGAGGTCATCTGTCTCGGCGGCGGAATAAGCAACGCCGACGACAGCCTCCTGCTGGAGCCTTTACGCGAGATGGCGCTCTCCAACTCCTTCGACAAGGTGACGCCTACGCGCATTGTAAAGGCTGCGCTCGGCAACGACGCCGGAATAGTCGGCGCGGCGCTTCTGTGCAATATGCTGTGAAGCTTAAAGCCAAATAAACTAAAACTCCGTATTTGCCTTTAATAAAGGCAAATACGGAGTTTTTCCGCACTTAAAGCCCGACTATCTCCGTCAGCGCGCTATTTCACCGATAAGCTCGGCGTTTTTGTATATCAGCGTGTTCGGATCGCCCTCTGCCGGCATATAGTCCGGTCTGGCGGAGAGAAGCCGCACAAGCTCCTCATCGCCTTTTACCGGCGTCGCTTTGTATACGTCGTTGAACGCTATTTTTTCGACGAAAAGATAATCCGAGCCGATATCGCCGTTCTCGCGGCAGTCTATGAGAAGTCCGGTGTGCCCCACGAACGCCGTCTCCTCCTCATACGCCTTTATCACTATGCTGATAACGGAAAACTTATCGCCGCCGAAGCGTATGCCGTGCTTTTCCAAATTCTCCGTAAACGCGGCGGAAAAGCCGCTCTCCGGTATCGGCATCTCCCCGAAAAGCGTCGTGAACAGAGCCTTTTTGTCCTTGAGCACGCTGTATTCGGGCTGATTTTCTATCGCCTCGAGATCAAACATAAGATACGTCCCGCCGTACTCCGGCTCGGGTCGCTCGCACTCTATAAAATCTCCGGCAAGCAGCGTGACCGTCATGCGGCAGTCCGCGTCGCAGAAGCCGGAGGCGTCCGCGTTCTCATATCCGCCGTCCAGATAATCTCTCACCCACGTCTCAAACACGTCGATATTTGAAAGCCCCGCGTCCTTCAGAACGGCGCATACCTCATCGAGATTTTTTTCGTTTATATCCCCGTCCGGCATCCGCACCTTACCCGTGCCGCAGGCGGCAAGCGCGGTCAAAATAAATACAGCCGCCATGCACATGGCGATCCCGCGCCGCGCTGTCTTAATAAATTCATTAATTCCCATTCAAAGTCCCTCCGTGATGTATTTCAATGTAGCTTTACTGCATATAATACCACAAAATCGCGGTGCTTTCAACGCTTTCCAGACCGCCTCCGCGCTTGACACGGGCTGTGAGGCATAATATTATTAGTAATGCTATACGCCGCACATGAACGCCGCCGTCGGCGGCGCGCGGCAACGCCATAAAACAAAAGGAGAGGCTGACAAATGAAGGGACTTGAGCTTTC
>JAFWVB010000155.1 GCA_017518445.1 Oscillospiraceae bacterium | reverse complement strand
CGCCGACAACGGCGGACCCCGCGGTTTCCCAGTTTACAAACAGATCGTCGTCATCGGCGGAGCCCACCGTGGCAAGCCCCACATCCGACAGCTTTTTATCGGTCTTCCATAAGTATTTGCCGCCTTGCCCGGAGACGTCAATTTTTTCTTTCAAGGTGATTCCGGAAACGATGGCAGCTAATTCATCAGCCGTGAAGGTACTGACACTGTTTCCGTACCAGTCGCCCTTTATATAACCGCCGTTCTCAAACTTAACGGAGTCAATCGCATCCTGCAACGCCGTTCCGGTGGTGTACGTAGTCACGTATTCGTTTTTCCACGCACGGATCTTGAACGGGAAGCTGCCGGTTTTATTGTTGACCGTCTTTTTCTTCACGGTCACCTCGGCGTCTGTGCGCTCCCACTGCACGCGTACCTCTTCGTCGTGCTGCGCATAGGGCATCTCCAGCGTGAATTTGATCCCGCCGGTCGCCGTGTCGTCCAGCGCTGTCAGCGTGCAGAGCTTGCCGGCGGCGTCTCTGAACTGATAATACTGCCCCGGCTGCATTGTCGAAAGCGGCTCGCCGTTGAATTTGATCTCCTGCATGCCGCCGCTTGCATTTTTGACCTGCAGCTTGGCGATTTGATACTTCGAATCCGGCGTCAGGGTATAGATAACGGTCTTGCCCTCCGGCACGACGTATGTGTTGGGGTCGAGGATGTCGCTTTTCGTGCCTTTGTCACTCGTGTCGTCCAGCGCGCCGCCGGAGTTGCCCTCCGTCGTGGTCTGGATGTTGCCGTTCGGTCCGGTCTTTGAGGTATAGCGATACCAGATCCTTCGCGCCCCATACGCCTGTGTATTCATGGTTCCGCCGCCAAAACAATGCCCGTAACCCGTTATCGTGAAGCCCGAAGTGGCCAAGGTGACAAAGCCAGAGGAGTAATAACCGTCATTACCGGAAACCTCGGACCCACCCTTCGGTTGGTATCCATTGGAGATGATCTTGGTTTTTTTCACTCCGTCTTCCGTCACTTCCACGACTTGCGGAAAAAACCCGGTCCGTTTGCTTATACCCGAAGCTCCATTACCCACATTATAATTCGGGTCCAAGTCCTCAGGCTTTTCATTATTCGCCCTTACATAGATGTAGTCGGAAGCGATTGAGCTGTTTGTTACGGCGATCTGCTCACTTAAAAAATGCATATGCGGATAAGTATCATTCACCCACCACAAGCCCTTGGCCGCATTATTGCCGTTGATTCGATATGGGTCTCTGTCCAGATTTATCCCCACGAAGACAAAGATGAAATTCCCGTTTATTGGCTTTCCGGCGTCATCAACGATATCATACGTAATATCGATGGATTTCCCCAATGCCTGAGTATTATATACGTCATCTAAAATATCTCCCAAACCTTCTTGGTTTTTATATTTATTGATTCTTTCCGTATAAGCCTCTTTCGCCTTCTCTACCTGTGTCTGGCTGAAACCGGTAGTGGTGCCGGCAGTCGTTAAACTCCTTGTATCGGTAATGGCATGTGCGATCGTACTGCCCCGTGCCAAGGCAACCGTACCCTGAAGATAAGACGCAGCAAGCTCCGCCTGCGCAGCAGCAATTTCCGTCGCATCCCCCTGTTGTGTTGCCTCGTCCAGATGGTCCTGAGCTACCTTCTCCATCACCGCCAAGCGCTCATCGGTAAAAATCTTCGCATTGGAATAGGTGATTTTTACGTTGGCTTTCGTGCCGTCCTTCAAAATCGCCGCGTCCTCAAACGTAAAGGAGAACAAGGGACCATCCAATTTATTGACTGTCCCGTTCAGCAAATGCCCGGCGGCACTTGCCGAGGGGTTATAAGAAACGAGATTCGTGGCGTCACAGGTGATACTCGAGCTCCATGCCGATGCCACTTCAAACGTTCCTTTATCCGAACCCAATTTCGTCTCATCGATAAATATGGTGGACAAGGGCAGGCCCGCCGCAAAATCATAGATCGTATCGGTGCTCTGCGATTGCTTGACGATCGTGGGCTTACCTGCCGTTGGGGGCACGGGTGGGTCGGCATTAGGGTCGCCATAATAGTACTTATCTTTGGTTACTGCTACAGCGCCATCCAAACGCGTCGACACCGTGCCGGAATAGAACGGTTGGGTTGGATCGTTCGGGTCCGGTACCGGAACGTTCTGTGACGTGTTGTCGTCGGTAACAACGATCTCATACTCCACGCCGCCGACGGTGACGCGCAGCCACTCCGTCGTGTCAAACGCCTCATGGGAGGTGACCGTCCAGATCCCTCCCTCGTTCGATATTGAAAACAGCGCGTCGTTGCTGCCGTAAGCAGCCTCTATCTCGCCGTATATGCCGACATAGCTCAAAACATCGCCAAGCGGCACAGCTTCGCCGCCCTGCAGCACATAGCATAGCTCTCCGTATGTAAATTCGACCGTGTAGTATGAAAACCCGCCCGTCGCGACGGTAGCGGTGTCGTTTTGCGTCTGCGTGTAAAGCGACTCCGCCGCGAGCGCGTCGCCCGATTCCGCGATGTGGTAGACCTGTGTGTCGAGATTTTCGTTTGCGATCTGGTCCATCGAGAACGAAATGTAAACGTCACGACCGTCCGTCGGCTGATATTCGACGCCGTTTTCGTCCACCATCTTGATGTCAAACGTGTACGACGCGGCGACGAGCGCCCCGCGGGCTCTCTCCTCCCCGACGGCGGCGTCTATCTCACCGCTCTCATAAGCGGGAACGGGCGTGACGGACAGCATGGCGCTGTCCGGGAACGTGCCCTGCATCGCCTTGACATTGACGAGCATCTCATTGATGCGCCCGTCGAGTCCGGTAACGAAAACGCTTGAATAATAATTACGCAGCGAATCCACGGCGGCACTGCCCTCGCCGTCCCATGGCGAGGCGCCGGAGCGCGTGGTAAATCCGGCGGTCGAAATGCATATCATAACCGCCAGCACAAACGCTATTATCTTTTTGACCGCGTTTTTCATACTTTAATACACTTTCCCGCTTTTCGCCATGTGCCGCGGTTTTACGCGCGGTAAAGCAGCGTAAGATCTGCGCCATTAAATAATAACTATGTACATAGATACCCAAAATATCATTTTTATACATCATTACATCTGCTATTATAAGTCAAAAAAAATCTTATGTCAACATGTTTTTTACTGGAAACGGGAAGCGGCTTAATGCGCATAAAAACGCTTTAAGGGGACCGCCTTGCAGTCCCCTTAAAATATGATCGTTTTTAGCCGCTTTTTATCCGAAAAACTTGCAGACGTCCTCCGCGAGCCTGTCGGGGCAATCCACCATCGGCGAATGCCCGCAGTTTACATAACGCAGAAGCGTCGCGTTCGCGCCGAGGGCGTTGTAGTTTTCCATTACCATGCCCTCCGGCACGACAATGTCCCTGTCGGCGGTCGTCAGCGCGACGGGGCATTTTACATTGTGTATCGTGCCGTCGCCCTTGCGGTAAGGCGTGTCCTCGTCCGACATGTTGAGCGAGGCGAGCGCCCAGTCGAGATCGACGAGGTTGCGCTGCTTTAACGTCTCCGCCATCCAGCGGTCGTTCTGCTCCGCCGTGGGTTTGCCGACGGTGTATATCGTCGCGTTCCAAATCATCGTCATCGTCGCGGCGTCATGGTTTGCAAATACCGCAAGCACGGGAGCACCGCTTATTGGGTCGCCCGCGAGCGCCTCCTTGCTCTCATACGCCTTGCCCGTGGACTGCATTGCCGCGTCCTTGACGAAAAGCGGATATCCCTTGAGTCCCGCACCCTCGATATCGAAGAATTTTCTGACCTTTTCGGGGTATCTCGCGCATAGCTCAAGCCCCACACCGCCGCCGTTTGACCAGCCGACGAGATACGCGGACTCTATGCCGAGCTTATCCATGAACAGCTTCACGTCCTCGGCAAGCTCGCCGAGCGTGTCGAAGCGCTCGTTATAGCTGCTGTCTCCGAAGCCGCGCAGGTCGACCGCGATACAGCGGTATTTGTCCTTTATGCGCTCGATGAGCGGCTCGAAATGGACGGACGACGACATATTGCCGTGCAGCATCAGGACGGTTTCGCCCTGCCCCTCGTCGATATACGCGAGCGTCTCGCGCCCTATATTCAGCGTTTTCTTTTCCATAAGGCACTCCCCTTTCAGATTTTTATACAGTTGTCGGGAAGATTTGCAAATCCCGCGGTCAGCGCCGCGAACGCCTCCGGAACCTCGTACATGCTGGCGTGTCCGCTGCCGTTTATCGTGACGTACGAGCTGCCCTTTATGCGCTCATGTATAAGCTTTTGCTCCGTCATCGGCACAAGCGCGTCCTCAGACGAGGATATGACGAGCGTCGGGCACTTTATCTCGCCGAGCCTGTCGGAAACGTCGTACTCGCGCGAGCTGTCGGTAAGCCGGATGAGCGCCTCCCGCACATCGGCGCGCGCGAAATACTCGGTGAGCATTTTCTCGCGCCCCTCCATCCATTCGGCGCGCTCCTCGAAAAAGCGCGTGGAGTAGATTATCGGGATAGTCGTGAGATAATACGCAAGTCCGCTTCCGCATTTTGCGACCTCGTTCCAGCCGTCGCCTATCTTTTTGAGCCATCCGGAGGTGCGGGCGCACGTGTTAGCGAGTATGAGCCTTCTCACGCGGTTCGGATAAGCGAGCGCATACTGTATCGCGACCTCGCCGCCGTAGGATATGCCCATGATGTTGTACTTCTCGCAGGAGAGCTTTCCCGAAAGCTCCGCCAGCACCGCCTCGAGCACCTCGACCTGTATCGAGTGGTCATAACCCGCCTCGATCCTCTCGCTTTGCCCCTGGTCGAGGAAATCGACGAGTATCAGCCGGTTAGTCTTCGACAGGCATTCCACAAAAGGAAGCCAGCTCGCCGTAGACATCATTATGCCGTTTAAGAGCACAAGCGTCTCGCCCGTATCGCCGTGTACCTCGTAGTATACCTTTTTGCCCTGAAAATAAAGCTCCGCCATGCTTATTCACCGATTATGCCGAGCTCTATAGCCTCTTTTGTGAGCTGCTCGCGGAACTTCGGGTGCGCAATGCTGATTATGAGCTTTGCGCGCTCGTCCATTGACGTGCCGCGCAGCCAAACCTTGCCGTATTCCGTAACGAGCCAGTCAACGTCGTTGCGGGACAGCGACACAGGAGAGCCTGGCTTGAGCGTCGCAACTATCTTCGAAACCTCTTCACGCTCTCCGGTGACCTTGTTTTTTACCATAGCGGTGGAATAGGTTGCGATAACGCTTCTGCCGCCCTTCGACATCTGTGCGCCGATTGCGGTGTCCGCCTGACCGCCCGTGCCGGAGAACTGCTTCGGTCCTAGCGCCTCGGAGCAGCACTGTCCGAAGAGGTCGACCTCGAGCGTTGAATTTATCGATATCTGATTGTCGTTCTGCGCGATGACGTACGGATCGTTCACATACGCTCCGTCCATGAGCGCGACAGACGGGTTGTCGTCGATGTAGTCGTAAAGCTCCTGCGGTCCCATGCAGAACACCGCGACCATCTTGCCCGGGTGTATCTGCTTATACTTGTTCGTGATGACGCCCGCCTTGGCAAGCCTCATCATGCCGCTCGTGAGCATTTCTGTGTGTACGCCGAGATCCTTTTTATCCATAAGGCTCGCGGCGACGGCATTCGGCATGCCGCCTATGCCGAGCTGTATGCAATCGCCGTCGTTTATCATCTCGGCGATGTATTTGCCTATTATCATGTCCTTTTCGGTCGGCTCCGCGTCCGGCAGCTCCGACATCGGATAGTCGCACTCGACCAGAAGGTCGACGTCGTTTACGTGTACCATAAGATCGCCGAAGGTGCGCGGCGCGTTGGGATTGACCTCTAAAATTACTGTTTTAGCCTCTTTTATCATCGCCATCTCATAGGTATTGCTCAGGGACAGCGACATATATCCGTGTTTGTCCGGCATCGAGGCAAGTCCGACGTATATATCGGGTTTTCTGTGATCTAGACGCTTTGACGCCGCGAGGTGCAGATGGTTGAATATAAAACTCACGTTTCCGTTCGCCTGCGCCTTGCGCAGAGCGGCGGTATAAAACCAGCTCTCGGTTTTGAAAACGTCCTTGTAGGCGGGATTTACCATGAACTCATAAGCGTTCATCGGCAGGCAGTTGGACACCGTTACGTCCTTTACTCTGTCCGCGATGGTGTGCAGATTTGTCATAAACTCCTTGCCCTCGGACGCGCCGAGTCCTGTTACAATGTAGTCGCCGTTTTTGACTACGGCGAGAGCCTCGCTGATAGTTGCGTATTTTGCCATAACGGTTCCCTCCTTTGTTTTTGCCGCCCCTGCCCCCGATTTCGGGAGCAGGGGCGATTGCGGTCTAACAGATTTTGATTATTTTACGTTTGCCCAAACCTCGTCGAGAGACATGATCGGGGATACGACCTGAAGCGCGTATACGCCGGTCGCCTCGTCAGGCTCGAGAGAGATGGTGTTGAGCGCCAGAGCGGTGATGCCGAGACGGTCGCCGCCCGCAAAGTCGATCTCGCCGCCCATCGGGACGTGCAGCGGAGCGCTCTCCATCGCGGCGATGTAGTTCTCCCAGGTCAGCTCCTTGCCTTCGGTCGCAAGCTGATCCAGACCGTGGATGAAGGTCTTGCCGGCGACATAGCCCGCCATAGCATAGGAATTGAGCACATAGGTCTTGGTAGCGTCGGTGGAGTCGATGCCGTTCGCCGCTTCCCAAGCCACCATCGCATCTGCAAAAGCGAGGTAGTCGTTCATGCCGGCGTCGGTGGAGGTGTCGAGCCAAGCGGTGCTGTAAACCTTGCGGTTCTCGGTGATGGAGCCCTTAGTAACAAGGTCACCGAGCGTGGTGGCGGAGGCGTTGACGTAAGAGGTGATGACCGGAACATTGTACTCAACGCCCGCCATCGAAGAGATAGCGACAGCGAGAGGAGCCTGGTTCATCGCGGCGATGACGACGTCGCAGCCCGCAGCCATCAGGAAGGAAACAGCGGAGGTGTAGTCGGTCGCGGATGCGTCGACTTCCTGAACGGTGAGCTGTACATTAGCTTCCTCAGCCTGACGCTTGATACCTGCGAGCATACCGGAGCCTGCGTCGTCGGTGGTTGCCAGAACGCCAATGTTCTTGCCGCCGAGACCTACGCCGTTTGCACTGTCAGCCATCGCACGGGCGAGGAGCATACGTCCCTCGCCGTTATAGATGGGCTGTACCGGGAAGTAGCAGGCTTCCTTACCCTGGAGTCCCTCGCCATAGAGAGAGGAAACGCCGGTAACTATATAAGCGGTGGGGATACCCGTCTGCTTGACGTAGTCCATCGTCGCGGCGACGGTGTTGGTGCCGAAGTGCCCGACGAGCGCGAACACCTTGTCGTCCTCAACGAGGGTCTTCGTGTAGGTCATGCCCTGCGCGGCGTCAAAGCCGTCGTCATAGTGCTTGAGCTCGATGTTCTTGCCGCCGAAGCCGCCGGCATTGTTGAACTCAAGGAAAGCTGCCTCAAGACCTGCGTTGAACGGTACGCCGACAGCGGCGAACGCGCCGGTGGTGGCGGCGGTGTTGCCTACCAATATAGTCGTGTCGGACACGCCCTGAACGCCGTCTGTCTCGACGGGCTCATCCGGCGTCGTGTTGTCGGGCTGATTTTCCTGCTCATTGTTGTTCTGCTCTTGCTCGTTGTTGTTTTCCACGGGCGGCGTGTCATTGGTTTTGCATGCAGTGAATGCGAATACAAGCATGACCGCCAACAGTAAAGCGATGATTCTTTTCATGTTTCTTTTCTCCTTTTAGTCTTTTTTGATTTGATTTTGCCTGATACTTGATTTATATTTGCAAGCACTCCGTTTTTTGACCGCCATATTACGGATTGCTCACTTACAAATTACGGTGCGGGCGCAAGTTGCGCTCACGCCTTCTTTCCGCCAAGATAGGCGTCTATGAGCCTGCTGTCGTGGATCAGCTCCGACGCCTTTCCGTGCATGCTGATCTGACCAAGCTCCAAAACGTATGCGTAATCCGCAATTTTCAGCGTCTGCAAAGCGTTCTGCTCGACGATGAGTATCGTCGTGCCGGTCTCGCGTATCTCCTGCAAAACGCGGAAAATGTCGCGTATGACAAGCGGCGCAAGTCCGAGCGAGGGCTCGTCAAGCAGAAGCACACGCGGATCAGCCATCAGCGCCCGCCCGATAGCGAGCATCTGCTGCTCGCCGCCGGAGAGTGTCGACGCCTGCTGTTTCCGCCGCTCCTCAAGCACCGGAAACATCTTGTATATCCTCTGCAGATTTTCCTGCATACGCTTGCGGTTTTTCTGTATATAGGCGCCCGCCTTGAGGTTTTCCTCAACCGTCAGCCCGTAGAATATAAGCCTTCCCTCCGGGCTCATGCTGATGCCCTGTTTCGCTACGCGGCTCGCCCTTTTGCCGAGAGCCGCGCCGTCCATCGTTATAGCGCCGCCGGAGGGCTTTATAACGCCGCTTATAGCGCGGAGCGTCGTTGTCTTTCCGGCGCCGTTCGCGCCGAGCAGGGCGACGATGCTGCCCTCCTCGACATCTAAGTTCACGCCGCGCACGGCGCGGATAGGTCCGTAGCTGACCTGCAGGTCTCTGACTTCAAGCAATGCCATACTCAACCCTCCTCGCTCGTGCCGAGATACGCCGCCTGGACGTCCTTGTTAGCCTGTATCTCCTCCGGCGTGCCGATAGCCAGCAGCTTTCCGAAAGATATAGCGCATATCGTGTCGCATATCTCCATAACAAGCCCCATATCGTGCTCAACGAGCAGTATCGTGCAGTCGTATTCGTCGCGTATGCGGCGAATGAGCTTAGCAAGCTCCGCCGTTTCCGTGTCGTTAAGACCGGCAGCCGGCTCGTCGAGGATGATGAGCCGCGGATCGCACATCAGAGTTCTCGCGATCTCTATACGCTTGAGCACGCCGTAAGGCAGTCCGAAAGCGTACCAATCCTTGTATGCCGTGAGTCCCATGAACTCGAGGACGCGCATCGCCCTCTCGCGCATGAGCTTTTCCTCACGCTTTAATACGGGCAAGTGAAGCGCCTGCGAAAAAATCGAGCTTTTGTACTGCCTGTGCCCCGCGATAAGCAGGTTATCGAGCACCGACACCTCGCGTATGACCTCGACGTTCTGGAATGTGCGGACGATGCCGTGCAGTATGACATCGTGTACGCGGAAATCGCGCAGGTTTACGGT
>JAFWVB010000154.1 GCA_017518445.1 Oscillospiraceae bacterium | reverse complement strand
GTTTTCAAAAGCGCGGAGGCGCATTTGGCTCGGGCGAAGTCCCTGCACGACGAGATGGAATTTCTGTATAATCCGTGCGTGGATTTTGACGGCGTGTATTCGCTCGCCGACAAATATGCCGACGTCATAGTGGGCTGATGCGATAGGGCTGCCGGAGGCGCGACCAAGGCAGCCCGTTTTTTATCCCTCGCACACCTTGATAAAGCGTGTTTTTTTTGATATACTGCAAAAGTCGGCAATATTGCCTCTATAACGAAAGAGAAGTGATAACACATGAAATTAGGTATCGTAGGGCTTCCGAACGTCGGAAAATCCACGCTTTTCAACGCGATAACGAACGCCGGCGCGGAGAGCGCCAACTACCCATTCTGCACGATAGACCCGAATGTGGGCGTCGTCGCCGTGCCGGACGGTCGGCTCGATTTTCTCGCGGATATGTACAACCCCAAAAAATACACCCCCGCGGTCATCGAGTTTGTGGATATCGCCGGACTTGTGCGCGGCGCGTCAAAGGGCGAGGGGCTCGGCAACAAATTCCTCGAAAATATACGCCGCACGGACGCGATAGTTCACGTCGTCCGCTGTTTTGACAACGAGAACATCATACACGTCGACGGCTCGACCGATCCACGGCGCGATATTGAGACGATAAACCTCGAGCTTATCATGGCGGATATGGAGCTTGTATCCCGTCGTATTGAAAAGGCTGAAAAGGCGGCGAAGGGCGACAGAAAATTCCTGCATGAGGCGGAGCTTTTCAAAAAGCTCCACGCGCACCTCGACGCGGGGCTTCCCGCGAGGAGCTTCGACTGCTCCGAGGACGACGCCGCGCTTATGGACAATTCCGATCTTTTGAGCTTAAAGCCCGTGATATACGCCGCGAACGTCGATGATGGCGCTTTCAACGCGGGGCTTGAAAACAATGAGTATTTTAATGACGTGAAGCGCATCGCGGACGCGGAGGGCGCGCAGGTGCTTCCGATATGCGCCGAGATGGAGCAGGAGATCGCGCAGCTCGACGACGATGAAAAAATGATGTTCCTCGAGGAGATGGGTTTGTCGGAGTCCGGGCTCGACCGGCTCATTAAATGCTCGTACAGCCTGCTCGGACTCATATCCTTCCTCACCGCGGGGTCTGACGAGTGCCGCGCGTGGACGATAAAAAACGGCACGAAGGCGCCGCAGGCGGCGGGCAAGATACACACAGATTTCGAGCGCGGCTTTATCCGCGCCGAGGTCGTCGCTTTCGACGATCTCAAATCGTCCGGCTCTATGGCCGCCGCAAAGGAAAAGGGGCTCGTGCGCTCCGAGGGCAAGGAGTATGTGATGCGCGACGGCGACATCGTACTGTTCCGCTTCAACGTCTGATGGAAAAGCGCATTGAAATGATCGACGCGCTCCGCGGTCTTTCGGTCGTATTTATGATATTTCACCATCTTGTTTACGATATGTGCGAATTTTTGGGCGCGCCGTGGATGCTTTTCCACAATCCGCCGCTCGACCTCATCCACTATGTATTCGCCGCGCTTTTCATACTGCTGTCCGGCGTTTCGTCCCGCTTCTCGCGGAGCAATATAAAGCGCGGCGTTAAAGTGCTCCTCATCGCGTTCGGCATCTATCTTGTAACGCTGTTCATGGATATGCCGATACGCTTCGGCGTTTTGCATCTGCTCGGCTTCTGCATGGTGTTCTACGGGCTCACGCATAAGGCTCGGGACAGCGTTCCCGATATTATTATGCCGCCGCTCTGCGCCGTACTGCTCGTCGGCTCGGCGCTCGCCGTACACTTTATAAAAATTGATACGAAGCTCCTCTGGATGTTCGGTTGGACGTATCCCGGCTTTTACAGCGCGGACTACTTCCCCATCTTCCCGTGGCTTTTCGTATTCCTGCTCGGCACATGGCTCGGAAAGCTCATACGCGAGAACAGATTTCCGAAAAGATTTTACGAAGCGACCGTACCGTTTCTGCCCGCCGTCGGCAGAAGATCGCTTCTCATATATATCCTCCATCAGCCCGTGCTGTACGGCATTGTGACGGCGATACGGTTCATAACAGAGAAATAACAAACGCCCGTCGGATCCCATACCGTCGGGCGTAATAATTGCAAAAAAATATAAATACCTCTTGACACATATTACTATGTGTTGTATAGTAATATCTAAAGAGATCAAATAAGGAGGGATTTTATTATGAAGCGTCTATACAAATCGACTACCGACAGAAAGATATTCGGCGTCTGCGGAGGCATCGCGGAATACTTCGACATCGACTCCACGGTCGTGCGCCTTGCGATGGTATTCGCGTTTTTCTTCGCCGGCTTCGGCGGACTCGCGTATCTGGTCGCCGCGCTCGTGATGCCCGAAAACCCAGTTAT
>JAFWVB010000153.1 GCA_017518445.1 Oscillospiraceae bacterium | reverse complement strand
GTCATACACAGAAAAACAAAGCGCGGCGCGGCTGACAGCGACATAAAGCCGTCCGTGCGCGAGATCGCGTTCGAGGCTTGCGACGCATACACGGTTTCGGTAAGCGCTGTGATAGCCGCGGGCGACAGACCGCTCAATCCCGAGCTTCTCGTATCGGCGCTTGAACAGCTTGCGCCGGAGCTGAAGACGGATTTCGCTAAATTCCGGCGCATAGCCATGTATAAGACGGACGAAAACGGCGCGCTTGTCGAATTCAAATGATAAATTTACCGGAGGGAGCAAAATGGATGCTATGGAAAACAAGGTAAAACGGATAGGCGTGCTGACCTCGGGCGGCGACGCGCCGGGCATGAACTGCGCCATAAGAGCGGTGGCGAGGACAGCCGCTGCCATGGGCATAGAGTGCGTCGGCATAAAAAGGGGTTATCACGGGCTGATTGCGGGCGATATGTCGCCTTTGAGCCCGAATGACGTGAACAGTATTTTAAGCCGCGGAGGCACAATGCTTTATACCGCAAGAAGCTCGGAATTTCTTACGGAAGAGGGGCAAAAGCGCGCCGCCGACAACTGCAAATTCCTCGGCATAGAGGGTATAATAGCCATAGGCGGCGACGGTACGTTCCGCGGCGCTCTCGCGCTCGCGAGGCAGGGGATATCGGTCGTCGGTATTCCCGCGACGATAGACAACGACATCGCCTGTACAAAGTACACCATCGGCTTTGACACCGCGTGCAACACCGCGCTCGATTGCGTGGACAAGCTGCGCGACACGATGAAATCACACGAGAGATGCTCCGTTATCGAGGTCATGGGGCACAGGGCGGGTTATCTCGCCATCCACGTCGGCATCGCGGCGGGGGCGACCGCCGTGGTTATACCGGAGCAGGAGCTCGATTTTGACCGCGACATACTGGATAGGATACGCGCGGCGCGATTAAAGGGCAGAAATCATTTTCTCATTGTCGTCGCCGAGGGCGCGGGCAGCGCCAACGAGATAGGCGAAAGGATAGGACAGGCGGTCGGAGTAGATACGAGGGTCACGATTTTGGGGCACGTTCAGCGCGGCGGCTCGCCGCTGACGCGTGACCGCGTTATAGCGTCGAGCATGGGCTATGAGGCGGTGAGAGTGCTCGCCGAGGGGCGAACTAACCGCATCGTCTGCTACGACGGCTGCAAGTGCTTTGACATGGATATAGAAGAGGCTCTGTCAATGAGCAAGGGGCTCGACGAGGAGACCTTGCAGCTTGTCGCAACAATAAGCTGAAAAAATGCTTGCAATTTACATAATGGTGTGTTAATATATTCAAGCATTTGTGAAAACAGTAGTTTTCTTTTATCGGGATGGTCCGCTGTCGCCGCAGTGCGATAAGAACATCTGCTCTGAAAGGAGGATTATTTGATATGGATTTAGTACAGACTCTCAGCAATCAGTATTTGAAGCCGGAGCTGCCGCCGATGAACGTCGGAGACACGGTCAGAGTTACCGTCCGCATTAAGGAAGGCAGCCGCGAGAGAAACCAGGCGTTCGAGGGTACCATCATCGCCAAAAAGCACGGCGGTATCAACGAGACGATCACCGTTCGCCGCATTTCCTACAATGTCGGCTGTGAGAAGGTTTTTCCCGTACACTCTCCCACGATCGTTTCCATCGAGACGATCCGCCGCGGTAAGGTCAGGAGAGCAAAGCTCTATTACCTGCGCGACCGCGTCGGCAAGAGAGCAAAGGTCAAAGAGAGAATCTAACGGCAAAAAGGAGCTTCGGCTCCTTTT
>JAFWVB010000152.1 GCA_017518445.1 Oscillospiraceae bacterium | reverse complement strand
TCGGAATCTTCCCCCTTTGGCGCTTTCTTTTCGCCTATTTTCTTTTTCGCAAAAGAAAATAGGCCCCGCGGAGCGCGTAAAAATAGAAGAAAAGCCACCCCGCGGAGCGAAAATAAAGAATAAGTTAAGTCTTGTCTATTTTGTCTTAATCGCGATCTGCCAGTCCTTATAGCTGCGGTCGCTCGTCGGCGTACCGACGGGTACTCCGAGCGCCGCGGAGACCGGCTCCGTCGCATAACCGTACAGCTTCCAGAGATCGAGCGCGTTCTGCACACGTTCGCTCTGCACCTTTGCCTCCGCGCTCCTCTTATCCTCCAGCCGGTCGAGTCTGTCCGAATACTCGCCGTAAGCCGCCTTGCGCTCCTCCTGATAGTTGTCGTACTCGTCGAGATAACGCTGAAGCTCGTTCTGCTGCAGCTTTGAGGCCGCGCCGAGACTCTCCGACATCATATCAAATCTGTCGCGCCACTCCTTGTACGCCTGCGCGTAACGCTCGTTGTAGGCGTCGGAGAGCTTCGTCAGATAGTAGTCCTCCGCCTGGCTCGCCGCCGTCACGGAATAGCTCGACGGTATGCCTCCGGTCTTCGCCGCCGTTTTCGCTATCGCGCTTTCAGCCGCGCGCTCGCCCTCGCGGATATACATTTTGCGCGCCGCGCCGTAAACAGCGTCCGTTTCGGGATCATAAGCGAACGGCTTATAATTCATCATGCCGTCAAGCAGTCTGCCGCCCGCCTCTCCGTATGTATCTGTGTATTCCGGCGCTTTGCCGCCGTATTCAAACTCCGGTCCCGTCGCATAGTATTCAGACCCGTCGCCGCCTCCGGTGTAGCTCCCGTAAAGTGCGCGAAGCTCGTTCGCTCCCGCGTTTGCGAGCGCGCGCTGTTCATCGGTCGAGGCGTTTGCGTAATCCTGCTTATAGCTCAGTATGCCGAGCCCGAACTCCGGAAATTTTTTCGCCGTCTGCAGGTCATAGTCCGAAAACTTTTCAAGAAGCCCCGATCTCTGCGCCGCCGACATGAAATCATCGTACGTCACGCTCTTGTTCGCCGCTGATAGATTATTGCCCATTTGCCGTTTCCTTTCCCATTCATTTCGTCTCGATCGCGGAGCCCGTATAAAACTCCTTTGAGATCGAATATATCCTGCACCCGCCGACGCCCTCGAGCCGCAGACGGTAGTGATCCGCCCTGCGCGGCACGACAGGCAGATATACTGATCGCTTTGTCACCGTGGACACGCTTCCCGCGGTCACCCATTCGCCCTCGGAGTCGTATTTTATCTGCACTTCAACCGACGAGCCGACGTCAAGCTCCAGCCGGAGCTGTATTTTCGATACCGCCTTCGCATTCGGCGACATATCGGTGAAATCCCCGAACTCGGCGTACCAATGCACCCTGTCCTCCTCGACGGAGCCGGGCGGTGCGTCGGTTATATTTCCTGACAGCCACAGTTTTCCATCGTAGGCGAGAATATGAAGATTTCCGTCGGCGTAAGCCATGCCCATGGCGTGCAGTGCGTCCTCGCGATACCACTTACCTACCGTCGTGTCGTATGTAAAAAGACTCCATTCGCCTTCGGCGGATCTCATTGATACATAGTATTTAAGTCCGTCGCTGCCGCCCACCGCCTCGGTATAGCGCACATCGCCGAACGGCGCGCTTATCGCCGTCGGCACTCCGCCGGAATACGCGACAATACCCGCTTTTGACAGATAAAAAAGTATCTCGCCCGCCGCGGCGATGCTGTCGATACCGCCCTTTACGACGCCGAGCGTCGCAGAGCTCATCGGAGAGAAATTCGACGGCAGGCTGCCGTACACCTTACACACCGTGTCGTCCTTGAAAAATATCGGATAGCCGAGATATGTCCGGCAGGCGTTGAAATCGCCGGGCGTGCCGGTCTCGCAAGCCCATGCGTCCGTCTCGATCCCGTCAAACACATTCCAGTTGAAAGGATCTCCGAGCGCGCAGCAGTATATCGTGTCGCCCATGCATCCCCACACACGGTTGTCGCTGACGCAGACGTCTGTGAGATCCGGCACCGTGCGCTTCACGCTTATCGCGCCCGTCTCGGTATAAGCTGTAGTGCCGTCCGCGCCCGTGAGCTCGAAAACATTTTCGTAAAAGCGCATTTCATGCCCGTCGTCCGATATCTCGCGTATGATCGGCGTCTTGTTGTTTTTCGGGTGGAGCGTACAGCCGGAGATCGTCACGGCGTCACCGGCGCGGAAATAATTGCGCCAGTTGACGGCGCTGTTTTTCACGGTGTTCGCCGCCGCGCTCTCGCCGTAGAGCGTGCCGTTTTTAAATTCAAGCGAGCTGCCGCTCCACGCGCTCTCAAGGCTTTGAAGCTCAAGTCCGTTCGACAGCCAGCTTTCGCCGTCCCATACGAAAATCTCATACGGGCATCCGCTCCCCACGCCGTAAGCGTCGCCCCTTACGGGAGACGGTACGGCGCTTTGAAGCTCCGATACCGTCGCGTAAACCCCGATCCGCTCGTATCTGACGTTCAGCACTACTTTGTCGGGGAAAATGACGAGCCGTTCGCCGAGCGCGGCTATGCGCTTATCTCCCGCCGTCACCTCTCCGCGCAGTACGCCGCCGTAATAAAGCTGCGTGCCGTCGATATACAGCAGCTTTTCATGCCCGAAAATGCATCCGGGAGAGGACAACTCATAAACAAGCCTTCTCCTTGGACGCGGCGACAGGAGCGGGTAGCTCGCCGACGACATATTCTCCATGTCCCACAGTTCGCCGTCTCCGGCGGCGGGCGTGTGATTATAGCCTCCGAAGCCTGTCTGCACGGTCTTTTTTATCCCGTCGGAATATTTGAGGCGCGGCAGCTTCATTCCACCGCCTCCCCGCCGTTTTCAAGCTCATTAATGACCTTGTCTATCGTGTTGCAGCAGGCGATGACCATCGCGCAGTCGCCCCTGCCCGACACCTTGAGCTGCTCGATACAGCTTCTCACGCCGACGAGCATTTCTATTGTATCTCTCATACCTAATTCCCCTCCAGTGCGCTGACCCGCGCCTTCAGCTTTTGTATCTCCCTCGTGTTAAGCGCGATAAATTCCTCATACCTCAGCCCGTAATCGTATCCGTCCTCCGCAGGGCTTTTTACAAAGCCCGCGAAATCGGTCGTACTCAGCCCCGCCTCTTTAAGACTCTCCTCCACGTCCTGCGCGATAAACCCCGTGTGATACCTGTCCGACGTGCCGTCGTTATACTTGTATCTCACCGGCTTGAGGCTGTCAAAAAGCGCCTCATACCGCTCGATCTCGTCATACTCTATCGCGTGTTTTTTGCGCCTGTCCGACGTCTGTATCGTCCCCGTCACAGCGTACAGCGCCGCCCACCGGAGTCTGCTCGCGCCGAGATACCTCTGTTCGCTGTTCGGGACCGTGTCCGCCCCGCAGCTTATCGCCATCCGTTCGAGCGACGACATATACGAAAGCTGTAAATACCCCGTGCTAAGCGGTTCGCCGAACGTGTTGCGGTATGTGCTCGATATATGTACCGCTCCGTTGTCCGCCTGAAGCCTCAATGCGCCGTAGCTCGTGAGATCCGTCGCGAAGCTCGCAGTGTCCGCGCCGGTTATCATTATCTGCCCGGCGTCGTATCCCGTGCCCGTCCGCAGTCCGACGACCTCGCCTATGAGGTAATTTGCCGTGACCGTTCCGGTCTGTATCATCGCGCCGTTTATGTACGTCCTGCCGTACCAATCGGTAACCGTCAGCCCGTTTATCGTCTGCTGCACAGTGCTCACACGCCCGTCGATGCCCGACACGGTTGACTGAAGCCCGTTTGCCGTCTGCGTAAGCTGTGATATGCCGCCCTCGGCGTTTCCGACACGGCTCTCAAGCCCCTGCGCCGTCACCGCAAGCGAGCTTATATTCCCCTCGCTGTCGCTTATTCGGGCATATATCGGCTCTGTAATTGCGCGTAAAGCGGTCGGGCTGAAATTGCGCGTGTCGAGATTAAAAAGCGAATACCTGAGCTGTTCGACAAGCAGATACACATAGTTGTGCAGACTCGTAACCTTGTCCTCGGTCGTTGTCTGCGCCGTGAACATCGGAAAATTAGTGTCTATCGCCAAAAAATCAGCCGGCATCGTAACACTCCCCCTCTCATTTCAGGGGGCGCAAAGTTGTCTCCGCACCCCCCCTCGCGAGCCTCAAAGCTCGCTGAATCTGTGCAGGAACGCCGTCATCTGCTCGCGCGTGCAGAAGGATTTGTACTGCATTTCGCCGTCGCCTTCGCCGCGTATTATCCCGTTTTCCTCCGCCCACGCGCGGTCCTCCGCGCTCCACGCGGAGGGCGGCATGTGCGCACGCTCGCTTAAATAGCGCTCCATATACTCTCTGAATTTTTCGTAGCTCAATTCCTCATCTCCCTCATATTCCGGCATTTCCGGCGGATATTTCCCCGCCAATATCATAGCCGACGTAAATCTGCCGTGATCGTCCCACTGAAAATGCGGTTTATCAACAAAGCCCTTCCAGTCGCCGCCCCATGTGAAGCCTATGCGTTTGCCGAGCTCTCCGCAATAACGCCAAAAGTCCGCATCGTCGTACTCATGACCCTTTATATTTTTGCAGATATCGAATGCAAGTCCCGCTTCTACGCTGTGATACGTCGGTATCTTCGACTGCGCCGTACCGTTTTTATAGCAGAGCTCCTGATATTCCCTGTCCCTGACAGTGCCCGTCACGAGTATCGGATACCCGTCGGCGGCGGCTATATCTATCATAATGCGGCAATTTCGTGCGACGTCCGGACGGAGGCGCGATATATCCCTGCTGTTCAGCAAGTCTCCTCACGCTCCCCCGCCACGGTGTTCGCCGCGGCCGCGATCTCCGCCGCCGCGTTTCCGACGGCGGATGCGTCGATCCTGCCCTCCGCCATGATATACGCGACGACGCTCGCAACCGCCGTCACCGCGCCCGACACGGTTGATATAATGCCCTCGTCGAGCCCGAACACCATGCCGAGCCCAGCTATGACTCCGGCTGCCGCCGCCAAAAATTTGCGCGAGGTAAATTTTCTGATAAATTCCATTTTTTCTCCCTTCAAATCCCCATTCTCGCCAGCACGAACGCGACTGCCGCGCCCGCAAGCGCGAGTATGACCTTTTCGACCACGCTGTCCCAACGCTTTGCCGGTCTCCTCTCTATCGCCTCCACCTTCCCGTCGAGGCTCGCCACGTTGCGCCGTATCTCGCCCATATTCTCCGTCAGATGCTTCTGCTCCGCCGCCATGACCTCCATCGCAGTAACTATGCGGTTAAGAGATCCCATCTTCTCCTCAAGCGAGTCTATCCTGTGAGCGTTCGCCCTGCTTCTCGACTCCGTCTCCGCAATACGCAGCGCCATGTCCTCCTGTGTCATTTTGTGATCACTCCTATCCATAGTATGTCTCAAGCGTGTTTGCCGTGCGCATGGTCTCCCCCATGATAAGCTCCAAATCGACTATTCTCTGATTAAGCCCGTACCGCTCGTCCGGGCTTATGCGCGGGCTTTTCGCCTTCGTTTTAAGCTCCTCTGTGCGGTCTCTTATAAGCGCCGCGCTGTGTCTGTATTCCCGCGCAAGCTCCTTCATGTCCATAGCCGCGCCTCCTTATGCAGTCGTGACAGTGATCCGGGTTCGCCTGCTTTCAAATTGCATTCTTACATTTACTGTGCCGATCCCACGCGGCACGGTCCATATATATGTCCCTGTAGTGTTCAGATCTGTTCTTTCCATCACCCTTACACCGTCGATGTCAACATATTGTGTTGCCGTAAAACTTATTGTATCGTCGGAGCTTACTGTAAAAGTGTTGCCGAATGTGTAGTATTTTCTGCCGCCGTACTCGACATAGCAGGTTTCGCTTTTTCCCGATCCTGTCAGCGTCACCGTCGCGGTCGTTTTGCTCAATCCGTATTTCCGTCTCAAAAGCGCGCACTCCATACGATCACTCCCATACGTTTATCGCAAGCGGCACGTTGACCGTCGGCGCTTCTCCGGCACACTTCGCCGTAATGCTTCCCGACGCTGTCGTTATCAGAGATATGCACCGATAGCCCTCTATTATCGCCGCGTCCGCCTCAGCGTCCGTGCCGGAGAGCACGCAGTCTATAACGGGTGATACCGCATAGCTCGCCTTTATGCCGGCAACGCTTACCGTCTGCGTATAATATCCCCCGATTTGAGTCCAGCCGCTCGCTAACAGCGTCGCCGTGTACCTTGCCGCGCCGAAAGGCGTCTGCGCCACCCAAGCAGAGCCGTTATAGCTCAGAACCTGACCGCTTGATTTACTTGACGGATTTCCTATCTTCGCGGCGACAGCCTGTGGAGTGGCGTAATCCGTTCCTGCAATAAGCGGGAGCTGGTAGTCAACACCCGGTACCGCCGCGGCAGCCTTCCCGCCGCTGCCCTTAATAAGCCCGCTTATATTTGTATCGGTATCTGTCGTCACAGCGTCGAGTCCGGGCGCTCCCATGTCCCCGCGGTCGCCCTTGTCACCCTTGTCGCCCTTATCGCCTTTATCTCCCTTATCTCCTTTGTCTCCTTTTTCGCCCTTATCACCGTTGGCGCCGTTTTCACCCTTCAGCGACAAAAGCCACTGTTCCTCCGTGCCGGCATATCCGTGCTTTAACGCGATGGCATAAGCGCTCAAATAGTAACCATCCGCCTCCGCCGATCCGTCAGCCGGGCGGTATTTCGCGGCGTACCATCTCGCGTAGTCCCCGTACACGGCGTTATATAGCTGATATGTATTCTGATATTTGCCGTATTCTCCGTTGTAAAAGTCGATCATCGCCATGATGTACAGCCCGTAGAGCCTGTCAAACGGAGCGGACACGATGACCTCGGCGTCTCCGTCGTCCGGCATTGTATATCTAACGACGTCCGCCTGCCCCAAAAGGTGTATGTCTATCGCGATCTGCCCCTCGGCTTCGCTGAGCCACGCCGCGAGCTGTGCGTCCGAATACGGGCAGGGCTTCAGTTCTCTTGCGCTCTCGATGATCTGCCTGACTGTCATTTTTTCACCTCTTTATTTATATATGTAACGACTCCGCTCATACGGCGGCGCTCTGATGCGCCGCCGTATGGCGTACAAAGCCTTATCCGAAAAGCGATTTTAGCGCTTTTCAGCTTTTATACGCTCGTGCCGTCGAGATATTTACTCGCTCCGGCGGCGCCGCCGATACAGGCGAAGCGCCAGTCCGCGATACCCGCGGAAAATCTGGAATAACCCCTCCAGATATTCGCGTCGGTCGCCTCGTCGATCGTGCTTCTGACGTCGAGCGGCGTCCTGTCGAGCCAGACCGCGCCGCCGTACTCGTTGTTGTAGCGGCTGTCGATGAGCACCCACGGCGTGCTGCCCTCGGTCACGAACTGGTTGAGGTACGGCCATACGATGACTGTCCAGCGTCCGAACTGGTAGTTGTAGCCGTTATTCGAGGTGGCGGGATCCTTGTCCGCGCCGATTGCCTCGAACACCGCCTTTTTGAGCGAGTGCACGTTCGGAATAAGTATCGTGTCGGGCGCGACGTCGAGATTTTCGTCGTTGTCGCCCTTGAAGTTCTGCATCGCGACCTCCATCATGCCGAGCGCGTCCACCGAAAATTCGTCTGCGAACATATTGCTCTGTATCGTGTTTGTGAGCTTCGCCGGATGTGCCTCGGAGAATAGGTTTTCTCCGTCTGCGGCAGTGATGTCGAACTCCTTTCCCGCGAAGGAAACCGTGCTGCTTCCCGCGATGGCGCCGCCGAATATCGCCGCGCCGAACTTCTCGCGCGTGCGGTAATAGCCGTTGATGAAAGCGGCGGGCTTTTTCTTGAGGTCGATTATCTTTGAGTCCTCGATTATCTCCCTCGACAGCGAGAACGAGTCCTTCCATGTCATGTGCTCGATAGTCTTGCTGTAGCCCTCCTGCATCATGTCGGTCGGATATGTTCCGTTCTCGCCGACGGCTTTGAAGCCGTCCATGCCGGTAAGCGACGTCAGCTTTTCGGCGTAGTGCTTGCTGCTGCTCATGGCGAACAGCGCCTTTATGACGCTCTGCTGCTCGAACGCTTCGCCGCGTTTTTCGATGAACAGTCTTATAGGAGCCTGGGATTTCCCGAATATGCTGTCGTTAAGTCCCGAGCTCTCCGTAAATGTTATGTTTGACAATTAAATTCTCTCCTTTCAAATGCCGGATCATTTTTTGCGCTTATACAGGTTGTAATGCCGCATGATCTCGCTCTCCGTCATGCCTGGATTGAGCTGGCGGTACATATCCATCTCCTCCGGCGGCACACGCAGAGCGCACTGACCGTGCGCCACGGTCGGCTGAAGATGTCCCTTTGAGCTCATCAGCTTAAAAGCCTGGTGCTTTGAAATGTTGTCCGCCGTTTTTTGAAGCCGCTCCATGTTGGCGAGCTTGAAGGCGTCAACAAAATTCAGTCCCTTTCCCACATATTCTCTGAATTTTTTACCGGTCTCCGATTTCGTGACGTCTCCGAGAGTACTCACCGACGGGTCGAGCCTGCTTATCTCGCGCATCTGCTCGTCCGCTATCGCCTTGACGCGCTCGCGCTCCGCGTATTCGCGCTCTGCCTTTTCCCGCTCCTCGCGGCGCGCACTCTCCACCGCCTGCTCCAGCTCGTTTTTTCTCCTGGCGGCGGCGAATTTGGCGCGCTCCTCCTTCGGCATTTCACACAGCTCCTCCGCGAGCGCGCTCTCCGCGTCGCGTTCAGCCTCCTCACTTATAGACAGCTCGTCAAAATCAGCCGCGCCTGTCTGCGCTTTATTTTCCGTATCCGTCGTCTGCATGATTTCATTTTCTTCCATAAGTCTCCCGTAAACGGCGCGCAAACGCACGCCGCGGATTTTTACGCTTTCCCTGCGAATTCGGATTTTTACGCTGTTCCTGCGAATGGGTCGCCGTCTCTCTTACTTGCTTCTGAGATCTTCGTTTGCGTTTGCCTTTACGACCTTGCCGGTCTTTTTCGCCGGCTTCTGTCCCGTCGCCTTCACGATCTGCGCTCCCGCATTTTTGATCTCCGGCAGTTTCTTTTCCATAAGCTCTCCCTCCCTTCTCATTTTCTTTCTCCGGTCTCAAGTCCCGCATCTCTCATCGCCGCCGCGCGCGCGTCGCGTTCCGCCTCCGATCTCACGCGATCAAGTTCGCGGTCAAAATCCTCCGGCGCTTCCGCCGCCTCTCGCGCGAGTCTCTTTCTCTCCTCGAGGAAGCTTTTCGTCTCCTCCGCGCCGGGGTAATGGAGCATAGCCATCTTCGACCAGAACATGATGAGAGTATCGACGTCCGACGGATCTCCGAACGCGCCGGCACGCAGGAAATTCGCCGTCTCATGCCACATGGCGTCGCGGTTGTTGGCGAGAGTGTCCGTCGCATCGCACGAGAACATAAAATTGTCGTTCCAGTAGCATTCGCCCGTCTCGTCCACATCGAGAAAGTCATAGCGGTTGAAAACCTCGTAGTCCGCGTCGCCGTTTTCGCCGTGTGCCATGATCGGGCGCGGTTCGTCGGCATATGCGAGCTTGAATTGGAAAATAAGCTTAAACAGGTCGGCGTACGCCGCGTTTTTAAGCATACGCTTGCTCTCCATGCGCCCCGCCGCCTGATTTGCCGCAAACCTTTTCGCCTCGCCGGAAATGGCGGTACTGTCCGTCCTGCCCTGAAACGAGTCGGTTATGCCGAGTATCTGCCGCGCCTCCTCGTACACCTGCGACATATAAGCCATCTCATACCGCAGATCGCCCTTAAAGTCCACGGTGTCGATGAGGCTCTTGTCCGCGGCGTTCGCGATGTAGATTATCTCGCCGTCCTCGGAGTCCATGCGTATATCCGGTCTGTCCGGCAGAGTTATGCGCGTCCCCGCCTTCACTATGCGGTCGATTATCTTCATCTCGAGGCGGTTTATCGTGTTCTGCTGATCCGATATTTTTTCGACGTCGGACTGTCCGAGAAACCTCCCGTAAACGGACACGTTTTTCTGAAGCACGACCGGAAACATATCCGGCTTGTAAAAAGGTATGCGCGTCGGTTTTTTGTGCGCCGCTCCGTACTCGTCCACATATATCTCCGCGCCCGGTATCTCCCCGCGCGACGTTTTTATCGGCTCGTAAAGCTCCTGGTATTCCTGCCGCACCTCGGAAAAGCTCTTTCCGCCGCACACTCGGCACTTTTTCGTATCGGCCGACGCCGCCATGCCGCAGGTATCGCACTGAATCAGCGTGCGCGCCTGATAGTCCTCCATATCCTCGAGCACCGTGTCGCACACCCATGAAAAAAGCCCTATGCCGCCCTCGGAGTTTCTGTAAAACGCCATGTACTGCGTCACGATGTCGTCGGCGTCGCCGCCCTCCGTAGCCTTTACCTCGGGGTCCGTCTCGCGCTCGTCATTTACGTCCGTGCCGTATCGCCGCTTTATGTACTGCTTTGTCTGCGGCAGGCGAAGGATTATATAATCCATGTCCTCTATACCGGTGTAAACACCGTCCTGCGGTATGACCTGCTTCGGATGCACCGCCGATACGACGACGTCGCCCACCGTGTCGTGCGTTCTTTTAGTGTTGTCCCATTCGACAAGCCACATACCGCCGCCCTGTATCGGCACGGTGCGCTCCATCTGGTCGTTTAATAGCTCCATCGGCAGCCTGTCGAGCTCACAGCGCAGCATATCCTCTATGATTTTCGCCCGCCACTCGTCCTCCTTGCGCTTCGCCCTTACCCGCGGCTGCGGTATCGCGGATGATACCATAGCCTCGATGTTCTCCGCGACGATGTTGCGAACATGCATTGCGCGCCGCGACGAGCCGGACCGCGTGCGGTCATTCGCCGTTACGGGGCGCAGGCTGTCCGTGCCGAGATACAGCTCCTCCCACGCGTCCATATCCGCGAGCTGCGCGGAATACGCCGCCTCGTTTCGCTCAAGCCGCTCCTGCCACAGCCTGAGTCTCTCGTTTTTAGATTTTTCCTTCATGCTTCTCCTTTCTGTATTTTCTTCCTCTGAATGCTTTGCATTCGCTCGGAGTTTTACAGCTTACCGCAGTTCTACTCACGCTGAACCTGTTTAGCGCGAAGCAGGCTTCCCCCATTTTTTAATAAGGTATTTTCTCTCCTCCGTGTCCGCGTTTTCATAATCCTCCCATTGGCTCCGCGACCACTTTTCCTTAGCCGGAGGCGCGATGAGCATCGTCTGCTGCGGGCGTATGTAATACGCTATCGCGAGCGCCATAACGCAGTCGTCGTGCGCGCCAGCCTCCGCCTCGGGACGCAGCCGCGCGTTTCTGACAAAAGACAGCATCTCCAAAAGCGTCGTCACGTCGTTTATCAGTCCTATGCCTCCGTGCATCGCCTGTATCAGTCCCGCGATTATGACAGGCCGCGTTATCGCGTCCGTCCGAAACCCGAACGAGCGCTTAAATTCGCCCGTGTAGGTGTCCTCCTGCTCGCGCAAATATAGCTTTTGATAGCCGAGCCGCTCCAGCTCCTTTATCGGATACGTCGAAAAATTCGCCTCCACGCCAATCAGCGCGTCGTTATAGAGCCTGCCGAGGCAGTAAAGCTGCCGCGCGAACACGTCCTCGTCGAGCCTCTGCCGAAGCACCGCTACCTGCTCGCCCGTCACATTGTTGAGCACCTGCGCCACAAACCAGTCGCTGCCGTCGCCGGACGTGTCCGCGCCGATAACATACGGCACGCCCTCCTCCGGCGGGCGGTAGAGCTTTAGATACCCGTCCGCGCACCGCGTCCCTCGCGCGTTTTCTATCCTCCGCCCGTCGTATTCGTACTCAAATATCCCCGTATCCGGCTTTTCACGCGATCTTATCGCCTGCAGCCGCGCCGTCACCTCACCCGCGTCGAAAACGGTGTTTCCGGTAACGCCCCACTCTCCGAGGCAGTAGACCGTGTAGTAATATCTGTCCGTGTCCTTATAGCTCTCCAAAACGCGCGCGGAGTCCTCGTCCAAAAAAATGTTGTCGCGGTATGTCGAGTGATGTATCGTGGCGTTTTCATCCTCACGGTCGAAAAATCGCGATTTCAGCCAGTGCGTCACGGAGACGGGGTTGAACGTCAGGATTATCTGCTTATAATACGGAGTTTCACCGCGAAGCCTTATGTCGAGCTGATTGAAGTCCGACTCCGTTATCTCGCTCGCCTCCTCGACCCATATACCCGTAATGCTGTAAATGCTCTTGAGCTTTTCCACATCGTCGAGCCCTGCGAAAATTATCTGCGAGCCGTTCGGAAATTCGATCATCATCTCGCTCTTATTGACCTTCAAGCCGTCCGCGCGCGGATATTTTTTCGCCTGCGAAACTATCTGTCTGAAAACGCTCTCCCGCATCGTCCGCGCCACCTTTCGGCACACGAGCCATCGGTGTCCCGCCTCACACGTCACCCTTGACAGCACCTTGTCGCCAGCGAAAATGCTCTTTCCGCTGCCGCCGCCTCCCATGAGCACAAGATATCGCGTTTTGGCGAAGTAAAGCCGTCTGAACGCCGGATTTGTCCTGCTTTTAAGCTCATCCCACCAAATGGCGGTCTCCATATCCTTTTCCGTCAATTTCCACTATCACCCTCTTTGAATTCCTCCGCTATGCTGCGCAGTATCCGCTCGCGCTCCTCCATGCTTGCCGCGGCGCAGGGCGCCTTTTCGTCCTCATCGCCGCCGTCCCGAAGCATATCGCCGAGTTTTTCTATCGCCTTGAGCGCACCGCTCACGTCGAATGTCCACTCGCCGCTCTCGACCATCGCTTTCGTCTCCGGATCTCGCACCATTACGGGCTTTGCCGCCATGCACCGCTCCTTTATCTCGACAAGGTCGGCGGCGAGCCGCCCTTTCGTGACTCCCATATCGCGGCTCAGCAGCCTTTCGCGAAGCTCTATGTACTCGCACATATCCTCGCGCTTCAACATGGAAAACGCCAGTTTTTCGGCATCCCCGATGTTCCGGCACAGCTCCGCCGCCGCCTTTATCGCATCGCCCGTTCCGATATATTTGTCCGCAAAACGCAACTTTCGCCTGCCGAGCGATTTTTCAAGCTCTCCTATGCGCCGCAAAAGCTCTTTTCTGTCCATTTGCACCTCCCGCGCCGCCATATCACACGCTGCGTGTTTATTTTCGGGCATAAAAATAAGAAGGCATACGCCTTCCGTCTTATTTTACCGACACGCCTCGCCCTATTTCTCACACATTTTGTGTTAAAATGCCGATATAAGGGCGGGCGCGTTAATTACATTTATTACCATACACATATCGTGTACTTATTCGTCAAAAAATAACCAGCCCACGGTCGTCTCATAGTAACAGGCAAGCCTCTTTTTTATCTCGTCCTTGGGCATACGCTTTCCGTTTTCATACATCTGGAGAGCCGAGACGCTTATCCCAACCGCCGACGCCACCATGTCTCGCGGGCGGTCTCCCCTAATGTCGCTAAGCCGCTGACCCGAAATATCCGTAAGCCTCATTAGCCCGTTCTCCTTGATACACGTTTTGTGAACTTCACTGTCTATATGGTAGCATTCTTTTCTCAATTCGTCAACACGTTTCGTGTACATTTATTTGACAAAATTCACGAGACGTGTTAAAATAGAATTGGGGGCGGCATGTGCTTCGCGCGTCGTCTTCGACAAAAAACAACCGCTTTGATCTCCGTGATGCGGCTGTAGATACCGGTAGTTTTCGCGTTGATATGCACAAGAAATATTGCGCGCCGATGCGCACGGAGGAAATATGATATGTCATTTTCAACATCTTTGAAAAATCTGAGAAAAAGCCACAGGATTACGCAGTCTCGGCTCGCCGCGGAGCTCGGTCTGTCAACGTCAACGATAAGTATGTACGAATGCGGCAAGCGCGAGCCGGAGCTTGAGGTGCTTAAAAAGCTCGCCGCGTTTTTCGGCGTCGATATGAACGAGCTCACCGGTCAAAGCAGCGAAATAAGCGCGGATCCGGAGCTTTCCGATCTGCTCGACGTGCTCCGCAGCCGCTCCGAGATGCGCATGCTTGTGTCTGTTGCGAAGGACGCTCCGAGAGAGGACGTGGAGAAAGCCGTCCGTATAATAGAGGCTCTGCGCTCCGCCGAATAGCGGCAGCCTGTCTGCTCCTTTGCACTTAATATATAGGTAATCGTGCGCCGCACATCATACGATATGGGAAAGTGGGTGATCGTCCTTGCATCTGTATCCGAAAAACAAAAAACGGCTGCCCGGCGAGGCGATGATACTCTTTGAATGCCTGCTCTGGGGCATCGGCAACCCCATATCCAAAATCGGTATGCGCGATATACCGGTTTTTTGGTGTCTCGGTCTGCGCTTTGCGCTCTCATTTATCGTTTTCATGCTTATATTCGGAAGGCGCGTCAAAAACCGCGTCCCGCGCGGCGGCGCATTGCCGTGGATACTTATATGCGTATTGAACGGACTCGCATTTATCTTCGCAAACCTCGCGCTGATGTACACGAGCGCCACTGTGGCGAGCTTTCTTATGGCGCTGTCCGTCGTGTTCACGCCGTTTACATCGCTTCTGCTGCTCGGCAGAAAAAGCGGTCTTAAAACGTATATCTGCATTTTGGTCGTCGTCGCCGGACTGTATTTTCTCTGCGGCAACGGCGGTGAGTTTTCTCTCGGAAAGGGCGAGCTTTTCGCTCTCGCCTGCTCCGCGAGCCTTGCGCTGTGCCTTACCGTCACATCAAAGCACATAGACGAGTGCGACCCGATATTCCTCGCCGCCGCACAATCCGGCATCGCGGCGATAATGTCGATAGGCGGCGCTTTTCTCTTCGATCCGCCGCTCACGGCGGATATGATGACCCCCCCCGCCATTCTCGCCGTCGTCTACACCGCCCTCGCCTGCACGGTCGCGGCGTACGTCCTGCAAAACATCGCCATGCGCCATATTTCGGCGGTTTTCGCGTCCGTCGTCTTCTGCTCCGAGCCGGTGTTCACCGCCATATCCTCGTATTTCATGCTCGGCGAGCGTCTCGCGCCCGTCGGCGTTCTCGGCGCCGTTCTGATAATCGCCGGCGTGGTCCTCACCTCACTGCTTCAAATGCGGCGCGCGGAAAAGCTCCCGCAGGAGCGGGAGCTTTAGCGGTTTTGAAGCGCCGTCTCACAGATACGCTCTCATATCGAGCGCGAGCTGCGTCTCAAGGTCGATGAGCCTTCTTGTTATGCTCTTAACGCGCGGGTCCGCCGTTTCATACTTGTTCAGATACCGACCGAGCGATTTTACGCCCATGTTGCACCCGTCCGTCATAAGATCGGCTATCGTGCTGTCCGACTCGTTGAAGGCGAGCTTCACGCCTGTCTTCATCCACGACATGCTCTTCGCTATCGGGTTCGGCTCCTTGCCCGTATCGCCGAGCTCATTTAATATCGCATGCGTCTCGCTGCCCAGTTCCTGATGCGCGTCCTTGCATCGGTTCAGGGCTTTTTTCATTTCATGGCTTCCCACGGACGGCAGCACCTGCGCTATCGAGTCCACGCCCATCTTTATTCCCGCGTTGCACTCTCCGAGCAGTTTATAGGTATCCTCGTTTGCCATTTTCCTCGCTCCTTTCGTTTTACATATTATCTGCGCGATTCGCGCGTATATTCGCACATGGGCGAATATACGGCGTTTTTTATTTCGCATATCCGCCGTTGACTAAAGTCCGATTTTGTCGTATATTATATTTGTTGTAATTTCGGCTTTTTATAACAAGTCTTTTTGGAAGGAATAATTTTTATGAAATTTTCGGAAATGCCGTACAAACGCCCAGACATCGACGAGGCGCGCCGTGAGCTCGGCGAGATACGCGACTGTCTCCGCGGTGCGGACAGCGTTGAGGTACAGCTTGACGCGATAGACCGCTATCTTAAGCTCACCGGTCACTTTGAAACCGACGCGACGCTCGCTTACGTGCGCCACACGATAGACACCCGCGACGAATACTACGACGCCGAAAACAGCTTTTTCGACGAGAACGGTCCGCTTCTCGCGGAGCTTAATCACGAGATAGAGCGAGCTCTGCTCAATTCCCCGTTCCGCGCACAGCTTGAGGAGAAATTCGGCAAACTGCTTTTCACAAATCTCGAGATAGCCGCTCGCTGCTTCAAGCCCGAGATGGTGGAGCTTATGCAGGAGGAAAACCGTCTTAAAAGCGAGTATCAAAATCTCTACGCCTCCGCGATGGTCGATTTCGACGGGCAGACGATGCCCCTGCCGAAGCTCGGTCCCTACAAGCAGTCGACCGACCGCGCCGTGAGAAAGGCGGCGTACGAGGCGGAGGGCAAATTCTTCGACGACAACCGCGAGGCGCTCGACGCGCTTTACGATAAGCTCGTCAAAAACCGCACGGCGCAGGCGAAGATACTCGGACACGACAATTATCTGAGGCTCGGCTACGACCTTTTGGGGCGCAACTGCTACGGCGCCGACAAGGTCGCGGAATTCCGCGGTCAGATTGCGAGAGATCTCGTGCCAATCGTCTCGCGCATGAAGGACGCGCAGAGGGAACGCCTCGGCGTTGAAAGCATGAAAATGTGGGACGACACGCTCCTGTTCCCGGACGGCAACCCCGTGCCGCACGGCACCGCGGACGACATTCTCGCCGCCGGACTTGAGATGTACCGCGGTTTGAGTTCCGAGACAGCCGAATTCATAAATCACATGTATGAAAACGAGCTGCTGGACGTACTCAGCCGCGAGGGCAAGGCGCCCGGCGGCTACTGCACGACGATTTTCGACTACCGCTCGCCGTTCATCTTCTCGAATTTCAACGGCACCGCCGGCGACGTCGACGTGCTTACGCACGAGGCGGGGCACGCCTTCGCGGGGTACAGGGCGATGAAGAATGGCATAATCCTCCCGCTACTTAGCCCGACTATGGAGGCGTGCGAATGCCACTCAATGTCGATGGAATTTCTGACCGCGCCGTACCATCACCTGTTTTTTAAGGAGGACACCCGCAAATACGAGATCGCCCACTGCGAGGAGTCTCTTACCTTCATCCCCTACGGCTGCATGGTGGATGAGTTCCAGCACCGCATGTACGAAAATCCCGACCTCACGCCGGAGGGGCGCAACGCCGTCTGGTTCGAGCTTGAAAAGAAATACCGCCCGTGGATCGATTTCGGCGATCTCCCGTTTTACGGGCGCGGCGCGGGCTGGCAGAGACAGCTCCACATCTACCTCTACCCGTTCTACTATATAGATTACTGCATGGCGCAGACCGTCGCATTCCAGTTTTGGATGGCGTCGCTTGAAAACCGCGAGGACGCATGGCGCAGATACCTCGACTTTGCCGACAAGGGCGGTAAGTATACGTTTGAGGAGCTTGTCCACGGCGCGGGCCTCAAGCTGCCGTACGATACGGGCTGTATCGCCTCCGTCGGCGGCGCTGTGGAGCGCTGGCTAAAGGAAAACTCCTTAAAATGATAAATTCCGTCAAAATCTATATTTTACTTGTTTTTTAAGTTAAATTGTTATATAATTAAAATCCTATAAACATAACGGGCGCGCCCGTTATGTCCTTTCCGTACGGAAAGGACGCCGCGCGCCCCATTGACGACGGGGAGAGGCGGTCGCCGTGCGAAGGGAAAAATACCTCAAGGATTACACTGTTCGAGACGTTGTCGGTTCTGACGGCAAACTCCGCTCGGAGGCGGTATATACAGGTTCGCTTTTCTCATTTCGTGACGGCGGAGACCGGCTGCGCCGGTCAAAGCTCATCTGCTCTGCCGCCGCGCTCGTCTGCTGCTTATCGGCTCTCGTGCCGCTCGTTATCGCGCCTCCCGTCACCCGCTGTCTTTATGCGATGCTGCCGCTCGTTCTTGCGCTGCTTCCCGTTTTCGGGCTGTGCTCATGCATTTGGCTCGCGATATTCGCCAAAACGCCTGTTACGCGCAGGCAAAAGGACAGGATAGACGGTCGGCTCGCCGCGTGGGGCTCGGTTTTACTCGCGCTGTCCGCGCTGTCCGCTGTCGGGCAGGTCGTGTATTACATACGCTCCGCATTCACCCCCGCCGACCTTCCGGTAACCGTGGGGACATCCGTTTTAATAGCGGCGTCGATATTCTTTCTGAAAATGCGAAACGCATTTCAAATGGATGAGATCGCCGCGGATTAGCGCATAAAATGTACACTTCAGCTTATGCTGTTGGTAATAAAATCTAAAAAAAGGAGACTCAAAATGAAAATGAAAAGGATCTTATCACTGGTCCTGTGCCTTCTCATGGTGCTCGCGCTTTTTGCGGGATGCAAAAAGCAGCCGGCGACCGACGACGGAACAAAGAACAGTGATAACACCGAAACCCACGTAGACAACGGCGGCGAGGAAAACACTCCCGCAACCGTGTCTGACACGCTTGTCGTGGGCTACAGCCCGTTCAACAGCAAGTTCTCCCCGTTCTTCTCGGAGACTGCTTACGATCAGGACGCGATGGCTGTTACCCAGCTCGGACTTCTCGGCACCGACCGTACCGGCGCTGTCGTCCTCAAGGGCATCAACGTAGAGCCGATCGAGTACAACGGCACGCCTTACACCTATGAGGGCGCTTCCGACGTCGAGATCACCGAGAACGAGGACGGCACAGTCTACTACGACTTCACGCTCCGCGACAACCTCGTATTCTCCGACGGCGAAAAGCTGACGGTAGACGACGTCATCTTCTCGATGTACGTCCTCTCCGACCCGACCTATGACGGCAGCAGCACCTTCTATGCTCTCCCCGTTGAGGGTATGAACGAGTACCGCTCCGGCATGGACACCCTGCTGAACCTCGTGTTCAACGCTGGTCGTGACAACACCGATTTCACCCTCTTCACCGAAGAGCAGCAGACGACCTTCTGGTCCAAGTATGACGCTGCCACCAAGGGTCTGGCTGAGGAGATCGTAGCTTACTGCGTTTCCAACGGCTACAACGATGAGGGCGACATCACCGGCGCCGCCGCAAACTGGGGCTTTGAGATCGGCGACAACACCATCGAAGCCTTCGCGGCAGCTCTTGAGGAGGCTTACGGCTCCGCCGTTGCCGACATGATCGGCACGGAAAACGCCGGCTCCACCGTGGAAGACCTCTTCCCCGGTCTGGAGGAGTACTCCACCGCCGGCGTCAAGACCGGCGAGTCCGCCGCCAATATCACCGGCATCCAGAAGATCGACGATTACCACATGCGCGTCGTCCTCACCAAGGTTGACGCCGCGGCTATCTACCAGTTCACTCTGGCGATCGCTCCGATGCACTACTACGGCGACAAGTCCCTGTATGATTATGACAACAACTCCTTCGGCTTCCCGAAGGGTGACCTGTCCTCCGTGCGCGCAAAGACCACACAGCCTCTCGGCGCGGGTCCCTATAAGTTCATCAAGTTTGAAAACGGCGTCATCAACTATGAGGCGAACGAGAACTACTTCAAGGGCGAGCCCAAGACGAAGTACCTCAACCTCCTCCAGTGCACCACGGACGACGATAAGCTCAACGGCGTCGTCACCGGCACCGTCGACATCACCGACCCGTCGATGAGCACCGAAACCGCAAACGCCATCAAGAAGCAGAACTCCAACGGCGAGCTCGTCGGTGACGTTATCGCTACCGACCTCGTCAACAACCTCGGCTACGGCTACATAGGCATGAGCGCGAACGTCGTCAACGTTAAAGGCGAGCCCGCTTCCGACGCCTCCAAGAACCTGCGCCGTGCTGTCGCAACAGTTCTCAGCGTTTACCGTGACGTCGCGATCGACTCCTACTACGGAGAGCTCGCTTCCGTCATCAACTATCCGATCTCCGACACCTCGTGGGCTGCTCCGCGTCCGTCCGACGACGGATACAAGGTCGCTTTCTCCACCGATGTGAACGGCAACGACATCTACACATCCGCCATGTCCGCGGAAGAGAAGTATGAGGCTGCAAAGCAGGCGTCTCTCGGCTTCTTTGAGGCTGCCGGCTACACCGTAGCGGACGGCAAGGTCACAGCCGCTCCCGAAGGCGCTCCGATGGAGTTCACCTTCTGGATCCCGGCGGACGGCAAGGGCGACCACCCCGCCTTCATGATCCTCACCGAGACTAAGAAGGCTTTCGAGGACATGGGTCTCACCTTCATCATCAAGGACCTCTCCAACTCCTCCGAGCTTTGGGATGCTCTCAAGTCCGAGGAGTGCGGAATGTGGTGCGCGGCTTGGGGCGCAACTCCGGATCCCGATATGTATCAGATCTACTTCTCCGGCGACGGCGATATGCCGGCGGGCGGCTCCAACTATCAGTATGACATCAACGACGCGAACCTCAACAAGCTCATCCTTGACGCCAGATCCTCCACAGACCAGACCCTGCGTAAGGCTATGTACAAGGCTTGCCTTGACATCATCATCGACTGGGCGGTCGAGGTGCCGACCTATCAGCGTCAGAACGCTATCATCTTCAGCGCACAGCGCGTGAACCTCGATACCGTAACGCCTGATATCACCACCTTCTACACCTGGCTCAACGAGGTCAACAACATCGTTATGGCAGGCTGATCCGATTAAAAATCAATCGATCAACAGCAAGCTATGCCCTGCGGCTCAAAACGAGCCGCAGGGCAATATCCGCACCGCCATATAGCAAACGGCGCTCTCCGAAGGGCGGTCGCCGCTTGCCATGCGGCGGTATGGAACGGTTTCATGCCGATGCGCATATCAAAGAACGGAGGTCCTGATTTTGTACAAGTACATAATCAAGCGTATATTCTACGCTGTAATAATACTATTCTTCGTGATGCTGATAATATATACGATCATGCGGTGTCTGCCGACGTCGTACATCGAGTCTATCGCCCACTCAAAATCCATGCAGCCCAACTCCAAGAGCTTTGAGGAGTGGATGGAGCAGCTTACGGCTACATACAACATGGACAAGGGCATAATCGCGGGCTATTTTGTATGGCTCGGACAGTTTTTCAGCCTCAATTTCGGAGACAGCTGGTTTTTCACCGTGCCTGTCATTGATAAATTCCGCGACACTATATGGCTCAGCTTTGCGATGGGCGCGGCGGCAATGTTTTTAGAGCTTATAATCGCTATCCCGCTCGGCATAATCGCCGCGACAAAGCAGTATTCCCGCACGGACTACACGATCTCGATAATCGCGCTCGCGGGCATATCTCTGCCGACGTTCTTTTTGGCGTCGCTTTTGAAGCTCATCTTCTCCGTAAAGCTCGGCTGGTTTGACCTTTTCGGACTCACCGGCAGAAATTTCGCGCAGCTTTCGGCGTGGGGGCAGTTTTTGGACAAGGCGCACCACCTCGTTCTGCCGATACTGACTATAACGATAATATCCATAGGCTCGCTGATGCGTTACACGAGAACGAATATGCTCGAGGTGCTCAACGCCGACTATATCCGCACGGCGCGCGCCAAGGGCGTGAGCGAGCGCAAGGTCGTTTACCGCCATGCGTTCCGCAACACTCTTATCCCGCTCGTCACCATTGTCGGCGGAAGCCTTCCGGGGCTGTTTTCCGGCGCGCTCATAACCGAGACGCTTTATTCTATCCCCGGCATCGGCTATACCTCGTATCAGGCGATGGTCTCGGGCGACATACCGTTTTCAATGTTCTATCTGACGTTCATTTCCATTATGACCCTGCTCGGAACACTGATTTCGGATATACTGTACGCCGTGGTCGACCCGCGCGTGCGCTTATCATAACAGAGGAGGGCAACGGAAATGAAAGACAACAGAAATCAGCCCTTCAATCAGCAGTACGAGCTTAAAAACGCACCTCCGTCCGCTGAGCTTGAAAATACGCCGGACGGCGGCGAGGAATATTCGCTAAACGACGATCGCCGCGTCAAGGTATTATCGCCCGGCGCGATGGTAGCAAAGCGGTTTTTCCGCAACCGCATAGCGGTTTTGGGACTTGTGATACTCTCGTTTATGTTCCTGTTCTCGTTCGTCGGCGGGCTTATAATGCCCTACGCCGAGGATCAGCTTTTCTACCGCACCGAATATCAGAACAAGGAATACGCGGGCGTCGTCAAAAACGACGAGCTGCGCTTTGAAACCGCCGACGGGCAGAGCTTTGACTCCGCCGCGCAGGCATACACAGTCCTCGCGCTCCAGCAGAATAAGGACTCATTTGAGTTCCTCGGCGTCGAGTATAAGATCGTGACCGAGGGCGAGGATCTGTACCGCATAACGGACGCCGCAGGCACAACTCTCGGCATCGCGTTCAAGGACGTCGTCGCCTCAAGTGTCGAGGGGCAGAACATCTCCTTTGACCTCAGGCTTTCGGCGCTCAAGGCAAGTGCCAACGGAGACGCGTCTTTCACCGTTGATGGCGTATCCTACGAGCTGGACGAAAACGGCGTTTTGACCTCCGGCGGAGACGAGATAGCATTCATAAGCCGCTATGTCGTAAATCCGATAATGTCGGATGTGTTCCTGTCACGCGATTTCAAGGAACAGCTCATCGTATCTCTCGAGGAGGGTCACGACGCCTTCAAATTCACCGATGCGGACGGCACTGAAAGCGAATATAAAATAAATTACAGAGCCGACGTCAAGACGTGGAGCGTTATGAAAGCCACCGAGACGCGGACATACGACACCTATGCCTCCCCGAACAGAAAGCACTGGCTCGGCACCGACCGAAACGGAATGGATATGCTGACGCGCCTCATGTACGGCGGCCGCGTATCGCTGCTCATCGGCTTTATAGTAGAGCTTATAGCATCCGTTCTCGGCATGATAATGGGCGGCGTTGCCGGATACTTCGGCAAATGGGTCGATAACCTCATCATGCGTATCGTGGATATATTCTACTGCATACCGTCGCTGCCGATAATCATAATCCTCGGCGCCGCGATGGATGCCCTGAGCGTCCCGCCAAAGCTCCGAATGATCTATCTAATGCTCATTCTCGGCTTCCTCGGCTGGCCGAGCATGGCGCGTCTCATTCGCGGTCAGATACTCTCGCTTCGCGAGCAGGAGTTCATGGTTGCGACGGAGGCGGGCGGAATAAACGTCTCCCGCCGCATCTTCAAGCACCTTGTTCCCAATGTCATTCCGCAGATGATAGTCTCCGTGTCGATGGGTATCGGCTCCACGATCATCACCGAGGCGACGCTTAGCTTCCTCGGTCTCGGCGTAAAATTCCCGTTTGCGTCGTGGGGCAACATCATAAACGACGTTAACAACACATACGTTTTGACAAACTTCTGGTTTATATGGATCCCGGCGGGGCTTTTGATATTGCTGACTGTTCTCGCCTTCAACCTTATCGGAGACGGTCTGCGCGACGCCTTCGACCCGAAGATGAAACGCTGAGGAGGGAGAGAGAATGGCAAAGAAAAATACCGACGGTTATCTCTCCGCCGCTGAATCCCGCAGGATTTCAAGAGAGAACCGCAAAATAACAAACGGATACGAAAAAAAGCGCAAGCGCAAAAACGTGCCGGAATCTGAATATCTCACGACGATGCGCGACGCCTCGAACTCCGTTGAATTCGACAATCTGCACACATATTTCTACACCGACACCGGCGTTGTCAAGGCGGTCGACGGCGTGAGCTTCGAAGTACCTGTCGGAAAGACCGTCGGCGTCGTCGGAGAGAGCGGATGCGGCAAGAGCGTGACGAGTCTATCGCTCATGCAGCTCCTGCAGCGCCCCCAGGGTCAGATCGTGGACGGCGCTATCCGCCTCAATCTCGGTGACAAGGCGTATGACGTCACAAAGGCGCCGAATGAGGTCATGCAGAAACTGCGCGGCAACTACGTCTCCATGATATTCCAGGAGCCTATGACGGCTCTAAACCCCGTTTTCCGCATCGAAGAGCAGATAAGCGAGGTCATAGAGCTTCACGACACCGAAAACAAAAGCGCCGACAAAATACACAAGCGCACGATAGAGCTTTTGGAGCTTGTCGGCATCGCAAACAGCGAGGGCGTCGCGCGTATGTACCCGCACGAGCTGTCCGGCGGTATGCGCCAGCGCGTTGTAACCGCGATGGCGCTCGCCTGCAACCCGAAAATAATAATCGCGGACGAGCCGACAACGGCGCTCGACGTGACGATACAGGCGCAGATCCTCGACCTTCTGCGCCAGTTAAAGGACAAGACGAACTCCTCGATCATGTTTATAACGCACGACCTCGGCGTCATCGCGGAGATGGCGGACTATGTCGTGGTCATGTACGCCGGCAGGATCATCGAAAAGGGTACCGCCGAGGACATCTTCTACAATCCGGCGCATCCCTACACGATAGGGCTTATGAATTCAAAACCCGTTGTCGGTAAAAGAGTCGATGAGCTTTATTCCATACCCGGCAAGGTGCCGAACCCCGTAAATATGCCCTCCTACTGCTATTTCCGCGATCGCTGCGATATGTGCATGGAGTGCTGCAACGGAGTTTATCCGCCGGAGGTCAGCATATCCGACACCCACAAGGTGAGCTGCTACCGCTTCTCACAGGAAGGAGCCGACGGCAATGACAACTGAGTACAATACGACTGCCGGTGTTCCCGCCGCAGGCAAATCGGAGGACATCCTTGTAGTCAACAATCTTAAAAAATATTTCCCCATAAAGGGCGGCATTTTCGGGCGTCAGGTCGGCACGGTCAAGGCAGTGGACGACGTCAGCTTCCGTATAAAGCGCGGCACCACGATGGGGCTTGTCGGTGAGAGCGGCTGCGGAAAGAGCACCGTCGGGCGCACTATCCTCCGCCTCAACGACAAAACCGCGGGCGAGGTGCTGTTTGACGGCGTCGATATTTTCGCGCTCTCGCGTGAAAAACTGCGCCGTATGCGTCCGAAGCTCCAGATAATCTTCCAAGACCCGTATTCAAGTCTCTCCCCCCGCCTCCCGATCCGCGAGATCATCGGAGAGGGCGTGCGTGAGCACGGCATCGTGCCTAACGCAGAGCTTGACGATTATCTCTCCGACATTATGAAAAAATGCGGTCTGCAGGAATTCCACAAAGACCGCTATCCGCACGAATTTTCCGGCGGTCAGCGTCAGAGGATCTGTATCGCCCGCGCGCTCGCCATGAATCCGGAGTTTATCCTCTGCGACGAGCCCGTTTCCGCGCTCGACGTGTCTATACAGGCGCAGATAATAAACCTATTGAATGACCTGCAAAATCAGTTCGGGCTGACTTATCTGTTCATATCGCACGACCTCTCCGTTGTCGAGCATATCTCCGACACGGTCGGCGTCATGTACCTCGGCAGTCTTGTCGAATACGCGGAGACGACCAAAATATTCGACAAGCCGCTCCATCCGTACACGCAGGCGCTGTTCTCCGCGATCCCCGTGCCCGACCCGAACTATAAGATGAACCGCATCGTGCTCGAGGGCAGCATACCCTCTCCCGCAAACCCGCCAAGCGGCTGTAAATTCCACACGAGATGCCAAAATTGCATGGAGGTCTGCAAATACGTCTCGCCCGAATGGATTGAGGTCGAAAACGGACATTTCTGTGCGTGCCATCTCCACAACAACGCGGAGCAAAACGCCGCCGCACAGGAAACTATGGAAAAAGCAAAGGCGGACGGCAAAAAATAAAAGGAGCGGTGATGGCTCATGTGCAGAAATAAAAAACCGTATGACGATGACGGCAGGAGCTTTGCCGATATGGATGTGGACGGTATGCCGTGGTTTGCCCGTCTCGGCGCAAAGCCGGAACGAAGCGGCAGCGAGACGCTCACCCCGTCGGAGAGGCGGTACGCTCTGCTCGGCATTTTCGCGGCGATCGCCGTCGTGGTTTTGATTTTCGGCGCTGTGTTTTTCATCGTCATCGCGCTCATGGCAAAGCCGTAAAAAGCCACATACCGCGATTTACAGCGTATTAAAAAAGCGAGGTCGGGTATCCCGCCTCGCTTTTCATATCATTGTTATAAGTCAAAACCTCCGGCAAAGGCGGAGGTTTTGACTTTATTTTTACTTAATGTTTTCGATAAACCGTGTGAGGATTGCCGCGGCTTCGGCGCGTGTCGCGTTGCCCTTCGGGGCGAGAGTCGTCGCCGTGCGTCCGGTTATGAGCTCCTCCGCGACAGCCCATTTCATCGCGTCGAGCGCCCATTCGCTGATCCCGGACGCGTCTGTATAGCCGCTGAGATCCGCCGCTTTGGTCACGTCATAGCCCTTGTATTTGGCGTAACGGTACATTATCGCCGCAAGCTGCTCGCGCGTAATGTCGTCGTTTATGCCGAACTTGCCGTCGCCGTAGCCGGTCACGATGTCGTTTTCAGCCGCCCATATTATCGCATTCGTGTACCACTGACTCGACTTCACATCCTTGAACGGATTTGTGCCGGAGACATCCGGACTGCCCTCGAGACGGTAGAGTATCGTCACTATCATCGCCCTTGTCGTCGTCGCGTTCGGCGCGAAGAGATCCTCGGAAACGCCGTTCATCAGTCCGTTTTCAATGACGTAATCGATGTATTCGATATACCAGGCGTTCGGATCGACGTCCTTGAATTTCTCGGACGGTCTGCCCTTCTGCTGATCGTCCGCAGGCGCTGCCGGAACGGTCGGCACGTACGGAGAGGTGACGGTTATCGTAACGTCGGCGGTCTCTGTATCATTGACACGGTCGTCGGTGAAGCTGACGGTGACGGTTTTGTCCGACGCTTTCAGCGGGGCTGACGCGGTGACGGTCACCTTATCGGTAATATCCACCGCGAACGTGTCTTTATCATTTTCCAGCGTATGGTTGCCGATACCGTACCGCGCATTGTAGTATGCCGTGACCTTCATGCCCTCCGAATTGAAGCTATCCCCTGCCTTGTAGGCGGTTTTATTCGGAGCCTTTGTGACCGCTATGCTGTTCAGCTCTATGGGGTGTACGACAGTCAGATAGTCAGAGGAGCCGAAGTCGCCGGTAAACAGCGCGTGGGTGCTTGCGTTCCATTCGACCGCGCTTTCAATATCCTCTACTTTATAAGTAGTGTCGCCGACCGCTATGCCGTTATTGGGGAATGCCAGCACGCCCTTGTACGAGACCTCAATTTTACGCGCGGCGCGTATCCCGGGATTGTAGTTGTTGACACCGCCCATACCGTGCAGATAGCCGCCGCCGACGGTGATTCCATTCTCCGACCAGACGCCGTAGCATTCGACGGAGTCCCCATAGCCTCTGCCGTAGACCCCGCCGCTTTGAATGCCGAGGCTTTTTGCGTAAATGCCGATGTCGCCGCGGAAGGCTGCTTCCGTGTCATCGTCAGAGGCGAAGACAAGGTTCGTAAGTGGGGCGTAGATCCCGACGCCAAAATTATATTCTGAATTATCTACATCCAGTAATCCGTCGCCTGTTACCTTTACCGTCAGCTCATCTATCCCGGAGCCGACGAAGATGCCGGCGGTCAGCGCGAACACCTCGTCGTTATATCCAACGGTGCCCCAATTGTTCGGATCCTGATCTAACTTCCAAAACTCGGACGGCACATGGTCCTTGTACAAGTCGTATTCAGATTCAGTTTCCGTGGGGAGTGGTAAAGCTCTCGCATCTGCCGTTGTTAATGCGAAGCGGTATGCGTTTTCGACGACGATTGCGCCGCTGCCGGTGTCAAAGGTCAACTCGTAATTTATCGGGTCGTAGCTGACTTTGCCGTCGCCCAGCACATCGCCGCAGTTTTCGCTCGTCACGGGGACGCCGCCGACCCACAGCCCGTATGGCTCGCCGATCTTTATCAGGGCGCTCGCGCAGTCGGTTTTGTATTCGCCGCTTAAATGCTCGTTGAAGACATACAGCGATTTGTCTGTCATGTCGATGCAATCCCCGGCTTCATTGTCGTAAAGGGAGATGGTGTATGTGCCGGAGGATGAGGCATTTTGGTCCAGCGTGAGCAGGCGCGCGTAGTGAGTGACCTCGCCGCTCCCATCGTCCACGATGACGGCGGAGAGGTACTCGTTATCTCCCGTTTGCGCGCCGGAGTACTGAATTTCGCACTCTGCCGCGTTTCTCGATACGGCGAGCGCGGTAAAATCCTTCCTATCCTGGTCGAGCACCGTCAGCTTCCACCCGCCGGTGGTGTAGTTTTCGTAGCTTTTGACGGCGTTGAAAGCGGCACTATTGGGAATGGCATCCGTCCTGCTGCCGTTTGCCGCGGATATGAAGAGTACATTGTCAAGGTCGATGTTCATGGCGGGATAAACGCCGTCAGTACGGCTGTTACAGCCCGCCCCCATTGCGTAAACGGTTCCATCATCTTTCACGACGCCTGCCCGCTGCAAACCGTCATTGTCGGATCCGGGAGAGCGTAGCCAGCGGACACGGTGAGCATCATCGAGCAGATACAGCGATACCTTGCCCGCCTCCGCCGTGGAGAGCGGCCACAGGAGAGCGTTTTTCACCACCTGCCCCGCAACGCCTGTTGTGTTGTTGCCACTGTATTCGCCTTGCTCAAGCGTCTTCGCCTTTACGGCGGACTTTTCCCATTTCTCCAGCTTGCCGGCGAGAGCGTCCACCGCTGTTTTCAGATAGCTGCTTGCGTATTCGTTTGTATCGCCGAACACAGTAGTGCCCATGATATCCGCCGCGAGAAGCGTCATGTCGCCCTTGCTGCTCGCCGCGCCCGCGCCGTTATATCCGACGACGCGCCACGCGGCGTGAGCATTGCTCTCGTTCAGACCGAAGTACACCTTCGCGGCGTCCTCCGTGTTGGCTTTGACCGCGAGCGACGCCGTACCGAGGACAATCGTACGCGGCGGCGTCGCGGCAGGATCATCTGCCCGCGCGGGCAAACTCACGGCGGGCATAAGTCCCGCGAGCATTACGAGCGCGAGAATGCCGCAAAGCAGCTTTTTCGCATTCTGTTTCATAAAATTACCCCTCTGTAAATTTTTTACGCTTCTGAAAAAAGCGCGCAAAATGATATTGTGATTTTACCATATAAAAGAAAAAAACACAATAGATATTTGGCGGCACAGCCCCGATTTAACAAAAAAACGGCACAGCGTGAACTGTACCGTTTTTCAGTATAAGCGAAATTATTTAATGCCGAATTTCTTGTTGAACTTATCGACGCGGCCGCTTGTATCGACCAGCTTCTGCTTGCCGGTGTAGAAGGGGTGACACTTGGAGCAGATTTCTACCTTGATGTCCTTCTTTGTGCTTCCCGTCTCGATCACATTGCCGCAAGCACACTTAATGGTGGTCTGCTCGTAGTCGGGATGGATTCCTTCCTTCATCATGTTCACCTCTCTCATAATTACTGTCCATTGACGCAGAGAGTATTTTAGCACAGCCCGATAAAAAATGCAAGTGTTTTTATATTATTTCCTCCCGAATTTTTACGCGGCGCAAAAATCCGCCTTTTACACCTCCGCGGCGATCCCCTTTGAGAAGAAATATATCACCCTCCGCTCTACAGTCTTGCCGAATATCTCGCCCATTGCGCGCGAGTACACGCCGAGCTGTCCCCTGTACAGGTCGATTTTCTCCGCGATGTTATTTTCATCTACATAATCTGTTTTATAATCTATTATGGTTAACTTACCGTCTTTCTCGACACAGCAGTCCGCAACACCCTGAAGGAGTATCTTTTCATCGCCGCAATCAGCGTAAAACTCCTCCGCCGGCACGAGAAGCAGGAATTTGAACTCGCGCCGCACCTCGTCCGCGCCGCGCACCATCGCGCCCGTCTCAGAGGCGAAAAACCGATATATTTTCTCCGCGCTGACCGCCTCCGCCTGGTTCCGCGTCAGAAGCCCCTCGCGCTCCATGCGCGCGATCTCCGAGCGTACACCGTCCTCAGAGGTGCATTGCTCAATGTCGATATACCGCATAGCCGTGTGCATCGCGACGCCGCGCTCCGCGCCCGTAAGCGGCTTATCGCCGCCCAAAAAATCGGGTTTTTTGAGTTCAGGATCCGCCAACTTCGGTTCCGTCCGATATGCGTCCTCCGCCGCCTCCGCTTCACCGTACCGCCCCTTCAGCTCCGTCGCCGTCAGCTTGCTCGGCACGTTTGTCGCCGCCGCGTGAGCGTAGAGAAAATTCACTCTTTCGGCTATTTCGAGTACCTTTTCGCGGTCCGCCTCGCGCTTTTCCGGCGTCTCGGCGCTCTCAGCGAACGGCGATGATACGCCGCCCTCCACAAGCTCTATGCGCCACGGCTTTCCGCAGTCGTCCGTCGTAAAGCCGCATTCGCCAGCGCGTAAAGCGCACGCCTCCGGTCTCTGCATCGCCGCGAGCAGAAGCCACTCCGCGACGCTTTTTGAGTCCTCAAGCACCTGCGGCTCAACCGGCAGCGAGCTGTCGCGCCGCAGCTTTTGCATCGTCTTTTCCGCGTCCTTATACGCGCATGTGATTATCAGCTTTTCACGCGCCCTCGTCATCGCGACATAGAGCACGCGCAGCTCCTCCGCGAGCGTCTCCGATTTTATTTTCGCCGCTATGGCAAGCCGCGGCACGGTCGGGTATTCCAACCGACGTTCAAGGTCGAGCCGCTTCGCGCCGACGCCGAGCTTAGGATGTATCAGAAGCCGCTCGCGAGTGTCCTGCTGATTGAACTCCTTTGCCGTGTCCGCGAGAAATACGACCGGATATTCAAGCCCCTTCGATTTGTGTATGCTCGTTATCGTGACGGCGTTCACCGCCGCAACAGGCTCCGACCTCTCCGGCTCGGTGCCGTCGTCCATCATCTTTTTGATGTGGCAGTTAAATGCGTAAAGCCCGCGTCTGCCGGACCTCTCAAATCGGCGCGCCTCCTCCAAAAACAGCATGAGATTTTCATATCTCTCCGCGCCCCCCGTCATCGCGCTCATTACTCCGGGCATACCCGTGCGGCTGTAAATATGCCAAATAAGCTCCGACGCCGACATATCCGGCGCGAGGTCGCGGTAACTCTCTATCTCCTCGACAAACGCCGCATACCGCTCGCCTTTCTCCGACGCTTTTTTTAGCGCCGACCATATATCAGAGTCCCGATCGGCGAGCCGTATCTCCGCTAAATCGTCCGCCGTAAAGCCGTAAACAGGGCTTCGCAGTACGGATACAAGCGGTATGTCCTGCCGCGGATTGTCGATAACAGACAGAAGCGACGATATGACCGATATTTCTACCGTGCTCAAAAATTCGGCGCTCTTTCCCGCCGCGCACGGTATGCCGCGCTTTTCGAGAGCGTGCGCATACCGCCGCTGTCTGCCCTTAACAGAGCGCAGAAGTATCGCTATATCCCCGTATTTTATCCGCCGCGCGCCGCCCGCGCCGTCCGAAATTTCGCCGCTCTGCAAAAGCTCCTCGATCCGCGCCGCGATAAATTCCGCCTCGGCTTCTCCCGCATCCGGCGTATCATCGCCGTCCGGCGCGTCTATAACATACAGCTCCGTATCGCACTCTTCGCGCTCCGCGTACTCCGCACCCTGATAGAGATATTCCGACGGCGTGTAGTCCATCTCCCCGAATTCGGCTGACATAATATTTTTGAATATGTAATTCACCGCGTCGAGCACCCCGCCCCTTGAGCGGAAGTTTTTCGACAGTATCACGCGCCTGCCCTCGCCCTCAGCGGCGTCTTCCGCGTCCGGCAAGCGCAGGTATTTTTCGAGGAATATCGACGGATCGGCAAGTCTGAACTTGTATATCGACTGCTTCACGTCGCCGACCGTGAAAATGTTCTCCCCGCCCCTTGACGCGGCGCGGAAAATCAGCTCCTGCACGGCGTTAACGTCCTGGTATTCGTCTATCAGTATCTCGCGAAACCGCGCGGAGACCTCGATCGCGAGCGGCGTCCGCTCTCCGTTTTCATCTGTCAAAAGCTCAAGCGCGATATGCTCGAGATCGGAATAATCCATGATCGAACGCCGCCGCTTTTCATCTGAAAACGCCGCGTCGAAATCGGCGGCAAGGCTCAAAAGCTCGTCCACCGCAGGCGCTGTCTCGCGCATATCCTCCAAAAGCTCCTTTGACGGCGCGGCGAGTACGGAGGCGGCTTTCTGAAGCCCCGCCACACAGCGGTCGCGCTCCTTTTTGAGGTCATCATATCCGCTTATCCTGCAGACCTTTACCTTCGACATATCCGACGCGCCGAACGCGCTGTCCCAGCCGATCGCAAGCGCATCTTCAAACGCCCTCGCGCGCGCTGCCTGCTCCGAGAGCCCCGCGCCGTAAGATGCCGCGAAATCGGGACTTAACGAAGCCTCGTCGCAGAGCCTTTCGAGCCGACGCCGCCAATAGGCGACCGCGCTTTTTGTTTTTTGCAGAAGATACTCCCCCCACGGCGTCTCCTTCAGATCCGAAACTCCGTCAAGCGCGAGTCTGCCGCGCTCCGTTTCAAGCCATTTTTTCGGATACGGGTGGCTCATAACAGCCGCGTGCAGACGTAGCGTTATCTCCGCTATTTTCGAGTCGTCGCGCCCCGCGCTCATCGTGTCAACAAGGAGCGTAAAGCCGGGGTGCGCCTCCTGAGCCTCATATCGGCTGTCAAGGAGCCTGTCTAAAACTGTCTGCTTTATCTCCGCAAGCTCCGTCTCCTCCGCTATACGAAAATCCGGCGCGACGCCGATCATATGCGCGTTTTCTCTTATCAGCGACGAGCAAAAGCCATGTATCGTGCTTATTTGCGCCTTTCGGCAAAGTCCGAGCTGCCGCCGCAAAAGCCGATTTTTCGGTTCTGTCGCGAGCCTTTCCGAGATAGCGTCCATTATCTTGCCGCGAAGCTCCGCCGCCGCCGCCCGCGTATAGGTGATGACGAGAAAATCGTCTATATCAGCACCGATTCTCGAATCGGTTATCTGCCTCAAAAGCCGCTCCACAAGCACCTTTGTCTTGCCGGAACCCGCCGCCGCGGAGACAAGCAGCTCTCCGCCCGTAGTTTCGACCGCAAGGCGCTGCTGCGCTGTCAGCATGACCTTATTTTTCTCCATCGCCCGCTCCCCTCTCAATACGCGCCCACGCCTCGGCTGGCTTGAATTTCTTCAGCCGCCGGAAGCTGTCGCCGCGCCGCTCGTCGAAATGGCACGCCTCGAAATACTCGCAGTAATTGCAGGCGTTGTCGCTGTTTGATTTGAAATACGGCTCCGCGCCTATCTCGCCGCCGCGGATCTCGCGTCCCATTTCGAGAAGCGTCCTGTCTATGTGCCTTTTTAGCCGCCCGAACTGCTCAAGCGACGCAAGACCGTCTCCGTCCGCGCCGTCCTTTTTTAGCTTTATCGGTATGTATCTCGGCTCGTCGCTGTCCTCCATCGCCCTGACGACCTCCGGATCGTCGAGTATAAGCCCCTTTCGGGTCAGCGCCTTTTCACGCTCCCGTTCGAGCTTTTCCGGCGTTATCGACCGCGAAGCCTTCACAATGACGTCACGCGCCGGCGCGTACAGCACGCCCGCCGGAACGACCTCACTGTGGTATTTCTCCCGTCCGCCCTCGCGGAGCGCGAAAAGATACAGAAGCATCTGTATTCCGAGCCCGTCCGCAACGTCTGACAGGCTGAAATCCTTTTTTCCGGTCTTATAGTCCACGACGCGCAGATACAGCTTGTCGCCGCGCGTCCAGCCGTCTACCCTGTCCACGCGCCCGTTCACTCTTACGGTCACCCCGTCTCCCGATATCTCCGCGGGCGGCATAGTCCCGCCCTGCGAGAAATCGAGCTCGAAATCGAGCGGCTCGAATTTTGAAATTTTCAGCTCCGCCGCCATATCGAGGACTATCCTCTCCGCGTCATAGGAAAGCCGTGAAAACAGATACTTAAACCTGCCGGATTTGTCCTTAAAGCCGTCCATCACCTCATCGACATAGAGCGCGGCATATTTTCTCGTAAGCTCTCGGCACTCCGTCTCGCCAAGCGAGCCGAGCCCGCCGATAGGCTTTGCATCCCGCGTAACGTTCTCCAAAAGATAGTGCATGAAATTGCCTACCTCCGGCGCGTCAAGCTCCGCCCTGCCGCGCTTTTTCGCCTTCAGCCCGTACTGCATGAAATACGCAAACCGGCACGAGAAAAATTTTTCTACTCTCGACGCCGTCGTGTTTATCTCCCTGCTGTAAAGCCTCTCCGCCGCCGATTGCGAGAGCTTGCCCCTCGTCATCTCCGCCGCGCGGTAAACAGCCGCGAGCTTTTCGCGCATGACGCCGCTCTCTTTGAGGTATTCAAGTGCCGCCGCCGCCCACTCGTCGCCCTCTTTCCCGTCTGCAACGGCGAGCTCGAACAGCGGCAGAAGCGCCGCGCACCGCGCGCGGCTTATATCGCCGCCCTCCCCGATTTTGAACAGCTCTTCCAATTTTGAAACTACGAAAGACGGTCTGTCACCCTCGACATACGAAACAGTGAGCCTGTCCGACGCCATCGTGAGCGTTGAATATATCGCGTTTAATTCCCGCGCAAGGCGGCTGTCCGGCGCCTCGCTTAGCTCAAAGCCGAGGCTCTCAAGATACGCGCGGTCGTCGTCGGACAGCATACTCTCCGACGAGGTGTATTTCGGCATCGCCTCGTCCGACGCGCCGAGCAGTATAAGGCATTTCACGCCCCGCCGCCGCACGCGCAGCATTCCGCCTATCGAAACGCGGTCGAGAGCCGGCGGTATCGTGCCTACCTCATATTTGCTCAAAACCAGCTTGAAAAGCGGTATAAATTCCCCACTTTCTATGGGTTTTCCGCCTAAAATCGCGGCAGTCTGCTCCATCGCATCCGTAATTATGTCCCAAATGCGGGCGTACTCCTCCGCATCCTGCACAAGTCCGAGCGATCTGAATCGCCGCGTTTTCTCCGCAAGTCTCCGCGGCAGACCGATCTCCTCCAAAAACGCATAAAGCGCCTTGAGCTTGCCCGTTGCGCCCGCGTTTTCCTGCATCGCCGCACCGAGGCGTTTAAGCGGCAAAACCGTCGCGCTCCGCGCCGCGTTCACCCGCGCGAGCGTTTCCTCATGCCTTTCGCCGTCAGCTTGTATGAAGCCCTCCGGGTCGAAGCTCCACCCCTCCTCGCGCGTCCACAGCCCTTTGCCGCGTATATTCCATTTGAGAACGTAGTTTTCCAGAAGGTCGATCTCGTCCCGCTCCACGCCGGTAAGCCACGTCTTGAGGTATTTAAACACGCTCGTGTGCTCCCAGTCCGACGCGAGCACGTCGAGCGCAGACACGATAAGCGCCATTACCGGCTTTTCGAGTATGTCGCTCTTTTCGCCAGACATTGCCGGCACTCCGAATTTTTCGAGTATGCTCTCAAGCGCGGAGGCATATCTCTCCCAGTCCCGCGCGACGATTGCGATGTCTCTGTACCTGTACGCGTATTTACGCACAAACTCGAGCGCCTCGCCCGCCGCCATCTCACACTCCGCCGCGACAGATGGCGCCGTAAGTATCTTGATTTTCTCCGCCTCTCCCGCTGTCTCCGCGCGCTCCTGCGAAAAAATGCTTTCCTCGACGAGCGCCATCTCACCGGATCGCCTGCCCTCCTGCACGCGCATATCCGCGACACTGAATCGTATGCCGCGCTTTTTCGCCATATCCGCGAGACGGCGCGCTGTTTTCCGCGTAAGCTCGAACTGTTCCTCCTCGCCGTAAAGCCCGTCGCACGTCAGGCACACGGTTATGTCCGCTCCCGTTTTCATCAGTCCGTCTATCACGTCGAGCTCCTGCCGCGTAAAATCGGTAAAGCCGTCTATAAATATGCTTTTTCCGTCAGCAAAAGAGCTCTCCCCTATGTCCTCCGCGAGCATTCCGAGCTTTTCCCGCGGGTCTAAAAGCCCCTCCGGTCTCATCGCGTCGTAAGCGCTGAAAATAAGCGATATATCGCGGAGCTTGCCGCCGAGAGCACCCTCCATTCCGTCCGCCGCCGCGCAGAGCTCGTCCATATCCACGCCGGAGGACTTGAATTCATCGTATATATCTATGAGCGACGACAGAAAATCCGTCCGTCTGTCCGGCAGCGTGAACACCTCGAGCCTCGACTGCACGCCTCTGTGCGCGAGGTGCATAAGCAGTACGCGCCCTCATGGGTCGAGCGTCTTGTACGCCGCCTTTCCCGTCTCCTCGAAAACGCGGCTGCAAATGCGCGAAAAGCTCAAAACCTCCGCGCTCAGTGATATGCCGTTCCCGCATTCCGCGCAGAGCTGACGCTCCGCGTCGTGCGAATACTGCTCCGGCACGATCATAACGCTTTGTCTGCCGCCGCGGTGCAGCTCTCCCATACTTCGCATTACGGCGGCGGTTTTTCCGCTCCCCGCCCGTCCGAGCATAAGTTCAAGCATACCACTTTCCACCCCACAGTCTTTTATTTTAATATATTTTACCACAATGTCTCATTTTTGTAATCACTCGTTCTTGATTATTTTCAAAAATGTCGTATTATGGATATAATAGGTGTATTAAAACGGTACAAGGAGGACAACCGTGAACAAAAGGATGATTTGCGCGCTTTTAGCCGTGTGCCTGCTTTTGCCTCTGGCGCTCGCCGGCTGCGGAAAGAAGAAAAAGTCCGTGAAGGAGGATACCCCCGACCCCGTCATTATTAAGGAAGCGGCTGGACCGAAGGCGCCCGTCGAGGTGCAGGAGGCGCTCGATGAAAAAATCAAAGAGCTATCGATGACTCCCGTTCAGAAATACTGGGACGATCCTGCGAATTACGGCGAGCTCGTCCCTTATGACGGCATTGTTGAGCATATCTTCTTCCACCCCGTCATAGCGTATCCGGAGCTTGCGTTTGACGGCGACTATAAAGAGGCGGGCATAGACGACTGGATGGTCACGGTCAGCGAATACAATAAAATATTGCAAAGCCTCTATGACAACGGCTATATCATGGTCGACATGAACGACGTCTGGACTGAGACGACCGACGACAGCGGAAAAGCCGTGATGGTACGCAACACGCTCATGTTGCCGGAGGGCAAAAAGCCCATTATCATCTCCTATGACGACGTAAATTATTATGCGTACATGCTCGAAAACGGCTTCACCTACAAGCTCATAATCGGCGACGACGGCAATCTCTGGAGCTGGGGACTCGACCCGCAGGGAAACGAGGTCGTGTCGCAGGATCTCGACGCGATAACTATCATGGACAAGTTCGTGAACGAGCACCCGGATTTCTCGCTCTTCGGCGCGAAGGGCTGTCTGTGCCTCACGGGGTACGAGGGTATCCTCGGCTACCGCACGCACACGGACAAGGAGAACACCTCCGCCGAGTTTGAGGCAAACCGCCAAAAGGAGATCGAGGCTGTAAAGCCCATTGTGGAGCGTCTCAAGGAGACAGGCTGGTATTTCGGCTGTCACTCATGGTCTCACCTCAACCTCGCCAACGCGTCGTATGAGCGCGTCGTGGCGGATAACGAGCGCTGGCAAAATGAGGTCGCCTCGCTCGTCGGTGCGACAAAGCTCTATTTCTACCCGTTCGGCGGCAGGCTCGACGGCAACGACGTCACACAGACCGGTCCGTGCTTCAAATATATGCAGGAGCAGGGCTTCCGCGTGTTCGCCTCCGTCGGTATCGAGTCGTATTCAAAGATAAAGGGCGACATCTGCGCCGTTATCTGCGACCGTCTCCACCCTGACGGCACGACGCTCCGCTGGTCGCGCAGCCGCTATCTCCAATTCTATGACGCCGCCGATGTGTTCGATTACGACGTCCGCCCCGATTTCGGGTATGATTTCTCGTAATAAGACACTAAAAAAGCCCCCGCCCGCCAATGCGTGCGAGGGCTTAATAATTTCACTCCGCACTATCGGTGTTCAACCCGTCGCGGAGGGTATCAAAAGGGAACGAAGCCGTTCCCTTTTGCCGTTTTAAGGGAGAGGGATAAAAGGGAGAGGGGAAATTCGGAATCCCCTCTCCCTTTTTGCGTTCTTTTGGTTACTTTTCTGACGCATATCAGAAAAGTTACCCCGCGGAGCAATTAAAAATCACTCCACAGAGCGAAAAAACAAAAATTACCCGAATTTTTTAATTTTTTGATTGA